>JAKPTG010000026.1 GCA_029571005.1 Candidatus Fermentibacterota bacterium
CCCAGGGGACAGTGAAAAATGCGGCCTCCCCCGGCATTCAGCAGAAGGGACCCTCCGTCGGGGGCGACCCAGTAGGTGTCGAAATCCACATCGAAGGGAAAGGGAAGCCGCCCGGCGACCCGGCCGATGGGAAGGGTGTCATGATAGAGGCTGCGGGCGAAAAGCTCGGCTCCGGTTATCCGGTAAACCAGATTCCGGGACAGATAAAAAAGGTCGCCGTCGGGGGTCCAGCGGAGGCTGGACAGGCCGCCCTCTCCGAGGCGGCGATAGCTCTCCGCCACCAGCCGGGAGTCCCGGTACTGCTCCATGGAAAAATAATAGATGGTCCCGGCCTTCGTGTACACGAAGTAGCGGGAGTTGGGTGACCAGACCGCCTCGGGGCCTGTCATGGCCAGCTCCACCCGGCGGGAAACCGGCGCTCCGGCCCCGCTGAGGGTGTCGAAGAGGACGAGATCCCCATGGGCCGCCGAGACCGGCTCCACCCTGAGTATGTACCGCCCGTTCGGAGAGGTCAGGACCGGCAGGATCTTGCCGTTCTCGGCTTTCTTTCCCGTGAGAAAGGAGGGAAAGCCGGGAACGGGGCGCATGTTTTCCTGGTTGGCGTCGCTGCGGAACAGGCCGAAACGGTTCTGGATCTGCAGCCCCCCGGTTTCGGGCAGATAAAGAAGACTTTCGGGGTAGAAGGTCAGCTGCTTCCGGGTGTCTTTCCCGATATCGGCGAGAAAAAGAGTGCGGAACTCCCGGTGGCCCGGACCCTCCGCAGTGGCCTGGAAAAGAATCCTGTCTTCATTTGATAGTTTCGGATGTGAAAACGTGACCTCCCCGTAGGCCAGGGCGGCCCCCCCCAGAAGAAGCAGGACCAGTTTTTTTAAACCCATACCCTCGTCACCCTATACCAGAATCGGCAGATCCATCGGGAAATTGACGGACGATACCCCGATTATCGGCAAAATCCCCATTGATTGTAGCGGCCCGAAATATGATATTGTAGGTGACAGGGGAGGGAGAAAGAGATGATTACCGCCGAAAGGATCGTCCGTCTGGGATCCGAGACTGCCTTCGCGGTTTCGGAAGAGGCCAGGGCCTTCGCCGCCGCAGGAAACCGGGTCTATCCCTTTCATCTGGGGGATATGGACCTGCCGACCCCGGAGAACATCATCCATGCGGCGCACAGGGCCATGAGGGACGGAAAAACCGGCTACGCCCCCAACGCGGGCATCCCGGAACTGAGGGACGCCCTGGCGGCGGATATCAACCGGAGCCGGGGAACGCACTACACCGCCGACTCGGTGGCGGTGCAGCCCGGGGGGAAGCCGGTCATCGGGAAGTTCATCCTGGCCCTGATGAACCCCGGCGACGAGGTTCTGTACCCGAACCCGGGTTACCCGATCTACGAGTCCCAGATTGAGTTCCACGGCGGGCGGGGGCTGCCCTACGGGTTTCTGCCGGGGAAGGAAAATTTCCATCTGGACATGGACGCCCTGCGGCGCCAGGTGAGCCCCAGGACGAAGCTCCTCATCGTCAACGATCTGCAGAATCCCACCGGAGCGGTGTCCCCCGACGAGGAGCTGGAGCAGATCGCCGAGTTCGCCCTGCGGCACGACCTGAGGGTCCTCTGCGACGAGGCCTACTTCGACATCCGCTACCGGGGCCGGTCCCGGAGCCTGGCCTCCTTTCCGGGCATGGAGGAGAGGTGCGTCATTCTCTACACCTTTTCGAAGAAGTACGCCATGACCGGGTGGCGCCTCGGCGCGGCGGTGGGGCCCCGACAGATCATCGGTGTCATCGCCAAACTGAACCTGAACGACGAGTCCTGCACCAATCATTTCGTCCAGATTGCGGGGGTGGAGGCCCTGACGGGGGACCAGAGCGGCTCCCGGAGAATCATCGACGTTCTGAAGGAGAGGCGGGATGCGGCGGCGGAAATCCTCCGCGCCATCCCCGGGGTCTCCTGCTACGTTCCGGAGGCCACCTTTTATCTCTACCCGGATGTGACGGGACTGATGGAAGCCAAAGGCTTCTCCGATTACGAATCCTTCCGGAAGGATGTTCTCCGGAAGACCGGAGTTTCCTTCTGCACCCGGCTGCATTTCGGCAAGGCCCTTCCCGGCGAGACCCGCAGGCACCTCCGGCTGGCCTACTCGGGGATAGGGGTGGAGGACATCCGGGAAGGGCTCCTGAAGTTCGCGGCCTACGCCCAGGGGTGACCGGCGCCCCTTCCGGGGCATCCCCGGACCGCGTCCGTTTGCGGCGGCTTCCATTGACACGGGATTGGTGCAGCACTATACTGATATATCAGTATAGTGCCGACACGCGCATCTCAGGAGGTACAGGATGCTCCACATGTCCCAGCTGGAGGAACTGAAGAAGTTCGACGCCCCCACGATCTGCAACGCCATCGAGTTTTTCGAACTCAGGCCCCGGACCGCCGGCTTCATGAATCCGTCGATCAAAAAGGTCTTCGCCAACGACACCCGCACCGTGGGCTACGCCGTCACCGCGAAGATCTCCGCCATGCACCCGCCGACGGAAGAGCAGAAGAAACTGAACGATCTGTATTACCGGAAGCTTCACGCCTCCCCCAAACCCTCGATCACCGTCATCCAGGATCTGGACCCCGCCCCCATGGGCTCCTTCTGGGGCGAGGTGCAGGGCAGCATCCACCGCTCTCTGGGCTGCGACGGGGTGGTCACCTCCGGCGGCGTCCGGGATCT
>JAKPTG010000028.1 GCA_029571005.1 Candidatus Fermentibacterota bacterium
TCCAGGGCTATCATCAGTTCCTCGTTTGTGGGCACAACCAGCACCTTCACCCGGCTGTCGGGGGTTGATACGATCCTCTCCCCGCCCCTCGCCCCGTTGGCCTCGGGGTCTATCCGGACGCCCAGGGTTTCCTGCCCCGAACAAACCATCTCCCGGATTTCGGGCGAGTTCTCGCCGATGCCCGCCGTGAAGACTATGCCGTCCAGCCTCCCCAGGGTGGCCGCGTAGGCGCCGATGTATTTCCTCACCCTGTCCACGAACATCTCCAGGGCGAGCGTGGCCCTCTCCTCGCCCCGCTTCAGCGAGGCTTCCTCTATGTCCCTCATGTCGTTGGAGAGCCCGGAAATGCCCAGCAGGCCGCTTTCCTTGTAAACGGTTCTCTTCACCTTCTCAAGGCTCCAGCCGTGGTTTTCCATAAGTTCGAAGAGAATCGCCGGATCAACATCGCCGCACCTGGTGCCCATAATCAAGCCGCAGATGGTTCCGAAACCCAGGCTGGTGTCAATGCTGCGGCCGCCGCGGACCGCCGTGACCGAGCAGCCGTTCCCAAGGTGGCAGGTGATGAGGTTCAGCTCCTCCATCGGCCGGCCCAGCACCTCCGCCGCCCGCCGGGACACGTACTGATGGCTGGTACCGTGAAAACCGTAGCGCCGGATCCGGTGCTTCTCGTAAACCTCGTAGGGAAGGCCGTAAAGGTAGTTCACCCGGGGCATGGTCTGGTGGAAGGCGGTGTCGAAAACCGCCACGTTGGGCACCCCCGGAAGCCTCTCCATGGCCGCCTCTATCCCGATGACGTTGGGCGGATTGTGAAGGGGTGCCAGACCGGCGCACTCCCGGAGGGACTGCAGCACCTCCCCGTCTGTAAGCACGCTGCTGGTGAACCTCTCCCCCCCATGGACAACCCTGTGGCCGCAGGCCCTGATCTCCTCGAGGGACGCCAGAGTGCCGTACTCGGGGTGGGTTACGGTTCCGAGCAGCAGTTCGAGGCCGCGGCTGTGGTTGGGAATCGGGTACTCCTCCCGGACCTTTCCGGAGCCGGTCTCGAACCTGAGGACTCCGTTGTCCTCTCCGATCCTCTCCAGCAACCCCTTTCCCAGCATGGAACCGGAGTCGCTTTCAATCACCTGGAACTTGATGGAGGAACTGCCGCTGTTCACCACGAGGATTTTCATTGCCGACGCCTTTCAAGAGTTCATGGGGTAGGGACAGGAACTGCAAGAATAAAGAATCACGCAGCGGCGGGCAAACCCCTGGATGGAGCGCCCGGGGCGGGTTTCACGGAAATCATGGCGAAGAGCACTCCGAAGAGCACGGTGAACCGGTAGTTGGTGATCACCGACATGAAGAAGGACCCCGAGGCCTGCATGATCAGGGAGCCGAAACAGGCCAGCAACAGTGCCAGCCTGCCTTCGTCCGTCTCCTTCAGCGCGCCGAACCCGGACTTCAGGATACCGTGGGCGTACAGCAGCACCAGCGCCAGGACCCCGGGGATGCCGGCATTCAGCAGGATCTGGAAGTACGAGTTGTCAACGAAACTGAAGGAGAGCCGCTGCATGTAGTCGAACCGGAAGTAGGTTATCTGGTAGCCCATCCCCTTGCCCAGCAGGAGCCCGAGGGGATTTCCGACCTCCTTGAGTATCTCCAGCCAGGAAACCGCCCGGGCCAGGAAAGTGGCGTCGGTGAGGTAGCTGCCGGTTTCGGAGCCGGGGCGGGCCAGTATGTTCCTGATCTCCAGCAGCCCCGCGGCCTGGAGGAGAAAGCCCGCTCCCATGAACAGCACCGCCCCCACGAGAGCTATCCCGATTATGAGCCCAAGGGCTTTCCAAAGGTTCCTTTTCCGGGATACGGTGTAGAGAAGAAACACCGCCGCCGCACCCAGAAGGGTTCCGAACCACGCCGACCTGGTCTGGCTCAGGAGGAGCCCCACGAACATCATGACCCCGGCGGGTATCATCAGGGGAAGACCGGACTTTTCCCGGCGCACCAGGTAGCCCGAGAAGAGAAACAGTATGCCGACCCCCACCGCAAACGCCTGCCTCGCCTGGACCCGGAGGCCGGTGCTTCTCTCGTACACCATCTCGTCCACCCGGAAGTAGCCCCGAAGGGCGATATTGATCCCCGCCAGCACCGCGGCGGCCACTATGAGCCGGGCGATCTGCTCCGCCGCCTTCCTGTCTTCGGTGATGAGCCACGCCGCAGGGAAGAAGCTGAGGTAACCCGGGTAATGTTTGTATATGATGAAAGCGTGCCCGGAGTCGTTCCCGGCGAACAGACCCCACATAAGCGATATGGATGCGATCACAACCAGCGCCAGAATGAATCCGGGGGTCGCCCCGACCCTGACTCTCACCCTGCGGTCCGGAAGGCTCAGCACCCAGAGCACCATCACCCAGGCGAAAAGCAGGTCGTCCGGCCGCAGGCGCATCGGTCCGAGGTAGAAGTTCACTATATCGAGCTGGGTGAACTCCAGGGCTATCTGGATCCCCAGCAGGAGCATCAGGGAACGTTTCAGGCTGAAAAACGTGGTGAGCACCACCGGGACGGCCACCATCACGGCGGCGGCCGGGAGAAGACTCTCGGTGCACAGCCCCACCGCCATCACCGCCAGGATCACCCCCAGCCCGATTACGAGGGCCCGGTCGTAACCGGCGGAGGCCCCTGTCACCCGACCACGGCCTTCGACAAGGAGACGCCCATGGCCCTGCAACGGATCAGGTCGGCCTCGGCGGGGGTGAATCTGACCGCCACGGAATCCGCAACCTTGGGGCCTTTCCATTCCTCCAGGGCCTTCTCCAGCCGGGGAACGGCCTCGCCGCTCCACCCGTGGCTTCCAAAGACCGCCCACGCCCTTCCGTGGAACCTGAGGCCCTTCAGGTACTCCAGATGGTCCGCCAGTGCCGGGAATATCCCGTTATTGAGGGTGGGTGACCCGAACGCCAGGGCGCCGGCCTCCAGTACCTCCGTTGCGGCGACGCTTCTGTGTGTCAGGCCGGCCCTGAGAACCCGAACCGGTACCCCGGATTCGGCGGCCCCCTCGGCCACCGCCCGGGCCATGGCTCCGGTGGCGCCCCACATCGTGTCGTAGAGCACCACCAGGCTCCGTCTTCCCGCCCCTTCAGCCCAGCCTTTCCACAGGCCGACCACCCATCCGGGTTCGGCGGAGGTGCCGGCCACCCACAACGGGCCGTGATCCGGAGCGATGATGTGCGGCCTGATGCCCATTTCCTCCACCTTGGAGATGAGGTTCGCCACCAGCTTCGAGTAGGGGTTGAGGATGTTGGCGTAGTACATGGCGGATTCCCGGCGCAGAACCCCGGGATCGCAGTCGTGGGCGAACAGGTGGTTCCCGGCCATGTGCATGCCGAAGGCGTCCTGGCTGAAGAGGATATTCCTGTCCGGCATGAAGGTGAACATGCTGTCGGGCCAGTGGAGCATCCGGGTCTCCAGGAAGGTGAACCGGTTGTCGCCTATGGTCAGGGTACCGCCGTTCTCCACCTTCTCCGGGGGCACCCTCAGGCCGTGGTAATGGGCCTGAAGGTTCTCGACCCCCGCCCCGGAGGCCAGCAGCCTTTCCGGCCCGAAGGCCTCGAGAACCGCAGGCAGCGCGCCGGAGTGGTCCGCCTCGGAATGATTGCTTATCACCACATCCACCCTGTCGGTCACCGAGGCTATCCGCTGCATAAGCTGTTCCGTAAAGGCGGCCTTTACGGTGTCCACAAGCACATTCCTGCGGCCCGTTATCAGAAAGGCGTTGTAGGTGGAGCCCCTGGAGGTCTCGTACCCGTGAAAGTCCCGGACATCCCAGTCCACGGCTCCCACCCAGTGAATCCCCGGAGTCACTTCAACGGCCCGGAACGCTCTATCCCCCATCATCCCCCCTGACCAGCCCGGCGACGGACGGAGCCGCGATCTCGGCGACCCACTCCAGAAACCTGCGGTCGTCCGGCGAAAAACCATCGGGCCGGTGGCTGTCAATGTCCAATTCCCCGACGAGTTCACACCCGAAAAACACTGGAACCACGATCTCGCTTCTCACGTCCGGACTGCATGAAAGGTAGTTGCTCTCGGCACCCACATCCCCCACCATGATGGTCTGCATGGTTTCCGCGGCCCGGCCGCATATTCCCCGACCGAACTCGATGCTGACATGTTCCGTGGGAGCCCCGGAAAACGGACCCAGGACGAGCCGGTTTCCGCCGGGCCTGTCCACGGTGTAGAAACCCACCCAGTCGTAGCCGGGTATCTCCGAAAGAATGGAGCAGATCCGCCGGAGCCTCTCCCGATGGGAACACGCTTCGGCGACGGCCATGCCTATCCCGGGCATGGTGCCGCGCAGAAGGAGAAGCCTGTCGTTCATCCGCCGCCGGGGTGAGGGTTCGGCAGGGCGGGAGGCCCGCCCTGCGCGCCCGGACCGGCGACGCCCCGGCCCGTAAGACCGGGGCGTCCGTACCTGGAGGCCATCTCCATCACCCGGCCCCGTTTCGGAGGAAAGGGCCGGCCACGGAATTCCCTGCCCGGAAGAAAAAGCCTCCCGGGGCGTCTTTCACGCCTCGTCCGCCAGTATGGCCGCGGGGACGTAGGTTCTGGCGGCAAGCTCACGGTCCATCATGAAAAGCCCTCCGCCGCCGGAGCGATCCACGAGCCGAAGCTTCTGGATGATCGCCTCGGCGCTCGCCTCTTCCTCCACCTGCTCCGCCACGTACCATTGCATGAAGTTGACGGAGGCGTGGTCCCTGGCGGCCTGGGCGGTTTCCAGGAGTTCGTCTATG
>JAKPTG010000030.1 GCA_029571005.1 Candidatus Fermentibacterota bacterium
GAACGTAGCCACGAGGGTCTTCTTCTCGTTGACGCATCGTGCGATCATCGGAGCGACTTCCGGATCCTCCGCTGTCACCGGAGAGACGCCCCTGTTCATCAGCGGGATCTTCCAGTAGCTGCGGGTGCTGGGCCTCTGCATACCGATGACGAACTTGCCCGGCGTTCCGTCCGGCCGGGTCGAGTCCGCCACGACTGCGGCCATCACTGCTCCTACGAATCCGAGCCCCACCACGGAGACGATCTCCCTGCCCCGGGCACGGTGCTCCTCAACGAGCCTGGATAGTCTCTCCAGCTCGGCGGCATAGTCCTCGCCGGCGGGAAGAGCGAACTTCTCGCCGTCAGGGCTTATCGAATACCTTGTTTCCGTCATCGCGTATCCTCCGTCCGGGAACTGATGAACCTGATCAGAATCACTGATCATACGGCCGGAAGGGCATGCGGGGGAGCGGGCATGATCCGTCCCCGGTATCGTACCGGCTGCCCCGCAGTCGAGCTTTCTCCCGCATCATCGAATACCCCGGGAGATCCAGTGCCCGGCGGTCGGCGCGAAACGGTCTCCCGGGAAGGCATGGGCCACGATACGCCGGCGGGCGAGGCGGGGTCGTTCATGGCGTCCATGCATTCGAAGCGGCCCGGCCCCTTGTTCTCCAAGGCTTCCTCGTCGAAGATACCGGGATCTCGATCCGGAACGACAGGAGCATCGGCATCCCAGACTCCTGCGATTCGCCCTCGATGGTGATGCATGGACGTGAAAAAGGCCCGCATCTGAAGCTGCGGGGGATGACGTCAGCCGGGAAGGACCGGGAGGAGCCTGGCCCGCATTTCTCACCAACCCCTTGGAGGTAGTCGGTTTTCGGGGTTTCAAGGGGTTTGAGGCTGGGTGCTTGCCCTGATTTCAGGAGTAATGCCTTGCATGAGGGCAGAGAGCGTGCTGGATTTCGCTCCCGGCCCCCTTCTGAACAGACCCCGCCCCTTGCTTCACTGTAGGACACCCGTCGGAGGTGATAAAACCGCCGTCGAATCTGCTGACGACCCTGCGGGAACCGAGCCCTTGAAATCCGAGCTCCAACTGATCATTATCGGGGTAACAGAGTGTTTTCATTGCCGGCCGTTCTTCTGTGGTGTAACTTGTGTTTTGGCACTCAATTATACCACTTTAGAACGGCCTCCGTAACTCGTTGGTGAGAAATCCGGGTTAGGGGGCTTCCTCCACCGCTTCCATGCACCGCTCTTCCAGTTGAAGGATCTCCCGGGCCACGAAGGCGTGTTCCTTCTGCAGCTCTATGATCCTGCCGGAGCCCCCGGGCAGCCCGGGGGCGGCCAGGAGCGCCTCGATCTCCGCCTTCCTCTTCTCCAGGGGGGCCATTTCCTTCTCGATCAGGCGGATCCGCTGCTCCACCCTGCTGCGCTTACGGTAGAGTCTGTTCCTCTCCTGGGCTTCCCGGCGCTTCCGCTCCTTGTCGCCGGCCCTCCCCGGCGAGACCGCCCGGGGTTTTCCGGAACCGAGGCTCTCGGAGACGCCCCGACGACGCTTCTCCACGAAATCGTCGAAGCCGCCGGTGAAGGGCTTCACCCGGCCGCCGTCCACCACCAGTATCCTCCGGGCCAGTGTCCGGAGGAGGTTCTCGTCGTGGCTTATGAGCACCAGGGTGCCACGGTATTCGTCCAGCGCCTCCGCCAGAACCCTTCGGCTGAATATGTCCAGATGGTTCGTGGGTTCGTCCAGGATCAGGAAATTCGTGGGCAGCAGCATCACCCGGGCCAGGGCCACGCGGCTCTTCTCCCCTCCGGACAGCACCCCGACGGGTTTTTCCACATCGTCGCCGGTGAACAGAAAACCCCCAAGGAAGGAACGCAGCTCCTTCTCGCTCCTTTCCGGGGAGATATCGGACAACTGCTGCAGAACGGTGCGGCCGGGATTCAGGGCCAGGTCCACCTCCTGGGAGTAGTACCCGATCATCACATTGGCCCCGGTCTTCACGGTTCCGGAGGTGGGGGCCTCCACTCCGGCCATGATCCTGGAAAGGGTGGACTTCCCCCCGCCGTTCCTGCCCACCACCCCCACCCGGTCGCCGGACTCGATTTCCAGGTCCACCCCCTGGAAGACCATGTGGTCGTAGAGCTTGGATACCCCCTCCATGGTAAGCACCTTCCGGCCGCTCCTGGGGGTTTCGGGAAGCCTGACCTTCATTCGTCCGGGGCTCCTGTAGGTTTCGATGGTCTCCAGCTTCTCCAGCATCTTCAGCCGGCTCCGCACCTGGAACCTCTTGCTTTCCGCGGCCTGGAACCTTCGGACGAAACGCTCCATCCTCTCCCGCTGATCCTCCACCTTCCGGGCCTCCCGTTCCCGGTGCCGGATATCCTCCATCTTCTTCTTCTCGTAGAAGCTCCAGTTTCCGCTCCACACCGTCATGGAGCCGTACTCCAGCTCGTAAACCCTGTTTACCGTGCTGTCCAGGAAGGCGGGATCGTGGGAAATCAGCCACACCGCCCCCCTGAACCGGCCCAGAAACTCCTCCAGCCATATTCTGGCGTCCAGGTCCAGGTGGTTGGTGGGCTCGTCAAGGAGAAGCAGGTCAGGGTCTTCCAGAATCAGGGCGCCCAGCATGGCCCGCATTCTCCACCCGCCGCTGAACTCGCTCATGGGTTTCCCGAGATCGTCTCCGGTGAAGCCAAGACCGAAGAGCACCGCCTCGGCCCGGTTGTGCAGGTTGTACGCCCCGGTGGCCTCTATGGAATCCTGCACCGAGGCCAGTTCGTCCAGCAGTACACCCTCGCCCTCCCCGGAAGCCGACAGGCTGTGCAGGATCGCCTTTTGCCGGTCCAGGGCCTCCACCGCCTCCCCGACACACCGGCACACCGCGTCAAGCAGCGGCCCCTCCGGAAATTCCCCGAGTTGCTGGGGCAGGTAGCCCACCCGGACTCCGGAGGCCCTGGTCACCGACCCCCGGGACGGTTCCAGTTCCCCGGTCATGATTCTCATGAGGGAGGTTTTCCCGGCGCCGTTTATCCCCACCAGGGCCACCCGGTCGCCCCTGTCCACGGTGTAGTTCAGCCCCTCGAAGACCAGGTCCGCCCCGAACTCCAGGGCGAGGCCCGAAACGCTCAACAGCAACCCAGCACCTCTTTCGTTATGTCCAGCGGGGCGAATCCCAGAAAATCGGCGCTCACCAGCCGGAACCGGGTGCCGCGGAACTCGGTGTTCACCAGCGGAGGCCACTCCTTCTCCCGATGAAGATGGCCGTAAACGCAGATCACGACTCCGGCTGCGGAAAGCTTTTCGGCGAAGGCGGTGGGCCTGCCCTCCACCACCGGAGGATAGTGCATCATGTACACCAGGGGCTTCCCGGGGAACCGGGAAGCCTTCTCCAGCGCCAGGTCCATTCTCTGAAGCTCCCGCCGGTACACCCTGCCGTCCGTCTCCTCCCGGAACCCTTCCCAGAGCGGGGCCGACCACCCCCGGGAGGCGGCCAGGACGAAGGGACCCAGGTCTGCGGCGTCGTTCTGAAGGGGGTGGACCCGGTCGCCAAGGAGGCCCGCCATCCTTGCGGGCGACTGCCACCAGTAGTCATGGTTCCCCTTGCAGACATACTTCGTTCCGGGAAGCCTCTGAAGAAAGCCCAGGTCTTCCTCCGCCTGGGCCAGGTTCATGGCCCAGGAGATGTCCCCCGGCACCAGGACCACGTCCTCCGGAGCCACCAGCCGCTCCCAGGCGGACCTGATCTTACCGGGATGGTCTATCCATTCATCCCCGAAGATGTCCATGGTCTTGTTTACCATGAAACCCAGGTGCAGGTCGCTCAGGGCGAATACCCTCATAGGGCCATTTCCATCCAGATATCCACGGCGTGCCTGACCGCCTGTTCGTCGGGCCCCGGGATGCGGATAGCCCCGGGGGCCAGCCCCTCCGGAGCGCCGCTCACCAGAAACGCCGTGCCCGCCCACTCCAGCATATCCTTGTCGTTCCAGTCGTTCCCCAGGGCGGCGGTGCGGCTCCCGGGAACCCCGAACCTCGACGCCAGGGCCGACAGAGCGGCTCCTTTGCCGACACCCCGGGGAAATATCTCGAGCCATATCGTCCGGTGGTCGAGGGGCGATGTGGTACGGATCACCTGGAAACCTCCCCCGAGGGACCGCTCCACCAGCTCCATGTCCCGGGCTTCCGTGCGGGGATCTAGGTACACCACGAACTGGGCGGCTTCCCCGGTGAGTTCCTCCAGGGGACGGATGTATTCCCGGTAAAGCCCCTGCCTCACCCTGTGATCGGGGTGGCGGGGGTTGGAATCGGCGTAGAGGAGGTGGCTGTCGGGGAACGGGCCCTGCACCGAATACTCCAGCCGGTTCTTCTCCAGAAAATCGCGGACGGTTTCCACGTCTCCGGGGGAGAGGGCGCCAAGGGTGACCACCTCGCCCTCCTCGGAGATCATTCCTGCTCCGGAGGAGAGGATGAGCCAGTGGAAAGGGAGCTTCACGCCCCCGACCGCCCGGAACAGGGAGAAGGGGTTCCTGCCGGTGGCCAGTACCGCCGCGGCTCCCGCCTCCCTGAGCCTCAGAAGGGCGCTGATGTCCTCCGGGCAGAGCGTCTTGTCGGACCGCAGCAGAGTCCCGTCGAAATCGGTGGCGAAGATGCTTTTCAAAACCCGAGGATCAGGAGCCCTCGAACTCCCGGTAAACCGCTACCACCTTCCCCGCCACCGACACCTCGCCGTCGCCCCGGCGGTACTCCATCACCGGGTAGGAGGAATTGCCGGGGATGAGCCGTATCGTGTCGCCCTCCCGGCGGAAGCGCTTCACCGTGGCCTCCGAGTCCACCATGACCACGGATATCTGGTTCTGCTCCACGAAGGGCTGCGGCGTCACCAGCACCAGGTCGCCGTCGAAAATGCCGTCATCGGTCATGCTGTCGCCCCGGACCCGGAGCCAGAACAGCCCTTCCCGGCCGGCGAACCTGTCCGGCACCGGCAGGGAACCCTGGAGGTTCTCCTCGGCGAGGATGGGAAGCCCCGCCGCCACACTGCCGACGATGGGCGCCCTCGCATCGCTCCGACGCCGACCACGGCCGGACCTGGCGGTAAGGCTAAGGGCCCGGGCGGCGCCGTCCTCCCGCCGAAGGTAGCCTTTTTCCACCAGCCGGTCCACATGGTCTTTCACGCCCTTGGTGCTCTTCAGCCGGAAATGCTGCTGCATGTCGCGGATGGAGGGAGGGTAGCCCTTTTCCGCCACGAACCCGATGATGAACTCCAGAAACTGTTTCTGACGGACCGTGAGATCACTCATGCCGCGGCCTCCCTAAAACATTTGTTCAGTATATGCCCCGAAGCACGGCCCCTGTCAATACTTGCCGGAAGAGTCGTTTCTCAGAGCAGAGTGCTGAAAAACACCAGGTAGGCCAAGAGCCTGGGCTTGAGATTTCTCTGGGTGCCGTCGGTGTAGAGAATCACCCGGAAGTCGGAGCCTTCCACGGTGCCGTCGTCCCGGATGGAACCCATGTTCCTCAGCCGGTTGTCACGGATTCTGCCGTCGCCGGTGAGGTCGTAGAGTTTCATCCCGTTGGGATCCTGCGCCTCGTCGTCCCGGACGTAGCCAAGCACTTCGAAGTCGCAGGCCTCGATCCTCAGTATCGTAGCATCGTTTTCGGTCTCCTCCCGGATATGCCCCAGGAGTTCGAAAAAGGCGTCCTCTATCCTTCCATCCTCGCGGATGTAGGCAACCGTCTCGTAGCGGCCGTTCTCCAGGCGGAGATCACCCGCAAAAGCTGCCGAGCACATGACGGCGGCTATGACAACGAAAAGTTTTTTCATGGAAACCTACCTCCCTTGGGATGTAGTATTTTCACCCCAAAGCGATGGGGTGTCAAGGGCTATGGTTTATCTACACGCTTTTTTATTTGTTACTTCGCTGTTCGACCCGCCGCCTGCGGATCTGAACACCGCGGATCTCGATGAACTCGCGGAGATACCGGGGCTTGGGCGGAGCAGGGCCGAGGCTATACTCGAATACAGGGAGAGCGTCTCCACCTTCATGTGCCTGGAGGAACTGGCCTACGTTCCGGGAATAGGGCCGGCCACCATCGAAAAGGTGGCGCCTTTCGTCACGGTCTCCCCGCCGGCGCCGGCGCCGCCGCCGCTCCACCTGCTTGAGCCGGGGGAGCCGGACGACACCCTGCTGACCGTAGCCTTCCTGGACGTGGGGAACGGTGATGCGGTGCTGCTTACGTCGCGGGGCGCGGCGGTGCTGGTGGACGGAGGCCCCCCGGGTGACCCGGGAATCCGGGCGCCGGTGATCCAACGGCTTGCGGAAGCCGGGGTGAATTCCTTGAACGCCGTTGTGTTCACCCACCCCCACGCCGACCACATCGGGGGGCTGCCGGACGTCATCGAACTGTTCGGCCCCGAAACCCTCTACGACCCGGGGATAGACCACCCCTCCCGGATCTACGAACTGCTCCTTCAGACCGCCCTCGAAAAGGGAACGGGGTACCGAATCATACACCGGGGCGACTCCATTCCCCTGGGTCCGGAAGCATCGCTCACGGTTTACCATCTGGAGAACAGGCCCTCGGTGAACGAAGCCTCGGCGGTTTTTCTGGTCAGGCTCGACGGCTTCAGCATGCTGATCACCGGAGACATCGAAGAGACCACTATAAGGAACATCACCCTGAACGCCTTTCCGGTCACGGTCATGAAAGTACCCCATCACGGCAGCCGAACCTCCCTGTTCCCCCCCTGGCTCCGCAGGACATCCCCGATGCTGGCGGTGTTCTGCGTGGGCAGGGACAACCCCTTCGGGCACCCGAACGCAGAAGTGGTCCGGAGCTGGGAATCCACCGGGGCCGCCGTGTTGCGGACCGACAGGCTTGGGAATATCTTTCTCCGAACCGACGGCAGGCGTCTCGGTGTATCCCATTCCCTGGAGGTACAATGAAGCTCGCGTCCAGGCTCTCTCCATTGCTGTACCTGTTGCCGGCCCTGGCGGTGATCATTCTCTTCCGGATCATCCCGATCCTCGGAAGCTTCGTCGCTTCCCTGACGGACTACGACATCGGCGGCCTCCACGGATTCATCGGCCTTGACCACTACAGAAGGATGTTCAGCGACCCCAGGCTCTGGCTGAGCCTGGGCAACACGGTGCATTACGTGCTGGGGGTTCTCCCGGCGGAGATCCTGCTCCCCTTAGGGCTGGCCGTCCTGCTGAAGAACGAACTGAAGGGCCGCTCCTTTTACCGGACGATCTATTTCCTGCCGGTGGTCACCAGCACCGTGGCGGTCTCCGTTGTGTGGACCTGGATCTTCAACCCCGAGATGGGCCCCCTGAACCGGATCATCGCCCTGATGGGCGGGGAGCCGCTGGCGTGGCTCCGGGAGCCCCGGGGAATCTTCGAGATGCTTCTCTCCCCCCTGGGAATCACCCCCTCCGGGTTCCTGGCGGGCCCAAGCCTGGCCCTCGTGGCCATCATGATTGTGGGGATATGGAAGAGCATAGGGTACAACACGGTACTGTTTCTGGCGGGGCTTGAGAACATCCCGAACGATTACTACGAGGCGGCCCGGCTGGACGGCGCCGGAAGGTGGTCCCGCTTCCGTAACATCACCTGGCCGCTGCTGTCGCCCACCACCTTCTACGTACTCATCATGAGCACCATCACCTCTTTCCAGACCTTCTCCCTGGTCTATGTGATGACCCCCCCTCCGGGGGGAGGTCCCCTCGGAACTACAAACGTGATCGTCTTCTACCTGTATCAGAAGGCCTTCGACCGCTTCGACATCGGCTATGCCAGCGCCATCAGCGTATTCCTGTTCGTCCTGCTGCTGGCCCTCACCATGCTCCAGCGCCGTTTCGGGGAGAGGAAGGTGCACTACTCGTGAGGGTTCTCAGGCACGTGCTCCTGTCCCTGGGCGCCGTGATCATGACGCTTCCCTTCATCTGGATGGTGACGACGGCTCTGGAGAACGGCGGTCTCTCCAATTTCGCGGATGCCTGGAACCGGGTTCCCTTCGGAGTCTTCTTCCTGAACACCATTTTCATAACCGGGCTGACGGTCATCGGAGTGGTCATCACCAGTTCCCTGGCCGCCTACGCCTTCGCCACCATGGAGTTTCCCGGAAGAGGCGCACTGTTCATGCTTTTTCTCAGCACCATGATGGTGCCCCAGCCGGTTTACCTGGCCCCCTCCTACGTCCTCCTGGCGAAACTCGGCTGGGTGGACACCTACGCGGCCCTGACGGTTCCATGGGTGGTCAACGTATTCAGCATCTTCCTGTTGCGGCAGCATTTCAAGACGATTCCCCGCTCCCTTTACGAAGCGGCGGTCCTGGACGGATGCAGCCGCCTCCGGTATCTCCTGCGGGTGGTTCTGCCCCTCTCGAGACCGGTTCTGGCCACGGTGATTCTCTTCAACACCATCGGCTCCTGGAACAGCTTCATGTGGCCCCTGGTGATGACCCACTCGGAGAACCTCCGGGTCATTCAGGTGGGGCTCTCCTACTTCAACCAGGAGATGTCCAGTAACTACAGGCTGCTCATGGCGGCCAGCACCTTCTGCACACTGCCGCTGCTGATTCTTTTCCTGATCTTCCAGAAACAGCTTGTGGCGAGTTACTCCGGCTCGGGAATAAAGGACTGAAATGATACCGCTCGTGGCCCTCCTCTTAGTTGCCCAGTACTCCACGCTCCCGCTGAGGACGGAGATCGAAGGCTGGATCAACACCCTTTCCAACCGGGGGTACGACGTGTTTCAGTACCGGGGCGTGGTGCTCCGACTGGATGAATCCATGGACCTGCCGGTGACCCTGCATGCCGAGGGTGACCACATCTTCGGAGCCCTGGGCGGCCCCAACGCCATGATCATCCGGATGGAACTGATGAAAGGCGACAGGGTTATACTTCAGTGCGGCACCGACGATCTGCCCCTGCTCCACCTTCCGGCGGACTCGGCGGCGATGGTGACCCACATGAGGCTTACCGCCACGGACATGATCTACGGAGCCCGCGCCGAAAGCGTATATGTGTACGAGGCGGTCAGACCCGTTGACCCGGAATCCTTGTAAGGTATTTTAGGTGTTGCGGAATACACACAGGGGGCAACGATGAGGCGTATCCTTACTGCAGGTTTGATTCTGGCCGCGACCGGCGCCGCCATGGGGGCGCAGACCTCCGGCTTCGCCTTCCTCCGGATTCCCACCGGAGCCCGGGCAGTAGCCATGAGCGGGGCTTTCACCGCGGTCGTCGGCGACGCCCTGGCGCTGCACTACAACCCGGCGGCCCTCTCCACCACCTCGGGTAAAACCATCATCACCACCTACACCAGCTACTTCATAGACATGCACGCCGGCTACCTCGGCTGGTCCAGCCACCGTAGAAACGACGCCATCGGAGTCGCCATCAATTACTTCTACGGGGGCACCTTCCTCAGAACCACCATGGAGAACCCCACCGGCACCGGCGAGGAGTTCACCAGCCACAACATGGCGGTGTCCGGCACCTGGTCGCGCCCCATATCCGAAAAACTGCGGGTCGGCGCCACCGGCAGGCTGATCTATTCGGAGATAGACACCTACAACGCCCACGGGCTCGCCTTCGATCTGGGCGCCCTCTGGCAGCCCGGAGTACAGGGCTTCACCGCAGGCGCGGCCATCAGGAACGCCGGGGTACAGACCAAGGCCTTCTACCAGGAGAACGACCCCATGCCCACCGAGTTCGCCCTGGGCGCCGGGCAGACCCTCCTGGACGGCGACCTTCTGATAGCCGCGGACGCCACCCTCCCCATGAGCGGTAAGTTCAACGCGGCCCTGGGCCTGGAGTACAACCTGATTGACATGTTCGCGATCAGGACAGGGGTCAGCCTCAACGCTCTGGAAACCGCGGACGAAGCGGGTGGCACCTTCCTCGACGGAATGTCCTTCGGTATGGGGTTCCGCCGAAACAACCTGGGTGCCGACTACGCCTGGAAACCCGCCGCCGACCTTGGAAACGCCCACAGGATTTCGTTGCAGTACCACTTCTGACAGGTTGACAGGCCACGAAACTATTCTATAATAGAACTCTCGAGCGATTGCGGGGTGGAGCAGTTCGGTAGCTCGTTGGGCTCATAACCCAAAGGCCGCAGGTTCGAATCCTGCCCCCGCTACCAATCCGAAGGGAACACCCGTCTCTTTACGAGCGGGTGTTCTTTTTTTGCGCATCATGACCGGTAACCGGCTGAACAGGTGCATGTCCATCCCGTCTGAATCGGGCAAAGGGGCCCGGGAAAGTGAAGGGCGAGATCCTGAACCGGTTCGAACGCCCCCGGCCGGGCTTGAAGCGTTCAATGGCGGAGCGGAAACCGACGTGATGGTACGACGTCGAGACCGGTAAATCCGCAGCGTCCGCAAAAGGCGATGACAGGTGATTTCTCTCGACCTTTCAGCGCCGTCGGAAAGTCTCGCCGGCAACCGGCCCCTGAATGTGACAGCCTGCGATCAGCGTATTACGGCGAACCTGCCAACGCAGTGATCGTCTGAAGTGTGGACCGTGAAGACGTAAAGCCCTGTGCATACGGAACGACCGGAATCGTTAGTCATGTCCCAGTACTCCTGGGAGGACTGTCCTCCGAAGTCCCTGTGCTGAAGCACTGCAACCTGATCACCATCGAGGGTGTAGATCCGGATGTCGCACATCGGCGGCAGGTTTATGAAAGCCAGCCTGCCGGCGTGGGGGGACTCCCACTGTGCAGCGCCCCTGTATGGGTTGGGGACAACGGCGACATGTTCCTTCCAGTCGGTTCCCGTTGTCCAGCCCGGCACTACCGGAACGGGGGTTCCGTCCAGGGTTTTCTTGAAGTTCGTTTTTGCGCTCTCGACCCCGGTTACCAGATCGAACGAACACAGGGCGTAGAAATACGGATAGCCGCGGGTGACCGTCGAGTCCATGTGGGAGTAGGTACCCTGCGGGAATGTACCGACCGGCTCCCAGTCCGACGTGTTAAAGACCGACCTGTACAGCCTGTATCCCCCGAAGGGTTCGTACACTTCGGAGTCATCGCTCCAGACAAGATCAACCGTGCCGTCGCCGGCTTCGTAGAAAAGCGTAGGAACCGGGGGAACGTCGGGCACCCCCCAGCCGCCATCCCTGCAGTAGGCGTCAAGCAGGATATCGGCGTTGTGCCTCAGTCCATCGAGACCCCTGCCGACAACCCAGCCTCCCACGATGTGCAGGCTGTCGCCGTCTTCGAGATCAAGCGGCCCAAGGGTGAGAACCAGGGAATAGTCGAAGGGCTGGTATCCCATCGCAAGCGGGTTATCATGAACTATCGGAAAAGGCCCCGGGTTGGCCGGCTGGAATGCGCGTGGAGCGTTGGGATGGCCTATCCACTCAGCAAGGTACGCGGGGCCGCTGTGCCTTCCACTGTAATCCTGGTTCAGCCCCCACTGGTAATCGTACGAAAGCACATCTGACTCGTACGGATCGTTGGCGAACTCCCACCATGTGTGGGAGAGGGGGACAGGACAGCCGAAGACATCTATCGGTCTCTCAACGGTTCCGTCAGCCTTTCTCACCCACAGGTCCAGAAGACGCCAGCCGACGAAGCCGTTGCATGGAGGCGACAGGGTGGGTTCACCGCTGTCGTCCGTGAATGATTCGGGGTTGTCGCCGTCCCACATGTAGCTGGTGTTCCTGGGAACCACCGCGTAGGTGGTGTCTCCAACGGTGTGGAGCCAGAAGTTTGCCGGTCTGCCCTCTTTGAAGAGTTCGAGACCGGTGTTGGGTTCAACGGCGAAAACCGTGTCGGGTCCGACGGTCTTGAAGAGAACGGTGAAGTGGTCCGAAACACCGTCCGAGTTCACATCGGCGTCAACTATCCCGTCCGAGCCCGGGTAGTTGTAGTGGTAGAAGATGTCCTCATCGGGATCGCTCCACGATGCATCGGGATTCCTCTGCCAGATGAAGGCGTCTTCCTTGCTCGCCTGCATGCCGTTGTCGAAAACGTAATCGAACGTTGCGTCGGGGTCGTTGCACCATATGGCGTGGCCGTCGTAGAAAACCACGTCGTCGGCGTAGTATTTCGGTGAAGGGTCGGCGCTCGCAACGTCGAAATCAGCGAAAATGGAGAAGCAGAAGGCCTTCAGGGGAACCCCCGGGTTCCCGAACTGGCTCAGATGCGTAACCGTGATGTGCTGGGCGAAGAAATCATTGTAACCGGGGGTGGTCCAACTGTAGGCTCTCTGAAGGGTCCTGACCCCCATGGGATTCTCGTTGAACGAAGACCAGTCGTCCTCTCCCCAGGTCGTTTCCTCGTGGGCCGTCGGACCCGGGAAGAACTTCACCATCGGAAACCCTTCCGTTGGTCTGAACTCATAGTAGCCGGCAAAGATGGTCGAACGGCTCACATATGCCCCCGGTGTTCCCGATGGGCTCACGGGGCCGAAGGCGGATGCCCAGATGTCACCGTAGAACAGGTACAGGGAACCCTGCCCCATGGGCCACTCGAAGGTCCTGTCGCTGCGAAGGCTTCCTATCATGCCCACGTTCGTGAAGAGGATTCCGATGTTCGACAGATTGTGCAGAGTGGTCAGAACAAGAGGTCTGCCGTCGTTGCCGTCCGCCCCGAACGGTTCAGCAAGCCCGGGTTCGTACTTTCCTGCAAACCCTGTGCTGAAGGAAAACAGAACCGGCAGCAACGGAACCCATGCCCCTATTGTCCGGACAATGGCTGTGCCGGCCGTCATTGCCGACCCTGCATCAAGGAAATGAGTTCAAGCAGTTCCAGAAGAAAAGTGGGGGAGAGCGGGTCGAGATCGAGCCCGTAACCGGCTTCCTTGCAGATGTGCCAGGAGTAACCGTGGTTACCCGCGAGAAAGCACTGGGATGCTGCACTTGCCACCACTTCAACAATTTCCGTATCGAAGACGCCCTCCCTTGTCGGATCGCCCCTTCCGAACAGGTAGTCGGGTGCGTACCGAAGAAGCCCCTGAGAGCAGGCGACACCCAGCAAAAGGTCTCCGTCGGGGTATCGCACTTCCTGGAGCATCGCCCAGGCTGCCAGGGCGTCAAGGGTGATCTGGCCGATGTTTCCGCTTTCACGGAAGACCGCGTAATCGAAGCGCACTCCCTGATCGGCCATGATCCAGGTGTAGTAGGCCGAGCCCATTCCCTGGGATGTAACCTTCATCGGTACGGTGAAATGCACGTATCCCGATGAAATGCTGTCGGCGCTGTAGAAACCGCCGCTCTGAACGTTGTAGAGTTCAAGGCATGTCACGAGGTCTTCGGTGCCCGGACTGAACCTGAAATCAAGGCTGGTGTCAAAACCACCGTCCACCAGATAGTCCCTTATCGTCTGCCCCACCCAGATGGAGCCGGAATCAGCGGTGAGGGCGAGCCAGGAATCAAGGGAATCCTGTGGAAGGTTTGGATCAACGCACTGGAATACGGTCCAGAGTGTGTCCTGGATGAGGCTCTGGTCAAGGTGCCGGACTACGGCCGAAGAACCCATGTCCTGCTGGACCGCACTCTGGAAGTAGCCGTCCGCGATGCTCCAGCAATCCTCAATGAAGAGGCACGAAACCCCGGCCCCCAGATAGCCGTCGGCCCTCCCTACATCCAGGGCTATCGCCTGCTGGAACCAGTCCAGGGCTTCGGCATGCCTGCCCTGCCGGACCGCCTGCCATCCCAGGGTGATGAAGCCGTCGTAACCCTCGGGTTCGGGCAGACCCGCGGGATGCTTCATGCAGGAGGAGGCCGCTGCGAGGGCGGCGACAAGGAGAGAGCGGGAGATGAATGCCTTCATCAGCGTACGCTCCCCATCCTGATCAGCTTCCGGGTGTCGGAGCAATTCGTGGTTTCCAGCCTCACGAAGTAGAGACCCGCCGGTACGCCGCAGTCGTTCCAGAGCACCGAGTGAAGCCCCGCAGGGAATTCGCCGTCCGCAAGTGTGGCCACCATCCGGCCCGACAGGTCGAAAAGCCTCAGTGTGGCATTGTCCGGGGAGGGCAGGGAGAAGCGAACACTCAACCGATCGTTCCACGGATTCGGGAAGACACCGATGAGCCCGGGCGTTCCCGGTATCTCCGGGGAGTAAACACCGGGGTTATCTCCAAGGGCGTAAATGCCTTCGGCGGTTACGTCCGAGTGTATGCGCCCCTCGAGAAAGTAACTATCCTGAAGCAGCCACCTGTCTTCGTCCAGGAGATACACGCTTCCCCTGTTCGACTCCGCAGGGAAGGAAATGGTCCCCGTTCCGGGGCTGATCTGAACCGGCCCCGCCAGAATACCGGAGAGCGTTTCCGACATGGAAGAGTGCGGCACACCGGGAACCCCGGTCTCGATAAGGCCCGCCGGGGCTCCCTGGGGGAGTTGCCCTTCCTGGAAGACAAGCCGTGCGGAAGGGGTCTCGAGTACAAGAACACCCCCGTCCCCGCAGCCCACCGCGAAATTCAGCGAATTTTCGTGAAAGACTCCCGTGCTGTCGTACCCGGAGCAGTTCATCAGGTAGCCGCCCGGCGACCAGGCGCGAACCCTCGCGGTCCAGAGGGTTCCAGAGTGGGTATCCATGGGTACGGTGGTGGTGCTGTCAGGTTCCCCCCCCGCGCCAAGATGCGAGACATCAAGAGTGGGGCCCACCCAGTCAAACCCGCTGGGGATCTGTGCATCCTCCCTGAACAGGGTTGAATAGACCTGGAGGTAGAACGGGTTCATTCCGTTCTGAAGCGCAGCCATGACAAGGCTCTGTTCGGCTGAATCCTGACTGAGAGTGTAGCGGATCTGGGCTGTTCCGCCGGGGTTGCCGTTGGTAAGAACGAGAATGGTTCGGGCTCCATCAAGGGAAAAGGCGCCGTTGAAAAGATTGTCAAAAGTGAGCGAGTCAACGGATGCAAGGGTTGAGTCATCGGACAGGACCACCCTGTAGACGACCCAGCGGCCGTCAATGTTCGGGCCGGAGCCGTTGTTCTGGTTGTACATGCCGTTGAAACGCACCGACGTGTTCCCGCCGGAAAGGTAATCTCCCGAGAAACCGGCGTACTGGGCGGCGAAGACCTGGGCACTCATACCGTAACCCAGGGGTGCGATCCAGGTCGGTATCGGGTACGCATCGAACTCGACAATGAAGGAGGCCGGCGCGTTGATGATGGTGAAGTCATAACCTGAGCCCTCCAGAAAGCCGTAGCTGTAGATGCCGCCCTGAAAGTCTCCGGCGATATGGGACACCAGGTTCGTTACCAGCCAGCTCTCGTAAACGGGGTAAACAACCGATTCGACCGCCTGCTGCTCGGGAACCGACGGATCGATAGCCGTGGCTACGTTCAGCATGCCGCTTCGGGATGACATGGCTATCTCCCCGATAACACCTATCCCGAAGCGTTGTTCTATGTACTTCAGCCAGAGGAATTCAGCGGCGAGGTTCGCCCCGAAGTCATGGCCTCTCCGGCCTGAGCTCCACGAAGTAAGCTCGATTCCCCCGCCCCGGGCAAAATCATCAAGCATGACGACGATGCCTATCAACCCGTTGTGGGCGGAGGTAAGGCCGTAACAGAGGTGCTGGGCGAAGATTCCAAGGCCTCTGACAAGCCACTTCTCCTCCTGCGGGTTGCGGGCCGTTCTCAGGAACTGTCCGAGCCCCGTGGGCACCGACCATGTATGGATTTTCAGGCGGTTGGCCTCCCAGAGCCCGCCGGACATGTTCTTGTAGGGTCCGACATTGATGTAGACGATGTCGTGGTTGTTCCCGGTGGACTCATTCCCGTCGAGGTCTTCCGGCCATACGTAAGCCCAGTTGCCAAGCCTGGTGGCTCCGGCGCCGGGGTTCGGATAGTAGTCACGAATATCGGCGAACACGATCCAGAGCCTGTCATCATCGTTCGGTGTTTCGGGGACGGGGCCAAACACGGATGTGACGGATTCAAAAACACCAACTCCCGCGCCCTCGAACTGGGAGCTTATGGTATCTATTCCGGCCTGCGTGACTATGTTGCCCCAAATAAGCTGAAATTCGTCCTCCCCCGGGGGAAGGTCAATGAACGTGGTGTCCTGCACAAGCCAGTAGGCGTTGGCTGTGACCGCCCGGCAGGTGAACTGTCTGAGCTGGAGCGAATCGGGGAAGTAGGAGATGTCGGGAACCAGTAACTCAAGTGTTTCATTGTAATGTAACGCAAAGGCGGGAGACAGTAGAGAAATAACGAACAGTACCGCGATGCCGTTACAACGGGGTAACCTTGTATTAATTACCATATTTGCCGTCTATCTTGTTGATTCACGGAAACACTCATCGTAATTTTACAACCACGACTGCCCCAGCAGCCACGTTCTAACTTCTGAATCCCATGCTGCACGTGTGTTTCCTCTCATCGGCAGCAGCCTTGAATAAACAGCAACTCTTCGCATCAGTCAAGCCCCTGGTTACAAAACAACAGGTGCCGCGTAAACTCCATGCAACAACCGCACCGGTTGCGGTTCCAATGGCGGCGCCTCGACAGGAATCCTCCGGGCGGCCCGGCAAGTCACTGCAGGTGAACGGGTTCATCCATCAGCATCGAAGCCGGCGTGGAGAACGACCGGAAGATTCTACCGCCTGAAGCACATAACTCAGACCGCGGGAATCAGGGAAATAGTTTAGAAAATGCACCCCATGAAGACAGGGGCGCTTCCTCGGGTGCGGGAATCCGGGTGTCCCTTGACAGTTATGGCTATATCCCTGAGGTTTACAGTGAGTAAGTGGCTTACAGTGTACCTGACGGGCAGTTGAAAACAGCCCGCATTAACCGGGCGCGACCAGCGTTATCTGCAAAGGAGCCGGGGGCCCGGCGGATGGATGTTGAGATTCTTAATGGAAGAAGTTTGTATGATACGCAGTAGCTTTAAGATAGAAACGTTTGTGATGAACATGGCACATATACCAAGCGGCATGAGATATTTTGACTATTCAGGAAGGAGGGTGGCGGGTGGCAAGCAGAACCGGCACGGCTGACATTCACTCCCGGTCTCGAGGGGTACAGACTCGGCTCCCGGCCGTGGTGTTTGTGCTTGCATTCATATTCACCTGTTCTTCACCCCTGTACGCCTTCGGTACCGGAGCGGTTTCGGGTGTGGTGACCGATACACACGGAGACCCGGTTGTGGGAGCCGCGGTCATGGTTGTGGGAACAGCCTTCGGAGCCATGACAAACAGCCGGGGAGAGTACTACATCCCCCAGCTCTCGGCGGGGGAGTACTCGCTGACGGCAAGAATGGTGGGAATGGCTTCCGCTACCATAAACGGAGTCACAGTGGTATCCGACCAGACCACGAAGATAGACATCGAGATGCGGGTGGAGGCCGCGGGTGCCACCATCATAACCGTTACCGGCCAGAGGAACCTGATCCTCGAAAGCATTCCCTCGACGATTCATGTTGTGGATAGAAGCGAGATAGAGACCATGCCGGTGTTCGGCATCGTGGATGTCCTGCAGCGCCAGGCCGGCGTCAGCGCGCAGGGCGGCGAGATTCATTTCAGGGGGGGCAGGTCCGGGGAGGTAGCCTTCCTTCTCGAGGGGGCTTCCGTGAGGTCTCCGGTCACCAACGCCTACATGGCAAGCGTTCCCCTTTCGGCCATCGGCGAGGCTTCAACCATCACGGGCGGCTTCGGCGCCGAGTATGGCAACGCCCTCTCCGGTGTGGTGAAAATGGTTGTAAGGGAAGGCGGTTCCAGCTATCAGGGAGACGTGAGGCTGGGGGCCGGAGCTTTGACCGCTTTCGGTTACGAGAACGAGGAGAGGAACTACATGTCGCCCTCCGAGAACGACAATTACCGAAGCGACTGTCTCGATGGGGAGGCTTCGCTGGGAGGGCCTGAGCCCCTGACAACCCACGTGCTGCCGGCTCTCGGGATAAGGATTCCAGGCGAGATGCGTTTTTTCGCCGCCTTGGAGCGGAGCCGAAGCGGGTTCGATCTGGAGGACAGCAGAGGCAACTGGGATAACAACTGGCAGCACAACCTGTCGGGTTGTCTCAATCTCACTTACAGGCCGAACACACCCACCGGCATCTCCTGCCTTGGAAGGTACTCCTACAGGCAGAGCGGGTGGGACGAATGGGCATGGTCCCGGTTCGACCAGCCCGCGTACATCGCCGGTGTCCCCTACCTGGGCGGCAATCCTGATTTCGCGCTGCCGATACGCTTCGACGAGACCTGGGGCATAACCGCAAAGCTCACGCGGCTGCTTGGCGAGAGCAACCTTCTCGAACTCATGGCCGACCGCAGTGAATTCTGCCAGTGGCACAGGGTAAGGGATGAGGGGGGTGGGTATGTCGGGGAGGGGCTGACCCCCGCCGCATGGTTTGGCGAATACCTTCCCGGGAGAGCCGCGGACAGCCTTGGTTTCTACCATCAGGGAATTCATTCATCGGTCTGGCTCGATTCACGCAGCAGCGTATGGTCAGGCAGCGCAAGCGTCACCAGCCAGTTCGGGCCGGTACTGAAGCTGAAGGCAGGGCTCGAGGGAAACCGATACGACATATACGATTTTGCTGTTTTCGCCGACTCCCCCGGGGAAACATGGGTGAACATCTGGAAGGCGCAACCGTACTCCGGCGCAACCTATGTTCAAGCCACCGCGGATTTCTCGGGAGGCATGGTCTTGAACACCGGTCTTCGAATGGACGCATTCAACCCAAACACGCAGATCGTCACTCCCGGGGAGAGCGGTTCTTCAAAGGTGCCCGTGAAGGTTCAGGTCAGCCCCAGGTTCGGCATGACACACCCGATCTCTGAAAGGGACGTGTTCTTCGCCACGTACGGCAGGTACTTCCAGATGCCCAACATGAACCAGATGTTCTCGGGCACCAGCTACAACCTTTCCGGTGATTACTCCATCGTGGGCAATCCAGATCTCGATGCCGTCCGCACGATTTCGTACGAGGCCGGGGTAAGGCATCGGGTTGACAACCTTTCAACGCTTTCCCTGGCTGCCTTCTACAAACAGATCACCGGCCTTGTTCAGACCAACCCCACTTCCGGGGAAGGGATGGAACACTTCTTCGTCTATGAGAATGACGACAGCTACGCTACGGTACAGGGCGCCGAGGTGTCACTGATGAGGCTTCCCGGTGATTTACTCTCGGGAAGCCTGAGTTACACCTATTCGATCGCGGAAGGCCGGTTCTCCTCGGCAACCGAGCAGTACCGGTACACCTCCGAAGGCTACGGGACCGTTCCCCTGGATGACAACTACCTGGACTGGGACCAGAGACATCGTATCCAGGCTCACGTCAGCCTTTCCCTCGACAGGGGAGAGGGACCGGAGTGGGCGGGACTTCGCCCTCTGGAAGGTTCGGCGATGAGCCTGAGCCTCGCCTGCGGCAGCGGTTACCCCTTCAGTCCCGAGAACGGGGATTCCATCCCTTCCATCAACACCATGCGCTATCCGTGGACCACTCAGACCGATCTGACCGTGTCCCGCCAATTCTGGGCCGGTCCCGCGCAACTGGAGGCGAAACTCTCGGTCTTCAATCTTTTCAACAGAAGCAACGTTGTCAGGATTTTTGACCCTTCGCTGTACATGGCGACCGGTGATCCGGGGGGAAGCATGTCCAACCCTGCGGCGTATTCGACGGCAAGACACTTCTTCCTGAGCCTTGGCTTAAGATGGTAAGAGGGGGATCATGAAGGTTTGGAAGACGCTGCCGGTGCTTCTTATCGCCTCGGCCTGCTACAACCCGGAGGAACACGACATCGTATCGGAGAGCGGAGTGGTGAAGATACGGGTGGCCGACAACTCCATTGTCGGTTCCGTCGGTGGGGTTCCGGACGGCCGGGCCCTTTGTTCCCTTGGCAATCTCGAGTTCATGGTTGCTTCGGGAACCGGATCGGTGTACCGGTTCGATTCACAGAGCATGGCCCTCGACACCTCGTTTTCAGTGGGTTTCGGCAGCGGCGCGGGGTACCGTGAAATGATCATCCCGAAACCGGGTTCCGTCTACCTGATAGGAGGGGCGGGAAGGATAGTCGAGGTAAGTCTTGCCGGGAATTCGGTGGCTGCCGAGTTTCAGGTCGGTTCCCTTCCGTCGGCCATGTGCGCTTCTCAAAATCAGCAGAGGTTTTATGTGACCGATGAAGGAGACCACAGGATCAGAGAGGTGGATGCGACAGCCAACACGGTGCTCAGACAAACCGAACCCCTGAGTGCCGCTCCCGTCGCCGTCGCGGCCGAATCATACCTCAAGGAATACCTCCTTGCCGTTTGCGCGGATGAAGCCGGAACAGTTGGAAGAGTGGCACTGAACACCTTTCACGTGGGCCCGATCAACGTTTACAGCCCCGGAAGTGACATCTCCATTTTCCCCGCTGATACGATCTGGGCGGTCACCCATCCCGACTGGAGCGCCGACAACGGCAGGGTAGCCATCTGCAGTAACTTCCACATGCCTGATGTAGAGCATGTTCAGATCGCCGGACACCCAACTTCCATATGCAGCGTGCCGGGAACAACACTGTTCTACGTCCTCAGCTACCTTGGAGGCGGCGCAAGCAGGGTAACGGCGGTCAACTACGTGACGAAAACCGTTGTGGCTGAAATCGATATCGCGGGATTCCCCTGGGACATAACATCGCACGCCAACGGGGAGTTCGTTCTGGCCCTTACCTCCGGGCTCTGACCCGGGGCGGTTCAGCGCCAAGCCATTGGAAGGCATACTCCAGAACTGGGTCCACACCCTCCGTGAAATCCTCTTCCGTGGCTTCGACAGCGATATCCGGCGGGATGCCCGCCCCCTCGATCATCGTTGTATCCGGCAGCAGGAAGGTCTGAGAAGGGACGGTCACGTGACAGCCTTCGGGTAGCTCCCACAGCTCCGAAGGCCAGTTCGCGCTTCCCATCGTTGTGTCTCCGATGATCGTGACCCCGGGCAGGCTGGACATGCAGCTCAGGAACATCTCCGAGGATGCTCCGTCCAGACCTCCGGCGAGCACGACAACAGTTCCCCCATAGTGCCAGCCTCTCGGTATCAGGTCGTATGCTACGGGCGGCGTCAGATCATGGATCTGGGCATTCAGCCTTCGCTGCGTCAGAAAACCGACCCGGGGTTGATCCACGAACCTGCGTACCACATTCACCAGTGTCCCCTGCCGGCCACCCTGGCACAGTCGGATGTCCAGTATTACAGCAGGCCGATCCTGAAGCTGAAACAGAATGTTGTCGAAGAGACTGACGTTCATATCCCCGTCCCATGACAGGAAAACAAAGTACGGCACCGAATCCGCCCCCGCAAGGCAGTGCCCCCAGATATCCTCCTGCATCCATTGGAACCCCCAGGGGGAAAGGTACTCCAGAAGGACTTCAGGGCTGCAGTTCGTGAACACCGGTGGAGAATAGGGTTTCTCGGAACTCCAGGCGGAATCGTACAGAACGATCCTCCGATCCTGAAGCCTGGAAAGCAGCTCCATCGTAAGGGCGGTCATCTCTTCCCTGGATGAAACAGATCCCGCTTGAGGCTTGAACTGCTCATAAAGGGCGTTCCAGTCGGTTCCATGCGTCCGGAACCCCACATAGCGAGAATCGAAAAGCTCCCACAGGAGTTGAAACTCCGCCTCATACACGTTCGGATCATCAGTTGTCGCGGGGTTGTCAATACAACCGGAAAAGCCCGCGAGTAAGAGCAGGGCGAAAGGCAGAGAACAGAGTTTCAGGACCTTGTCGAACATTTCGTTGACTATCCTTTCCATGCTCTTGTGCTGTACTAAACTACCATCGGTTGCTCGAAAAGTCCACAGGGAACCTGATCAGTACCAACCCGGATTTCTCACCACCGAATCACAGGGGCCAATCTAAAGTAGCATAATTAAGTGCCAAAATACCGCTTACATCATAAAAGAACGGCCGCAATGAAAACATTCCGTTAGCCCGATAAGCAAGGCCCAGTCGGAACTTGAGTTTCAAGCCTTGGTGTTTTCTGTGGGCGCTGCCTATCCCAATATTGATGTCTGTTATATGCTTGGAGGATGGAATGACGATTGTGTTGGTTCATTGAACCCGGAGGTTAAGATGCACGCCTGCATCCATCGCGGCAGCCATGAGATCGGCGGCAGTTGCGTAGAACTGAGGAGTGACGGGCAGCGGCTTCTCATAGACATGGGTCTGCCCCTTGATGCTCCCGGCGATTCCGCCCGGTTCGTTCCTCCCATCGCCGGTCTCGATGGAAGCGATCCATCGCTGCTTGGGCTTCTTGTATCCCATCCGCACATAGATCACTACGGACTGCTGAACTACCTTAGCCCGAAGATCCCGGTGGGAATGGGCGCCGCTGCCAGGCGGATAGTGAAGGCCGCTTCCCCTTTCATGCGGAATGGTCTGCCTTCAATTTCCGAAGGATGGGACTTCGAATCAGGTGTGCCCTTCGACATCGGTCCGTTTCGGGTGACACCATTTCTGGTTGACCACAGCGCATACGACGCTTACGCCCTTCTGGTCGAGAGCGGAGGAAGACGGTTGTTCTACAGTGGGGACTTCCGCTCCAAGGGAAGAAAGGGAAAACTGTTTCATGTGTTCTGCGACGATCCTCCCTCCGACATCCATGCTCTTCTTCTGGAAGGCACAACCATCGGGCGCCCGGAGCCCAGAGTCAGTGAGGGCATGGTCCAGATAAGAATGGAGAGGCTGTTCTCAGCAACCCCGGGGCTTGTCCTGGTTCACTCCTCCATGCAGAACATCGACAGAGTGGTTTCGGTGTTCAAGGCGGGCAGGAAAACTTCCCGAAAGCTTGTCATCGATCTCTACGGTGCAGCAGTCCTCGAAGCCACGGGCAACGAAAACATCCCTCAGGCAAGCTGGCCGGATGTTGCTCTGTACATTCCGGAGTTTCAGCTCGAGAAGGCCAAAATGCTGCCGGAACTCATGGAAAGATACAGCAGGTTCAGGATCGACCTCTCGCAGATCTGCTTCAACCCCGGTCGCTACACCCTGATGTTCCGACCCCGGCACGTGGACGATCTTGGGTCAGAAGGTTGCCTCGACGGCGCTGCGTATGTGTACTCCATGTGGGAGGGGTACAGGGAACGGGGTGACAACGCCAAGGTAGATGAATGGCTTGCCAAGAAAGGCGTTTCTTCATATAGTATCCACTCCTCGGGGCATGCCGGGACATCAGATTTGCAGAAACTGGTTTCATGCCTCAATCCCCACAAGGTGATACCCATCCACAGCTTCTCGCCGGAACGCTACCGGGAGGTCTTCCCTTCCGTTGAAATGCACGGCGACGGAGAGTGGTGGGAAGTGTGACACCTTTTCCGGGGGAGGACTCGAATGTTCAGGATTGCCGACAAGTACCAGATCAGACTCTGGCTGGATGAAGCCCTCAAGCTTGGGGCAACACATCTCATAGTAGTGGTAAACAAGTACTGGGATGATTTTCCAGTGTATGTGATGCCCGGGGAGGACACCCGGGAAGTCGCCGCCCGTTACGATGGCATCGACAGGCAGCGAATCATGGAGGTCTATTCACTCGCCATGGATCTGGAGGCTCAGCTTGACGAGTTCAGAGCCTTCCACTGGGACTGATCATGGGATGGGTAACCGATTCGCCGAAAAAGAAGAATGGGAGAAACGACTTGCGAAGCTTCCTCCTCACATTCGGGATGCACACCGCCACTCCATCCATCACCGCTCCGAGATAGAGGCCAGCGAGATTTGTGGCTGCTTCTATTGCCTTGCGGTCTTTCCTAACGAGGAGATCGTGGATTGGGGGCAGGCCTACGAACCCGATACAGCCACCTGCCCCCGATGCGGAATTGACAGCGTCATCGGATCGGCTTCGGGTTTCCCGATTGAAAGGGAGTTTCTCGAGGCGATGAAACGGTACTGGTTCTACTGAGAGCAGGACGGGATGGATAGGAACGATTCAGGGGTCGAACCCAACGATTCTGAGTTTGCCGCCCTCTGTGCATCCATTCGGGCAAACCTCCGGAAAAAGGGCCTTTGGTTTCCCGAGGATGATGATGTGGGCTATACCGCTTCATTTCTTGCGTGGATTGCCGGGATCCTCGCCGGGGAGGGAGATGCGAAGGGCAACTGCGTCCCCGCTGACTTCTCCAGGTTTCGTAATCAGGGCAACAGGAAGCTAAGAGAGAACACCATTGCGGGAATGATAGCTTTCCTACCCCTGCTGAACACGGTTCCCTACAAGGAGGTCAGGGAACTTCTTAGCCGAGCCCCCATGGCCATTCTTCCCTATCTACCGAGTAGAAGCCGAAAAGCAGAAAAGCTTTTCGAGAAGAATGACGCGCTCTTCGACTACATAGTAGCGAATGCCCAGTTAGACCTCTGCATACACGGTAGTCTGAGAAAGGGGCTTACCAGGGATATCTTCATGGCCACCCATCTCTGGTTAGGAGTTACCGTAGATATGGGTCCGAAACTCGACTCTGAGCCCCATTGAAAAATGCAGCAATCTTTAGCGAGTGATCTTGAATATCTTATGCTCATGGTCCATTTTGCCGGCAGACACTCCCGTTGTGGAGAAGAGGTCTGCGTCCGTCAATGCGTCATACGAAGGGCCATGCAGTCAGGCTCGAGAACGGTTGCACCGAATTCTTCTACTGGAGACTGAGAGACGAGTTAGTCAACGGCGATTTCTCCGACTCGCTTCCGTAGTCTAATGTTCTGATCGAGAGCCGGAGGCAAAGGTACAACCCCTTCAGGCCGCACAGTTCCCTGGGCTACAGGCCACCGGCTCATGTTACCTGATCAGATCTTGCGCCCCGAGACTGGGAAGCGTACAGTATGTGTCCGAACCACCGCGGAGACTATATTGAAAGGGGAAAAAGGAAAAATCAGGCTGGTCAGAGCAGCCATTGAACAACAATATACGTAATACGAAAGGATGGATGATAAACGCTATGAAGAGCATCATCGAATTCCGGAATTCCTTAGAGAATGATAAAGATTTTAACTCCAGTAAGATTGTTGAGGAGTATATCGAGTTTGCAAAACGAAATATTACATTCAGATCCTTGTGTGAAAAACCTAATCAAATTAAGACGTTTGGATTGAGCGGCAGATCGGGAACCAATGAAACAGAGTCTGAACAAGGTGAAGTGACACTTTGTCAAGCGCTTTTTAATACCTATAAGCCAAAATCAAAACAAAAAATGCGTATTAAAGACTATGGTCAATATTATATAGTTGATTACCAAACACCTTTAAAAAATACTGATAAAGACGAATCTTGGGGTAAAATCGATTTAGTCGGTTTTAAACAAAACTCATCTGAGAAACATCTTTGCTTCTGGGAAGTCAAGTATGGGGGGAATCGAGAATCTAAACAAGATTATAATGGGAATCGAGAATCTAAACAAAATATATAATGGGAATCGAGACTCTATACATTTTGCAGTAATGGAGTTATTAATTTACTATGCACAGTTTGACAGGACAAACAACGATAAGGCGAAAAAAAACTTTCAAAATTTCTTGCTGGAGTTAGCTTTCGTACGAGGTGTTGGACTGAACAATAATACAGTAACCATTCATCAAGATAAACCGGTAGATAACCCGGTGTTATTCATTGCTGGTGACGAAGGTTATTTTAACAATCAATGGAAGTCAACAAAAACAAAGCAGAGGCATATCGAGTTAAAGGAGGTCATAGAAAAAGAGCTGAAGCTCAAACTTGAGTTTTTACAGATCGGCACAGAACACCATTGGAAAAAAGACGACAAGAGGTATTATTATGGTAAAGATAATGAGTTAAAAATCCTCCCATGATGGGCCAAGATTGTATGTCACATTAGATTCGGATATAGTAAAGTAGAACAGCCGCCTCTCCACCGTATCTAACATTGTCTCGCGACATCTCCACCCGGTAGAATTGCTGCTTCAATCGGAGGAAGCTGCGATCTAAGGCTCTCCATCGACTTCCCTCAATCATGAAAGCCGGCAAACCCAAATAGAGGATGATGACAGTATCGTGGATTGGCGAGGACATATGGACCAGAGTGGCTGAACTCATCGAGGTAAAGAATGATCATCTTTCCCTCCATAAATGTACACGGAGCCCGCAGCTTTCGCTACGAGCTCCGGGATGCTGCTTGACCAACAAACCCGAAGGAAAGCGGGCTGGCAGCAAGGCGGGTATAACACGACAGTATTCCCCCTGTCAATCAAGGGGAAAACACCTTGCCGGTGACCATGGTGGAACACAGGTCACTCGTTTCCTCGAATGAAACGGGTGGTACGCCCGTAGGGAATCGAACCCCAAACCTTCTGGTCCGTAGCCAGATGCTCTATCCGATTGAGCTACGGGCGCACCGGATGAGATGAATAAGTAAACTACTATCTTGCTCCGGGCTCGGTCAAGCTCAGCTCCGGTACACCTCCCGGTATTCCAATCGGCGGGTTTCCCGGGGGGGGATGAGTATTTCCGCGGCGAAGCCCTCCCCCGGTTCCGTCACCGCCCCCCTGGGAAGTCTTCCGGGGAGAACGATCCGGTAGCGGACATCCCTGTCGGCGGTGGAGCGCATATCCAGCCGGCAGTTGTACGCGTCGCCCCTGAAGGTCCAGCTCAGGTCGGTTTGAAGAAGGTGGTCGGCGGAAATCCATATCGTGTCCGACCGGAGGAACGCGCCGTTCCCCCCGGGCAGGGTGGGAGGGGTTTCATGCACCGGAACGGCGATCACCGGGTTCCATCTGCCCTCAACGGGAAAGCCGTATACCAGAAGCGTGTCCGGAGGGGACGATTCGATCTCCCACCAAGGGAAAAATACTCCCTGCGGGGGTATGACCAGCGGCCCGCTGCTCCTGGCAAGCGGCCCGCCGCCGGCGTCAAGCTGAACCTTGTCGGCGCGCCATGTCTCCCCGGTGTTGTTCAGTAGAAGCGCCCCGCCCCGGGTCCTGGGCCCCGGAGTTATCCGCAGTTCCCAGCTCAATCCTTCCAGATGAAGCGACGCCAGGGATTCCCCGAAGCTGAGGAGAATCGGGAAAGCCGACTCTTCCATGACCTTCTGTATGCCCGTGCTGTCTTCCGGCTTCACGGTGAGTTCCAGAAGGCTGACACCGGGAGTGGAAAGGGTCCGGGCGAAGTCAACCGGCGAGCCGAGCCGCGGGGTCCCGGTGACCACAGCTTCCCGTTCGGTGCTGAGGAAGATGGTTACTCCCTGCAGGTCTTCAGATGCGTACCCGGTGTATCCCCTGCCGGTGCAGCCCGTCATGACGAGCACCGCGACACTGGCCAAAAACCGCTTCATGGGCTATCTATCCTCCCTGGAGGTGACCGATGGGGGACTCCGTGCGTAATCTAAGTTTCAACCGTTCCTTCCGCGAGGGGTTGAGCGAACTGCTGGAACCCAGGAATCTGGCCATTCTGATAACGGTACCCATGCTGGTGGCCCTGGCTTCCCTTGTGGAGGGAAAGCTGGAAATCCAGGGGACCATAGGTCCCTTCAGCAGGTATCAGACCGTGAGAATGCTCGTCTGGAACGTCGCCGTTATGGTCTCGCTGATGGCGACGATCCGGGGCGGGCTCACCCTGGGACGCCTCTGGCGCTTCGAGAAAACCTTGTCCGGCGGGGATGCCGCAGGCCACGTGCTCGGAACGGTGCTTTCTCTGTTCCTCTGCTACTTCGGAGTGTTGTGCGTGATGGGCGCCGCAGTCATGCTGGCCACCCAGAAACTCGACCCGTCGGGTTTTCTGTTTCTGGCGGTCTGGTGTACGCCGGTTCTGTTCTGGGGCGTTTCGCTTTCGTCTCTTCTGTCGCTGCTGGCGGACGGGCCCGGAGCCGCATGGATGGGGGCCTGCTACCTGATCCTTTCACTGGTCCCCGGGTTGTACGGGCGGGAGGTCACTCCCTGGCTGGTGCCTCCCATCGGGCGGCTGGTGGCGTCAACGGTAAACGGGGTGTTCTGCCCCAGGGTGCTGCTTGCCATCGTGCTCCACGGGCTGGCATGCCTGGTTCTGGCCGGGGCGGTGTACCGGCTCAGGAGCCGGAAAGCATCCAGGCGTTGGCCATGATGAACTCCATGACATCCCCGATGCCGGGAACCGCCGAATTGGGCGCCATACCGTAGATCAGAACCGCGTAACCGTCCCGGAACACTCCGTACGCCCTTCCCCTGAAATGCACGTCGGCGCCGGAAAGCAGATTGAAGTTCAGCGAGGAGGCGAGCCCCAGGGGGCGCACTCCGGCGGAGATGACCGCGGTGCTGCCCTCCACCCAGTTCATGGAGCCGTAGATTATGCCCCCCGCCAGGTCCGGCGGAAGCACCGACTCCAGCTTCCGACGGAGCCACAGCCCCCGCTCCACCGGGTTCATGTCCCCGTCAACGGCCCAGTAATGGATGCGGTAGTCGTAGCCGTCGGGGCCCGGATTGGAGGCAACGGTTCCGGATTCAACGGTGATGACACCCTCTGCCGGGCTGGACAGCTCCGCCGGAAGCCAGCCGAAGGCTATCCCGGGATGCTCAAGGACATAAACCGGGGTCGGGGCCTCTGCGACGGAGAGCATGACCATAATCAGCGGTATCATGTTTTTCCCTTCGGTTTGTTTGCCGCAGCTTTGAAAAACGCCCGGCACGTCCGGGGAGGGGGGCGCCTGGGGCGCCCCCCTCATGACAAGGTTACTTCTTCGCCTTCCCCCGCCAGTCTATGAGGATAGGGCCGGCAATGAAAACCGACGAGAACGTACCCACCAGGATTCCCGACATCAGGGTCAGGGCGAAATCCCTCAGCTCGCCCGAAGTGAAGATGAACAGCATGAGCACCGCCATGAAGGTGGTGAGGGAAGTGTTGACGGTTCTGCTGAGGGTTTCGTTTATGCTCTTGTTGACTATCGCCTCGAAGGTACGGCCCTTGCGCAGCCTGATGTCTTCGCGGATTCTGTCGAAAACCACGATGGTGTTGTTTATGGAGTAGCCGACTATGGTCAGCAGCGCCGCGATTATTGTGAGGGATACCTGTATCCGCAGAATCGCCAGTAACCCGACGGTGATGATGATGTCGTGGAGCAGCGCGCCCACCGCGGCCACGCCCCACTTGAGCTGGAACCGGTACCAGATGTACAGGACGATGAAGAACATGGAGATGAGTATGGCCTTCACCGCCTGGGAGCGGAGTTCGGTGCCCACCCTGGGGCCGATCTGCTTGATGAAGGAAGTCTGCTCGTCGCCGGCCTCCTCCATCAGCCTGCAGCCGGCCTGCTCCAGAGCCTCGTACACCTGGTCCTTGTCGGTGCTGGCGGTTCTCATCACGAACGCCCTGCCTTCTCCCGTCCAGTCGGAAAGGGCCTGCACCTGCACACTCAGCAGCCCCTTCTCCTCAAGGACATCGGCCAGCTCTTCCCCGTACTCGTAGGAGGATGTCACGACATTGGTCTCCAGCCCGCCGGTGAAGTCAATGGAGAGGTTGAGGCCGCCGTTCACCAGGTAGCCTGCGATTCCCAGCACTATCGCCGAAAGGGAGACCAGGTACACCTTCCGCCGGACCCGGGTTATCTCCCAGTGGGCGTCGTCGCGGATCAGGTTAAACCTTCCCAGATTGATATCCGTTCTGGAGGGCCGCTGGAGAAGCATGGAGAATAACGCCCTGGCAAACACAAGGAAGCAGAACATTGTCGCAATAATACCGATGGACAGGGTGACCGCGAAGCCACGGATGGGGCCGGTGCCGAATCGGTAGAGCACCAACGCGGTGATGAGGGTGGTGATGTTGGCGTCGAGAATGGTGACGAACGCCCGGCTGTAGCCGGCGTCCACCGCCGACCTGATCCCCTTGCCGCTTTTGCGCTCCTCCCTGATTCTCTCGTAAATCAGAACGCTCGCATCCACCGCCATGCCTATGGTGAGAATGATACCTGCGATCCCCGGCATGGTCAGGGTGGAGTTCATACCGCTCAAGCCCAACCGGGTGAGGGGGCCCGGGAAGCACAGGAATCCGAAGATTATCAGCAGGTTGAAGATCAGCGCCAGCACGGCGAGGAACCCGCCGAAACCGTAGTAAGCGATCAGGAACGCGGCAATCAGAAGAAACGCCACAATCCCCGCGAGAATGCTGTTGCCGATGGATTTCCTGCCCAGGCTCGGGCCTATGGTCTGTTCCTCGGCGATGATCAGCCGGGCCGGGAGCGAGCCGGCTTTGAGCACGAGCCGAAGATCCCTCGCCTCCTCCAGGGTGAAGTTGCCGGAGAGCCTGGTGCCGCTGCCGGATATTCTTTCGCGGATGACGGCCACCGAGTAGATGCGGCCGTCAAGAATGATGGACACCCTCTGCTCGACGTTCTCGCCGGTGATCCGCTCCCAGTTGGCGGCGCCCTGATCATCGAATTCAAGTATCAGGCCGGGTTCCGCCGTAACGGCCTGCTGTCCGCCTATCTGGACCCGGACATCCTGGAGATTGGCGCCGGTGAGCCGGTAGTACGGGCGCTCGATATGGGTGGAGCGCTCCCAGCCCCGGGTGACGTCGGCGGGCACAAGGAAAACTCCCACACACCTGCCGATCCCCGGCACGTCCGCCGCCCTCGTGTAGGCGAAGGAAAGGTTGTCCCTCTCCAGAATCGCCCGGGCTTCGGGGGAATTGACGATGTCCTGGAAGGTCTCGAGATTTTCGCCCTCCACCAGTACCCAGTCGCCGGGGGATACCTGGAGCGACCTGTAATGACGCTCGTCCGCCAGGGTGATCAGGGAGCCAAGCCTGCCCGAGGACTCGAGAAGCAGCGTCTCATCCGTGGAAGCCCCGGGAAATCCGCCCTCATCCGGCAACGAGAAGCCGGCGTCACCCGGAGCGGGGGACGAGTCCGCCGCCGCCCCATCGCCGTCCGGCGCTCCGGCCTCCGTCCCGGCCCCGGACAGGGCGGCCTCGATATCGCGGATGGTGGGTACCGAAGAGGGTGATGTCACGTTGCCCTTGAGGTTCGGATAAACCACCATTTTGAACTCCAGGAGAGCCTGCCTTTCCACGATGGCCCTTGCCCTGGCCGGATCCCTCACGCCTGGAAGCTGTACCACGATCCGGTCGCTCCCCTGACGGGTTATGGAAGGTTCCGATACGCCGAACTCGTCTATGCGGTTGCGGATCACCTCCAGGGCCTGATCCAGGGCCTCGCCGGGGTCAAGCCCCGGAGTCGGCTCCACGGTGTAGGCCAGGTACATGCCGCCCTGAAGGTCGAGGCCGAGCCTTATGGTGCCCCGGCTGAGATCGTAGAGTTCGTGATACCTCCGGACTTCGGCTTCGCCGCCCGCGGCGTACATTTCGTCCAGCAGGGAGCGGAAGTAGGGGTTGGAGGTCTCCGGCTGAGCGCTGGCCTCGGCTTTGTCCCTTTCCTGTGAAGGTATCGAGTACCAGCGCAGGGTGGGCCATATCATCAGCACCGCCGTGACGAAGACCGCCACGGAACTCCAGATCCGCCATCTGTCGGCTCGCTTCATTGGTGAATCCCTTCAAAAGATGGTAAAGCCGGTAACACGGGCAACACTTAATGTGTAAACAGCAACGGAAAGGCCGGTGATCGCACCCGCGAAGACGGCGGGACGGCAGCCGGCCCGGAAACAGAACGTGTAAAGATACGAAACCGACCCCGGGTTGACCACCCGGTTATCTCGGATCCTTCAGCTCCAGTCTGAGCGGGCGGCCGCCGGGAAGTTCGGCGATGAAGGTCAAGCCGCCCTCCGGCCTCTCCCGGGTGGAAAGCAGGACGATTCCGCACCTCCTCATGAGCCTGGTTATCTTCAGGTTGGCCTGGGTCACCGTGTGGGCGCCGCTGTCCAGGTCCATGGTGAGGATGGTGGTGTCGCCGGAAAAGGATTGCCTGGGCTGGTTGCCGTATATCAGCTCCGAGCAGCCGCTCGAAAGCCGATCCATCGGATTCGCAGACGATACCGTGGATTCGTCGGCCCCCTCCGCCTCCCCCTGCAGCAACGCGGCGGCGGCGTCAAATTCAGGGGAGAAGAAGGCCGTGGCCGCCACCCCCCCCAGCCCCACCACAGCCAGCAGAAGTACCATAAGCTCGCCGGGTTTCATCGAAAGCCCTTTCCGTTGCGCTCATCCCGCTTCAGGCTCTATCTTTCCCTCCCTTGGGGAGTCTGTCAACCCTGCGGGAGGTCCTATGGGAAAAACATGTCTTATCCTTGCATTTGGAGCGGTTTTTCCGGCTATTGCCGGAATGGTGGGACCTGGCGCCCTCACGGGGCTGCCCGGCCTTCCCCTGTCTGAAGTGCCGGGGCCGGGAGAACTGTGCGTGAGGACGGGTTTCGGATACGTACACACAGGCGGCGGCAGTAACCGTCTGGAGATACCTTTCGCCGCCTGCATGGGCTTTGAGGGTGAATACGAAGCCGGGGCGGTCCTCTCCGTCCGGTGTCCGGAAGGCGCTTCCGCCCGGATAAGCGACATCACCCTGTCCGGCGCCATGCTCTACGAAACCGCCCGGGGGGGGTCGTCACTGAAACTGACGGGTTCCCTTTTCCTGCCCACGGGAGAAGAGGCTTTTGACCCCGGGGCGGGGATAGCGGCCGGAACGGTGACCAGCACCACCTTCAGGATGTTCAGGTTCTCCGCCGCCGGGGAGTACAGGCTTCACGGAGGGCAGTCCCCCTGGAAAGCCCGCTGGGAGGATTCGGCGGCCTTCTCCTTCGGGGGCGTCAGCTACCTTGGGGAGATGGTTTCGGTGTTCACGTCCGTGTCCGGTGACTCCCGGGGCACTCTGGAGCTAACCGGGGGGGCGTCGCTGGAACCCTGGAGAGAACTGCTGCTGGACCTCATACTGACCGTGGACATGGCTGACCACGGCGGCATCGCGGGAGCCCTGGGGCTGTCCTGGTCTTTCCGGGGGGGCTCTGAACCCTAATCGTAGGGTGAGATAGCCCTGAGCTTCTCCACTATCCCCGTGAGGGCCTCCAGGGCGTAGTCCACCTCCTCAACGGTGTTGTACCTTCCCAGGCTGAACCGCACGGCGCTGTTGGCCAGGTTGTGGTCCAGCCCCATCGCCATGAGAACGTGGCTGGGATTCTTGCCCCCGGTGCTGCAGGCGGACCCCGAGGAGGCGTAGATCCCCCGGAGGTCCAGCAGGGTCAGCACCGCTTCGCTCTCGATGCCGCGGAATATCACGGTGGAGGTGTTGGGCAGACGCGGAGAGGATCCGGCCATGATCATCGCCCCGGGGCACCTTTCCAGCACACCCCTCTCGAACCTGGCCAGCATCGAGCCC
>JAKPTG010000031.1 GCA_029571005.1 Candidatus Fermentibacterota bacterium
TCCTGAAGGCCCACCTCTCCCGGCCCGGCGCGGAGGGGGCGGAATACCTGAAGGACATCGACACTCTGGAGGAACGGGTCAGCCCCGACGAGGTGTACCGGGAGGAGGAAAAGACCCGGCACAATATCCGGGCCCTGGTCAACGTCATCAAGAGAAAGGTCCCCCCGGCGGTCCGGAGCCTGGTGCACGCCGGGGCCACCTCCGCGGACATCCTGGACACCGCCCAGAGCATGCGGGTGCGGGACGCGGTGCGAGCCGTGGCGCTGCCCGAACTCCGGCGGCTTCTGGAGCTTCTCATCGATTTCACCCTCCAGGAGGCGGAGACGCTGCAGGTGGGCCGCACCCACGGCCAGCACGCCGTCCCCATCACCGTGGGCTTCTGGTCCGCGGAGTATGTGGCCCGGCTGGGGAAATCCTACCGGGAGATCATGCGCCTGGCCGGCGATCTGCGGGGGAAGCTCTCCGGCGCGGTGGGGGCCTACAACGCCCTGACCCTGATCGTCCCGGACCCCCAGGACTTCGAGGAGAGGTTCCTGGCCCATCTGGGCCTGGCCCCGTCGGAGTATTCCCATCAGCTGGTGGAGCCCGAATACCTTCTCCGGCTTCTTCTGGAGATGAACACCGCCTTCGGCATCGTGGCCAACCTGGCGGACGATCTGCGCAGCCTCCAGCGCTCGGAAATTGGCGAGATACGGGAGTTCTTCGGGGAGGACCAGGTGGGCTCTTCCACCATGCCCCAGAAGAGAAACCCCTGGAACTCGGAGCATGTTAAAAGCCTCTGGAAGGCCTTCTGCCCCCGGGCGATGAGCTTCTACATGGACCAGATCTCCGAACATCAGCGGGACCTGACCAACTCCGCCTCCAGCCGGTTCACCGCGGAGTACATCGCCGGTTTCACCGCTGCGGTCCGGCGGATGGCCCAGGTCGTGGAGTCCCTGCGGGTGGACGGTGCCATGCTGGAGAAAAACCTCGGAGCCGCCGGGGATATGGCGCTGGCCGAGGCGGCCTACATCCTGCTGGCCGAGAGCGGAGACCCGGAGGCCCATGAAAAAATACGGCGGCTCACCCTGGCCTGCGAGAAAAGCGGCGGGAGCCTGCGGGAGGAGATGGAAAAGAACCCCCCGATCCGGGAGGGGGTGGCGAAAAGCCTGGCCCGGTCTCTGGGGATCACCCCGGAGGAGTTCTTCTCCCACCCCGGAATGTACCGGGGGCAGGCGGCGGAAAAGGCCCGGGCCCTGGCGGAAAAATACCGGGGCATGCTGAAAGAAACCCAGGAGACGACAATATGACCGTGAAAGAATCCCTCAGTTACGACGACGTCCTGCTTCTGCCGGGATACGCGGATTTTCTGCCCAGCCAGGCCGACGTCCGTTCCCGGCTCGCCCGGGACATCTATCTGAACGTTCCCATCCTCTCGTCCGCCATGGACACCGTCACCGAGGAGGCCATGGCCATCGCCCTGGCTCTGGAGGGGGGCGCCGGGGTCATTCACCGCAACCTGAGCCCCAAGAAGCAGGCGGAGCAGGTCAATGCGGTCAAGAGGTATCTCAACTGGATCATCGACTCCCCGGTGACGGTGGAAAGGGAGCAGACCCTGGGGGACGTGACGGAGCTGATGAAGCGCTACCGGGTGTCGGGCCTGCTGGTGGTGGACCCCGACGGGAAGCTCTGCGGGATCATCACCAACAGGGACATGAAGTTCCACAGCGACCCCGGGCAGAAGGTGAGGGAGGTCATGACGCCCGACCCCATCGTTGAG
>JAKPTG010000068.1 GCA_029571005.1 Candidatus Fermentibacterota bacterium
GGATCTGCCCAAGACCACCACCAGGAAGATCAAAAGAGCCGAGGCGCTCAAGGCGGCGGGGTACGCCCCCAGCAGCGTCCACAAGCCGTAGGTTCATCTATGCCCTTAGATCGTCACGGAAGACGCGGCTCCCTGGGCCGACGGGCCAACAGTGTCTTCATGCTCGCCGGACAGATCACCGGCAAAGCCGGGCTTCTCGTCTCTATGATGATCTATTCCCGGATACTCGAAGACGGCGCCTTTGGAAGGCTTGCCCTGGCGACGGCCCTGGGAGTGCTCATTCTGTTCCTTGGCGACATGGGGGTTTCGGTGCTCGTCACAAGAAGGCTCTCCTCGGGGGGGGGCGACAGGCTCGTGGACGAGGCCCTGACCCTGCGTCTGTTCCTCTCCATCGCCGGTGCGGCACTGATGCTCTCATTCGGATTATGCCAGGGTTACGACCCGCTGCAGATGAAGCTGCTGCTGCTGGTGTCCGCCGGGTTCATACTCGAAGGTTTCTGCGAGACTTTCTACGGCCGGTTCAGGGCCTGTGAGAAAATGGTCTTCGAGGCCCTTTCCCGGGCGGCGCTCGGTTTTTTTTCGGTGATTATCGCGGTGGCGGCCATCGTCTTGAGAGCGGGTCCGGTGTTCGCGGGCGCCGGCTATCTGGTAAGAGCCATTCCGTCGGTAAGCCTCTGTTACGCCGCAGCCCGCAGGACCGGGTACACCCCGGTTCTCCGGTTCGATACCGTAGCCCTTCTGAACCTCTTCAAGGCGGCATTTCCCCTGGGACTGATGGGGCTGCTCTTCGCCGCCGTCCAGAGGCTGGACAACGCCTTCATCAAGGCGGTCCTGGGGGACGAGGCGGTTGCGGCTTACCAGCAGTGCTTGAGGGTTCACGAACCCCTGGTGCTGCTGGTGGCGCCCACTCTGCTTCCCGGCGCCCTTTTCCCGGATCTTTGCAGGGCCGTTGAGGCGGGGTGGGAGCATGTCAGGGAACGGATCACATGGATGACCGAGGTTTTCCTGGTGCTTGCCGCCCTTGTATGCATTCCGCTCTGGAACTCCGGCCACGGCCTTCTCGCCATACTGTGGGGCGACGGCTACCTTCGGGGGATGGACCCCGCCGCCGTCCTTCTCACCTTAAGGGGCGCCCTGTTGCTGGTGCCGGTGACCTTCATCTTTCACCTGTTTCTTGCGGTCTGTCTGGCGGAAGAGCGTCTCGGACGGATCCCGGTGATAGTCGGATCGGCCCTGTTCGTGCAGATCGCGGGATTGTTCCTGTTGACGGAAAAATACGGAATTCAAGCAGCGGCGGCCCTTCAGTGCCTGTCCGTGGGGCTTATGGCGCTGGCTTTGGGGTTGGACTGCCGGATGAGACACGGCCCCACCGGCTTCGCAGGCGGTCTGTGGAGACCGTTGACAGCTCTGCTTGCGACCCTTGCCGCCGCGACCCTGTTCCCGATTCCGCTCAAGGTCCTGTCGGAAGCCGCCATGTTTTTCGTGTTCTGGTTGCTTCTGGGGGGGAGGGCGGTCTTCAGGTTCCCGGGAGCCCCCTCATCTTACGACGGTGCATCGCACGGAGACTGAGTTTCCGGAACCGTCGCTCAATCTGGCGAAGTAAACCCCGTTGGGCACCGGGACGCCTGCCCCGTTATCGAGGTTCCACCGGCAACTCGCCCTTCCGTCCCGAAAAGCGGGGGTATCCCTTCTGACGAGCCTCCCGGACATATCGTAAATACTTAATACGGAGTGTTCGTCCGGACTGCCAAGATCAAACACAACAGATTCCTCCGCGGGGTTGGGGGAGGAAAAACCGACAGACAACGCCTGGGGTAGGTTGGAGTGGTTTCGGTCATACCGGTCCGCACGATACGGTAAGGCGGGCGCGGTGTCGCGGTGTACGGTCAGTGCCAGTTCTCCTATGGGGTCCCCGGAGTCTCCGACCCTGTCCTTCCATGTCGTGAATACATAGGTATCCCCGGACAGGTCAGTATGAGTTCTGACTTCCCAGGCGAGCATGGGACAGTTCGAAGCATCGCTGAGCTTACTCTGGTGGAAGACCTCGAAGTGCCTGAAATTCCGGGCTGGCTGAAATCCATCCTCGAACACGGAGAAGAAGTGCGAGAAGTCGAAAGCCCTGAGGCCGTCAATACCATTGCCGATATAGACATGGATCATGCGGGTTTCGGGGTTCCGGCTCAAACCGACCCCGAAAACTTCACCGGGAGCGTTTGTTCCAGGAATGTACCCACTCGCCACATCTCCCGAACCCGATCCGAACCAAGAGAAAGAACCGCTGACGCCGTTGTTGGCATGGATTCTGGTGTCGTTGTCCCACTGCCAGACGAATTTGGGTTCTCTCGGATCGTGTATGTCGTACACGAGAAAGCCCATGCCGGCCGTCGTACAGAAGATCAGCGCCGGGTGATCATCCTCATCGTTGAGCACCGCTACCCTGTGTATGTCACCAAGGTATGTTCCACAAACCATTTTCCCATGCAGGTAAATGTTGTGGTCCGACCAGCCCACCTGGGCGCACCGGATCCAGCCGAGCACCGGTGATTCCGTATTCAAGGGGTCCCAGAGCAGAACTCCCCCCACATGCCCGGTGGTGATGGCTGTACCGGTTGTGGTGAGCGAGTTACAGCCGATATTGTTATAGGTTTCGTAAGCTCTGAACGGGAATGAATCGGAAGCCGCCGCGTAGTAGCAATTGCCTAAATTGTACCGTGTGTCGAGTTTGAATACGGGCTTCCCTCCGCTATTGTCGAGACTGGCAATGTATATTTCTCCTTCAATACTCACGGTGTAAACATGGTCATTGCTGGATTTTTTCTGCTGTCCCACATGAACCACTTCACCCCTTGGTGGTCTGAATTTGCCCCAGCTCAGACAATCCTCGTACAGGGTTCGTGTTTCCAGGTCAAAAACATAGATTGTACCGCTATTACTGATTGATCTGTCATAGACAGGTATTACAAGGCAACTCCTGGGCCCGCTGGTCGGGCCGGTTTCGATTGTCATGAAGCTGATGTCGAAAACGTGCTGATCCAGAGAAAGATTTTGCACGGTCAGGGTTTCCCTGAGAGTCACGGAAGGGGGATTTGCGTTGTTGTTCAGTGTCAGCAACATTATTTTATCTTGTCCGTTGCTGATTGCACAGACAATCCGCTGCGCCGGAGCAAAAGCGCCAGGAAGCGTGTACATGACTTCCGAAACAGCCATGTGTCCTCCTCCGGCGTGGAAATTGACGTTTCCCAGTGAGCCCGAGAAAACCTCCTGCATTGCCGCGGCATTGATTGCTGAAGAGAATAGAAGCATGATGGCCATTCCAGTTGAGGATTTCATAGCCCGCTTTCCTTTCATCTAAGGCAATGTCATGCTCTCATATGAGGAGCAAGGCGGAAATTCGCTGCTGTCAATCAACGGACACCGTCCCTTGTCGCCGCGCCGGGCATCGGCTTTGCGTCACGCAGATTGCGCTTTTTGCGTGAATCGGGTTCGGGGGACGGTACGGCCGATACAGGGCTACCGGGCCGGGGTGCCTGTTCAGGAAGCTCACAGGTGTCTTCTGAGAAGGGCGTTGAGAAGCAGAGGGCACTTCCTGTGAAGGGGGAGGTGAACCGTTCTGAGGCCTCCGGTATCCGAGCGCGTAACCTCTATGACATAGAAAACGAAGTGGGATATGCCTTTGCGCCTCTGGTAATCCCTGTCATGCATCAGGTCGGTGTAGTTCCAGGCCGTCAGGGTGGCGGAGAGGCCGAGATCATCCGCAAGGGGGGAGAGCCTTTCGTGAAGGAGGCTCTTTCCCCGGATCACCGGTGAGGCCGCGAGGAAAACCGCATACCCCGGGGTGTCAAGGTGTTCGGACAGCCCCCGGAAGACTTCTACGGGTATGTTCATCCCGTAATCGGAACCGCCGTAGGCATCCATGTTTCTGCCGGATACCTTGTGTTCGGGTATGGGGATGTAGGGCGGATTGCACACGATGATATCGTAAACCCCGTCCACCTTCTCCCAGAGGTTGGACATGAGGGGGCGCACTTTTCCCTCGAGACCGTTTATGGCGACGTTCAGTTCCGCAAAGGCCACAGCCCTGGGATTGTACTCGGCGGCATCCACCGACCGGCAATGATCGGCTATGCCGTAGGCCTGGATTGAGGTTCCGGCGCAAAGGTCAAGACCTCGCCGGAACCTTCTGCCTGCGATGGCCCGTGAGACGAATTCGGAAAGGATGATTGAATCGCCGCCCACATAAACATAGCTTTCCCTGCGCTGGTCATCGCTTTCTTCAGGGTCGGACAGAAACAGACCGCTCCGCCACGGAACTACCCGGAAGTTGCTGAAAATAGAACCTGCGTTTTCGCAGATGACGCCTTCGTTCAAGAGGTTCTGGATGGTTTGCCGATCAAGGATGCCGCAAACCGTTTGGAAAGGGACGGCCCGGTTCAGGAAGAAAAGCCGGTACAGCGGCTCGAGTTCGGGCTCTTGCCGGAAGAACGAACCGGTATATAAACCGGTCAGCGCCGACGAGCTGAAGCAGTTTGTCCGGCCTTTTTTGTAGGCAGCGAAGACCAGGGGCTCCGCCACAATCTTCCAGAGAGGGCGCTTCATGCTGGGAATGCGCTGTGTGGCAAGGTACCCCCGATCCCGCAGGATTCCCGTCAGCTCCAACAATGGGCCGGGATTCGGCAAGGGCGCTGTTTCAGGCAATACCCAGCCTCACAGGAAAAGCATGGAGAGAACGGCTGTCACCAGGGGCAGTGCCAGGGCGTACACTGCGCAGCCCAGACAGCAGCTCCGCCTTCTTCCCCCGGAACCCCGGGTGCTTTCGGCGCCGGCATCGGGGGCTTCCGGGGCCCGCCCGGAGGACTGCTGCATGTTCCTGAGCCGCTCCATGAAGGAGATGCGCCTTCCGGTGCCCGGATCACCCCCCGGTTCCCCCTGGCTCCTTGGAGGCTTCCGCTGCTTCTGGAACCGGTACTTGTCTTCGGGTTTCCTTGGAGGCTTCTGCTCCGGCTTACGCTCCGGTTTCAGCTCAGGCGTGTATTCCGCCTTGCGGACCGGTTGCTCCTGCGGCCTGGAAACGGGCTTCTGCTCCGGCTTGGGCTCCGGCCTGTATTCAGGCTTACGGACGGGCTGTTCCGACGACCTGGGAATGGGTTTCTGCTCCGGTTTCCGGGGTGCCTTGTAGGAAGCCTGGGATTTGGGCATTCCGGGGCCCTTTCCTCCTCCACCTGGCGTCTTCATTCTCTGATACCCCTCTCATTGTATTGAAAAGCCGGCCGGCAGACCAAGCATAAACCATTCCGGATTCCGGGAACAGCCTCGGGCAACATACCATATGTAGTGGTGCCTGACCCTGAAATGGTGTATACTTGGTTTACCGGGGGCATTTTCCAGGGCGGCGGCCATATGTTGCGCCTCCCCGCCCGGGTGTTCCAATATCTTGTGGAGGTTCGGTGGCCGTTACCGGTGAAAGTATCGGAGTGTACGACGAGAGCAAGGTGAAGACCCTCTCGTCCATCGAGCACATCCGCCTGCGGACGGGGATGTACATCGGCCGTCTGGGGGACGGTTCCAACATGGACGACGGCATCTACGTCCTGCTGAAGGAAGTGGTGGACAACTCGGTGGACGAGTTCATCATGGGGTGCGGCAACAAGATCAGGGTCAGGCTCGAGGACGGCACCGTGACCGTGAGGGACTGGGGTCGGGGAATTCCCCTGGGCAAGCTGGTGGAGTGCGTCAGCGAGATCAACACCGGTGCCAAGTACAACACCGATGTGTTCGTATTCAGCGTGGGGCTCAACGGGGTGGGGACCAAGGCGGTGAACGCCCTGTCCAGCCGGTTCAGGGTGAGGTCCTGCAGGGACGGCAGGTTCCGGGAGGTGCTTTTTGTCCGGGGGGAGCTCCGGTCCGACGAGTCCGGCGACACCGCCGAAAAGAACGGAACCCTGGTGGAGTTCACCCCGGACCGGGAAATCTTCGGGGAATACCGGTTCCTGCCCGAATTCATAGAACGACGCATGCAGCACTACGCCTTCCTGAACTCCGGGCTCAGGGTGCAGTTCAACGACCGGGTGTTCCGGAGCGACGACGGTCTTCTGGACCTGCTCAGCGACGAAACCGGCGATGAAGCCATCTACGCCCCGGTCTATTACCGGAACACCACCCTGGAGTTCGTCTTCACCCACACCAACAGCTACGGCGAGAAATACTTCTCCTTCGCCAACGGCCAGTACACCAGCGCCGGGGGCAGCCACCTCTCAGCCTTCAAGGAAGGTATTCTCAGGGGAGTGAACGCCTACAGCGGCAAGGGCTTCACCGCCGAGGACGTCCGGGACGGGCTGGTGGCCGCGGTTTCAGTGCGGCTGAAGGAACCGGTGTTCGAGAGCCAGACCAAGAACCGGCTCGGCAACACCGATATCCGGCGGGACATCGTGGGCCGGGTCCAGTCCGAGATAGAGCAGATCCTCCACCGGAACACCGCCCTGGCGGATCGGATCATCGCCAAGGTCCAGGCCAACCAGAAGCTCCGCACCGAGCTTCAGACCGTGAAGAAGAAGGCCAGGGAGAGGGCGAAGCAGACGGCCATCCGCATCCCCAACCTGAAGGACTGCAAGGTCCACCTTGGTGACGGCCATGAGAGGGAGGAGGAGTCCACCATTTTCCTCACCGAGGGGCTGAGTGCCGCCGGAAGCCTGGTTTCCAGCCGTGATGTGCACACCCAGGCGGTTTACGCCCTCCGGGGCAAACCTTTGAACGTGTTCGGCCTCCGGCGCGACACGGTGTACAACAATGAGGAGATCTACAACATCATGCGGGCCCTGAACATCGAGGGCGGCGTGGAGGGGCTTCGCTTCAACAGAGTGGTGCTGGCCACCGACGCGGACGTGGACGGCATGCACATAAGGAACCTCCTGATGACCCTGTTCCTGCACTTCTTCGAGGACCTGGTGTGGGGCGGGCATCTGCACATCCTGGAGACCCCCCTGTTCCGGGTGAGGAACAGGAAGGAAACGGTTTACTGCTACAGCCGGGGGGAGCTGGACCGGGAAGCCGCCAGGCTGGGGAAGAAGCCCGAGATAACCCGGTTCAAGGGGCTCGGTGAGATAAGCCCCGGCGAGTTCGGCCGATTCATAGGCCCGGACATCAGGCTCACCCAGGTGCGTATAGACCGGCACAGGGAGCTTCCCGAGATGCTGGGCTTCTTCATGGGTAGGAACACACCGGAGCGCCGGGCCTTCATCATGGAGAACCTTCGGTGACCGGACTCCGGGGGCTTTACAACGAAAACTTCCTGGAGTACGCCTCTTATGTGATCAAGGAGAGGGCCATCCCCGACGCCGCCGACGGCCTGAAGCCGGTGCAGCGCAGGATCCTCTGGGCTCTCCTGGAGATGGACGACGGCCGGTTGAACAAGGTGGCCAACGTCATCGGGCACTCCATGAGGTATCACCCCCACGGCGACCAGTCCATCGGTGCGGCCCTGGTGGCCCTTGTCAACAGGGGCTACTTCATAGAGGGCCAGGGGAACTTCGGCAACATCCTCACCGGTGACGAGGCATCGGCTCCCCGGTACATCGAGTGCAGGCTGACCCAGCTCGCCCGGGACACCCTGTTCAACCCGGACATCACGGAGTTCGTCCCCAGCTACGACGGCAGGAACCTGGAGCCGGTGCTGTTGCCCGCCAAGATTCCCGTGCTGCTGCTCCTTGGGGCCGATGGAATAGCCGTGGGGATGTCCACCAGGATTCTCCCGCACAATTTCAGCGAGGTGATCCAGGCCCAGATAGCCTGTCTGAGGGACGAGCGCTTCAGCCTTCTTCCGGACTTCCCCCAGGGGGGGGCCATTGACGTTTCGGCCTACGACGACGGCAACGGGCGGGTAAGGAACCGGGCGAGAATCAAGCCCCGGGGCGGCAAGAAGCTGGTGATCAGTGAAATACCCTACGGCACCACCACCGAGTCCCTGATGGCCTCGATAGAGAACGCCGCCCGGAAGGGGCGTCTGAAGATCACCAGCATAGACGACTACACCACCGAGAAGGTGGAGATAGAGATCACCCCGGCCCGGGGGGTGAGCGCGGAGGAGACCCTCAGGCAGCTCTACGCCCACACCGAGTGCGAGGTCACCCACACCTCCGCCGCGCTGGTGATACAGGACGGCGCCCCGGTGGAGACCACCGTCGGCGGCCTGGTCAGGTACTGCACGGATCGGCTCCTCCACATCCTGAAACTCGAACTCCAACTGGAGATAGGCAACCTGGAGGATACCCTCCACTGGATGACCCTGGAGCAGATCTTCATCGAAAACCGGCTTTACAAGCTCATTGAGGAGTGTCCCACCCTGGAGGAGGTGAGGGACGCCGTGGGTCAGGGGCTGATGCCTTTCCTGAAAAACTACTCCAGGGAGGTGACCGCCGACGACATCGAGCGGCTGCTGGCCTTGAAGATACGCCGTATCAGCCGGTTCGACATCGAGGCGCACCGTCGCGAAATGGGGGATGTCCGCTCCAGGATGAAGCTTGCCGGGAAGAGGCTGGGCGCCCTGAGGGATTATGCGGTGGAGGTGCTGGAGGGTATCCTGAAGAAGTACGGGAAACTGTACCCCAGACGCACCGCGGTGGAGAGCTTCAGCGGCATAGCGCGCCGGGAGGTGGCCATCGCCAACCTCCGGGTGGGTTTCGACCGGGAGACCGGCTTCGTGGGCACATCCGTGAAGAGCGCCGAGGCATGGAACGCCTCGGAGTACGACAGGATACTGTTCTTCCTGGATGACGGCACCTACCGGGTGATTCCCGTGCAGGAGAAGTATCTGATAGACGGGAAGGTCCTCTGGTGCGGCCCCGCAGACAAGGACAGGGTGTTCACGTGCGTGTACCATGACGAAGAGAACAGAATACCCTACGTCAAGCGCTTCCGCATCGGGGGGTTCATCCTTGACCGGGAGTACCGGTTCGCTCAGGAGAACAGCCGGGTGCTCCTGTTCCACGACGGGGAGGAGTTCCTCCTGGAATACTGGTTCGAGCGCAGGAAGCGGATGAAGACCCGGAAGGGGCGGACCGTCTCGGCGGACATCCCGGAGAAGGGGGTGAAGGCCCGGGGGGTGAGGCTCTGCGGGAACCGCACCCTGGCCAGCATCAAGGTGCTGGAGGTAACCCGGGAGGAGAAGCCTGAGACGGAACCCGAACCGGCACCTGAAGCCGAACCCGAGGAAACGCCGAAGGACGACGCTCAGGAGAAGGCCGAACCTCCCCGCCCCCGGCTCACCCTGCCGGAGATAGAGGAGCAGGCTGAGGAACTGAGCCGCAGGCTGAAAAGCATCGTTGAGAAGTACGACACTCCGGACCTCTTCGACGACCGGGAACCGGAGGAGGAGTGAGGGCCTTCAGCCAGCCCCCGAGGCCGGTGAGGGTTTCGGTGAAGGCGGTTATCATCCGCCGGGGAAGGGTTCTCATGGTTCGGAACGTGGACGAGCGGGGCCACTGGTACCTTCTGCCCGGGGGCGGCCAGAGCCCCGGGGAGACACTGCCCGAGGCCCTTTCCCGGGAGTGTTCGGAGGAGATCGGGACGGGGGTGCTGATGGGCAGGCTCCTGTTCGTCCGGGATTACATCGGGAAAAACCACGAGTTCGCCGACGCCGGCGACGGCGGCGTCCACCAGCTGGAACTCATGTTCGCATGCCGCCTTCCCCGGGGCGCGGCGCCGGCCGTGGGGGCCGCACCGGACCCGTACCAGAACGGGATAGAGTGGCTTGGGTTGGACCGGCTGGAGGATTACCGCATCTATCCATCGGCTTTGAGGCGGCTTCTGGCCCGGCCCCTGCCCCGAAGCGCCGTGTACCTGGGCGACGTGAACTGAAGCGTTCCCTCACTACTCCCCGAACAGGGTGAGGGCCTCCCGGTAGCCGTTCCTGAAGACGTAGGCGCCCCGGTACGTGTCCGGAGGGTTGCTGACCGGTTCACGGATCAGTTCCGAACATATCTCGCCCGCCCGGCGCCAGTTTGTCACGGAGCCGTGCAGGAACGCACCCTGCACCAGCGCCAGGGCGATGAGCAGGATAGTGGCCGTCCGTTTCCCGAAAACCTGGAACACCCATTCCGCCAGGGCCGTTACGGCAAAGGCCCCGGGAAGGTAGAGGAAGCGTTCCGACCGGGTATCTACGAGTGAGACCTTCAGGAAGATCACGGGGGCCAGGGACACGAAGAACGCCAGGGTCGGGACGGCGAGCTTCCTTACCGGCAGCGCCCTGCGGATCGTGATGAACGCGGCCGTGACCACCGCCGCCGCAAGGAACAGGGGCACTGCGAAGGGATACCGGGCGAGGAAGGGGCGGGCTGCTTCCGAAAGGGGCGGAACGAAGACTCTGAAGGAGTACCGGACGAGGTTTTCCGGAACTTCGGGCAGGGAAACGTTCCCGACACCGTCGGAAACGTTTGTGGACGTCAGTATCCTGGCCGCCGCGTAAACCACCGCCAGCAGGGCTCCAAGAGAAATCAGAAGCCTCGACCGGGCGTTCCGGTTCGGTGAGTGCATCCCTGCAACCGCCCAGAGGGCCGGCGTGACCAGGACGCTCTCCTTCGCCAGGAGACCCGCGGCGAACAGGATCAGCGCCCAGGGGCTTCCTTTCAGGAAAACCGGCAGCGATGCCAGGCAGAATGCCGTGGCTATCAGGTCCGACCTTCCGGACACCCAGGCCGCCGACTCGGAATGACACGCCAGCAGGAGGAACAGGTAGCCGGCGCAGAAGGCTTCCCAGTCGCTTCCCCGGAGGGCCCTGGCCAGCAGGAAGACCAGGAGGGAACAGGTCATGTGCCACAGAAGGTTCGTCAGGTGCCAGCCCAGGGGACGGAGGCCGTAAACAGCGTAATCGGCGCAGTAGGACAGCACCGTCACCGGCCTGAAGTACATGTCCCCGCCGGGCCCTCCCCAGCCGGAGAAGAACCCCTCGTTCACTATCCTGTGTATCAGGTAGAAGTCGTCGGACACGAAACCGACCGACAGGGTTCCGGCCAGAACGAGGAGCGCGGGCGCCAGCAGTACGCAGACCGATAGCGGAGAGAGGCCTTCAGTTCTCACCGCGGCTCCAGAGGAAAGCCGATTCTTCGGTTCCCGGCCATCGGGCGACCTCGTCGGTTCCCGACACCTCCAGCTCGTTGTTGAACACCGAGCATTGCGCCCTGTCGGGTATGACGAGGATCCATGTGCGGTAGTCTTCCACCAGGTGGGGGCCTGTCCAGCTCAGAAGGTAGTCCGTTCCCGCCGATTCCAGGTACTCCTCCAGCGCCTGCGAGCGAACGGCGTTCGCGAGTTTTACGTCCCCCGCCAGCCCTTCGGCCTGGATCACGTGCCCGCGGAAGAAGTAAGCGAAACTCTCGGCCCTGTCCCCGATGGCCACGACGGCGGTGTCGGGAAGGGTTGCGCTCAGCTCCAGGGCGATTTCCATGTTCCTGCGGCGGAAGTCCTCCGGGGCCACGCCGCCGTAGGTGAGCCCCCAGAAAATACATGCCCCGCCGAGAAGAAGGAGCGACGCCGCCGTGAGGGCGGGTTCGATCCTGTTCAGGAATACCGCTCTTTTGTACAGGTCTTGCAGCAGGGGAGGCAATCCGAACGCGGTGAAAAGAACCGCCGGGTAGGCGTACCAGCACCAGAGCCGCCACTGCGACAGAAAGAGCTGAACTGCGGTGAAGCTCACGAGGAACAGCCCGGAAACCCTTGCGGCCGACGGCATCCTTCTCGTCAATGACACCGGAAAGGCAAGGAGAAGAGAAAGAAGGTAAAGCCCCCATGGGCTTCGAAGGCCAAGGGGGTCGCCCATCTGAAAGAGCTGAGCGGCGAAAAGACGGTTGCAGCCCAATCCCGAAGCCTTCATCATGCTCGAAACGGAAGCGGGTGTCCCCATCAGCGCGCAGTTGACGACGGCGTATCCAAGAAGTAGAAGGGCTCCAGGAAGCGCGGTGGGAAGCAGAGCCCTCCAGCCGCATACCGATATGACCGATACCGCCAGAATCGCGCACAGCAGGGCCGAATCGAGTCTGGAGGCGATGGTGAGGGCGGTAAGAAGGCCCAGAGCCCACAACCGTCGCTTTCCGGTCCCGCTGTGCACACCGTCAAAGGAGATCAGAAGCAGGAATGCCGAGGGGAGAAGGACGGAGGTTTCCATGCACATCAGGGAGAAGTCCCTCAGGTACCTGAAAAGCAATAAAAGAGTGACAAGAACCACCGGTGCGGAATACCTGCCCCGGGCGGACACCGAATAGAGAACGCCGCAGACGGCCGAAAGGGCTATGGACAGGACCGCCGCCGCAGACAGGTAAGGGGCGGAATCGGGAAAGAGGAGCCTGAGCCCGGCGATCAGCCCCATCCACAGGGGGTGGAACCCGTTCGTCGGGGTCAGCCCGTCGAAGGAGGCGAAGCCCTCCCGCACAATGTTCCCGGCGATGCGGAAGTAGAAGAAGGCGTCATCCTCAGCTCCGAGGAATACATCCTGTCTGAGGACCGACCGGCACAGCAGGCCCGCCAGCAGCAGGGGGAACACCCATGACGATCGGGCAAGATGCTTCATGTTGAAAGGCGGGTTCCCGTTTCGGTAATGCTTCGCAAAGGGATGGTTCGATGCGCCGGCCGCCGCGGACCGCCGGCGTCCCGAAGCGTTCACGGGCCGGTGTGCCGCCGGTTCCGGTCGAGTGTTGCTGATCTGCCCCTCCCTTGCCCGGACGGCCCTCAGACTATCCGGCCGACCGCCTCCCTTAGGCTCTCCTGAAGGTTGCCGGTGAGGGGTTTGAACTCCCGGCCGGTTATCATCTCGAAAAGCCTGATGTATCGGCTGGAAAGTTCCACCACCAGCTCCTCCGGGGCGTCCGGCAGCACCGGGTCGTTGTAGGGGTCGCAATGGGCCCGGAACCAGAGCCGGAGGAATTCCTTGTCTATGTTGTCCGGGTCGAGCCCCTGCCGGAAACGCTGTTCGTACCCTTCCGAGAGCCAGTAACGGGAGCTGTCCGGAGTGTGGATCTCGTCGGCCAGGACGATGTTTCCCTCCCGGTCCTTTCCCATCTCGTACTTGGTGTCCACCAGGATGAGGCCGTTTTCAGCCGCGACTTCCGTTCCGTGGCGGAAGAGTCGGAAGGCTATGTCCGAGGCCCTGTCCCAGTCCTCCCGGCTCATGAGGCCGGTTTCCACTATGCCGTGGGGGGTTATTGATTCGTCGTGCGCGTCGCTTTTGGTGGTGGGGGTGATGATGGGCCGGTGGAACTTCTGGTTCTTCCTCATCCCGTCGGGCAGGGCGTTGCCGCAGATGTTTCTCTCCCCCTTGCTGTAGAGGGTCCAGGCGCTGGTGTCGGTGCTTCCGGTGAGGTATCCCCGCACGATGAACTCCACCGGGAAGATTTCGACCTTCCTCGCCAGGGTGGCGTTCGGGTGGGGAATCGAGATGACGTGGTTGGGAACGATGTGTCTGGTGTTTTCGAACCACCAGGCGCTGACGGTGTTCAGGACCTGACCCTTGAAGGGAACCGCAGCGAGGACCCGATCAAAGGCGCTCTGTCTGTCGGTGGTGACGATCAGCAGCCTGTCCCCCATGTCGTAGGAGTCCCTGACCTTGCCCTTCCTCAACCCCGGGAGGCCAAGGTTTCCGGTGTCGGTGAGGCAGTTGGGAATCTCCCTGCGTATGGTCTCCCTCTCGATCATGTCGTTCCCTTCCCCGTCCTGCTTTTCTCGAATGCGTTTTCCCGGCGGAGGTATCATATTACCCCCATCCAAGAATATCACTTTCCCGCTGATCGGCGGTGCTTCACCACCGGCGGAATCTGGAGGTTCAGGTGACCGGAAAGCTCATCTTGGTTGTAAACACCGGGTCCACCACCACTAAGTGCTCCATCTACGAAGACGACGGGGAGGGCGGGCTGGTCCACCGGGTGTCCGCCACCATCGAGCACCCCGACGACATGATCCACAGGTTTGAGAGCATCAGCGCCCAGGTGGACCATCGGGAGGATCTGGTCCGGCGGTTTTTCCGGGAGAACCTGCCCTCCGGGGCCCGGGTGGCCGCCATGGGGGCCCTGGGCGGAATGCTGCCCCCGGTGCCCAGCGGGGTTATCGAGCTGAACCGGGAACTGGCCGACTTCAGCCTTCACACTCCGGTGTACCAGCATGCGTCGAACCTTGGGGCGCCCCTGTGCCACCGGATAGCGGGAACCCTCGGGGTGCCCGCCTACGTGGTTGACCCGGTGGGGGTGGACGAGATGGCCCCCATCGCCAGGATATCCGGCGCCCCTGATTTTCCACGGTTTTCATACGTTCACGCCCTGAACATCCGGGCGACGGTCAGGAAACTCGCCGGGAGGCTGTCCCTGGGTTTCGACGAGATACGGTGCGTGGCGTGCCATCTGGGCGGAGGCTATTCCATAGCCCCGGTGGTCGGCGGAAGGATCATGGACAGCGACAACAGGATGGAGGGGGCCCCCTTCACCCCGGAGAGGGCGGGCGGGATTCCCCCCATACCCCTGATGGAAGCGTGCTTCTCGGGCCGGTGGACCCGGGAGCAGCTTTACCGGAAGCTCTACGGGGCCGGGGGGGTGTACGCCTACCTCGGCACGAAGAATATCCGGGAGATGGCCCGGAGGGCCGATGCGGGCGACGGTTTCGCGAGTTTCATCTACGACGCCATGATCTACCAGATCTGCAAGGAGATCGGCGCCATGGCCTCGGTGCTGGACTTCGACATGCACGCCATCGTGGTCACCGGAGGCGTGGCGAATGCGGACCGCGTGGCCCGGGAGATACCCCGGAAGTGCGGCAGGATAGCGCCGGTTTACCTGTACCCGGGGGGGAACGAGAACGAAGCCATAGCGGAGAGTGTAAAACGGGTGCTGGACCGGGAGGAAAACCCGCTGTCCTGGCCCGGCTGCGTACTGTCCGACAGGGAGATAGATCCATTGTACCCGTACCGTGACTCCGAGGGATGCTTCGGGCCGGTCACCGGGATAGTCGGGGAGGCGAAATGAGTGTAACCGGTTTCGAGGAGCTCATCCGGCTGGTGAGCGGGCTGCCGCCGGTGCCGGTGGCGGTGGCCGGAGCCGCGGACAGCCGGGTTCTGGCCAGTCTCCGGGAGGGGCACGAACTCGGATTCATCGGCAGGTGCTTCGTCACCGGTCCGGGGGATGCGGTGGCCCGGGCGATTGAGGAATCCGGCGACGACCCGTCGTTGTACGAGGTGATTCCGGCGGCCGACGACCGGGAGATGAGCGCCCTGGCGGTCGGAGCCGTGAGGGAGCGGGGGGCCGGAATCCTGGTGAAGGGCAGTGTGAAATCGGAGGCGTACATCAAGGCCATACTGCACCCGGAGCACGGGATCAGGGCTTCCTCGGTGCTGTCGAATCTGAGCCTCTTCGAGATGCCCTCCTACCCCAAGTTCCTTGCCATGAGCGACAATGCCATCCTGATACTGCCGGGCCTGGCCGAGAAGAAGGCGGTCATCGAGAACACTAAGCCCCTGTGGACCGCCCTGGGAGTGTCACCGGTGAGGGTCGCGGCCCTGGCCGCGGTCGAGACGGTGAATCCCAAGATGCAGGCAACCGTTGACGCCGCGGCCCTTGCGGTGATGTCGGTCCGCGGGCAGCTGAAGGGGTTCCTTGTGGAGGGCCCCCTGGGATACGACGCCGCGATCAACGCGGAGTGCGCCGCCGCCAAGGGGCTTGTGGATTCCGGCGTATGCGGCCGCCCCGACATGATTCTGGCTCCCAACCTGGAAACGGCCAACTCCCTGGGCAAGAGCTACAAGTTTCACGGCGGCGCTGCGTGGGGCGGGATGGTGTTCGGGGCCCGGGTGCCCGCGGTGCTCAACTCCCGTTCCGACGACGGGAAAAACAGGCTTAATTCCATGGCGATAGCCCGGGCGGTGGCCGAGAACGCGCCCCTGCTCCGTAGTTCCTGATCCGGAAAACAAAAGAAAGCAAGGCGAACTGTATGAATGTCTATGCCGTCATCATCCTGGCGTACTTCGCGCTGGTGGTTGGCGTCGGGCTTCTCACCCGGAAAGTGGCCGGCAAGTCCGCAAGCGACTACCTCGTCGCCGGCCGGAACCTTGGCACCGTCGTGTGTTCGGTGGTGGTCGCCGCGGAGTGGCTGGGGGGGATGAGCACCATAGGGGTCAGCGAGAGAGCCTTCAATACCCTTTCCCTGCAGCCCATCTTCTACAACATATCCACCGCGATAGGCATGGTGATAATCGGCTTCACCGTGGCGGCCCACTACCGCAGCAGGAACGTCCACACCGTCAGCGAGATGATAGAAACCCTCTTCGGAAGTCAGGCCCGGCATGTCAGTGCGGTGGCCTTCCTGATCGCGTACATCATACTGGCCTACGTTCAGCTTCAGACCTGCGCCAGTGTCATGGCTCCTCTGTTCAACGTGAACTGGAACGTGGCGGTCGTGATTTCCGCCGTGCTGATAATGATCTACACCTACTTCGGGGGAATGCACGCCCTGGCGGTGACCGGTATCCTGTACCTGGTCACCATGTACCTGGGGCTGGGAATAGCCTTTGCCGTCGGCCTCGGCAAGGTCGGGGGGCTCTCCGGCCTTTCGGAGACCCTGGTTGCCATGGGCGGCCCGGAGAACCCCTACAATCCCTTCAGCGCCGGGGTGGGCGGCTCCGTGGCGCTGCTTGTCGGAGGGCTTCTTGGGGGTATGGCGGCCCAGGCCAGCATTCAGCCGGTGTTCGCGGCCCGGAATGTCGAAACCGCCCGGAAAGCCTCCATGCTGGCGGGGCTGATAGTGGCTCCCTTCGGAATCATGACGGCCTTTCTGGGTCTCTTCGCCAGGACCGGGCTCTTCTTCGGCGAGGGAGTGGAGGTAACCGCCAAGACCGCATTGCCCACCCTGCTCCGGACTCCGGAGTTCATTCCGCCGGTGCTGGGGGGGCTGGCCCTGGCGGGGGTGCTGGCGGCCATCCTCTCCACGGTCGGCCCGGTGAACTTCGCCGTGGTGACCATCGCCGCCAAGGATATCTACCACGGCATCATCAACCGCGAAGCCGACGACCGAAAGATCGTGTCCACAGCCCGGAAGCTGGTCGTCCTGGTGAACGTGGTCACGGTGCCGCTGGCGATACTGCTGAAGGGCGCGGTGCTGGATACCGCCTACGTCTCCTACGCCATCAGAGCCATCGGAGCCATCGTGATAGTGTCGGGGCTGTACGCCCGGAAGCTGGTGACCCCCCTCGGGGTGAAGCTCGCCTTCATCGTCGGCACCGTAGCGGTGTTTTTCACCATGGTGGCAGGTCAGCGCGGCTGGTTTGAAGTGGACAAGACCTACAGCGCAGTGATAACCACCTTGGCGGTTATTCTGTTATCCACCCTGGGCGACCGGCTCTTCGGAAGGAGGGCGCGACATGGCTGAACCCGGTAAGACTGCATTCATTGACGGTTCCCGGCTGATGATCGAGGCCGCGGTGCGGGCCGGGGCCGAGGTTTTCGTCGGGTACCCCATCACCCCGGCCAACCTGCTTTACGCCTATTCCAGCAGGCGGTTCCCCATGGTGCTCCCGGCGCCGGACGAGATCACCACCCTTCAGTGGATGAGCGGATTCTCCGCCGCGGGCCGGTTTCCCGTCACCGCCACCTCCTACCCGGGGCTGGCGCTGATGATTGAATCCATCGGTATGGCCTTCATGATGGAACTGCCCATGGTTATCATCCTGGTCCAGCGGATGGGCCCGGCCACGGGCACCGCCACCTGCGGCGCCCAGGGTGACCTGGCGCTTCTGCGCGGCATCAACTCCGGCGGGCATCCCATACCCACCCTCTGCCCCTCGGACATGGACGACTGTTACACCCTCTCCGCCCGGGCGGTGGAGTTGGCGCTGCGGCTCCGGTGTCCGGTGTTCCTCCTTTCATCGAAGGAGATGGTGATGACCCTCAGGAGCTACGACCTCTCCCGGCTCGCTCCGGTGACCCCGGCGCCCCGGGAGCATTACCGGGGGGACGGGCCGTACCTGCCCTACGCCGCCGGCCCGGACGGGGTGCCCCCGTTCCTCCCGGTGGGCAACCGGGAGCACCAGGTCAGGTTCACCGCCAGTACCCACGAGAGGAACGCCGGCCTCCAGCACTCCACCCCGGAGGCGCTGGAGAACACAAAAAGGCTCCGGACGAAGACCGAGAGCAACCTGGGCGAATACACCCTCTACGACTACGAGGACCGGCGGTCGGACACTCTGCTGTTCTCCTTCGGAATAACCGCCGCCGCGGCCAGGGAGGCGGCGGACAACCTGGCCCGCAGGGGTAGGCCGGTTTCGCTGCTCGTCGCCAAAACCCTGTTCCCGGTGCCCGGTGAGTACCTGGAGACGGCCGGCAGGTACGGAAGGGTCATCGTGGCGGAGGAGAACCAGTCCGGCCAGTACCGGGAGGTGCTCTTCGGCAGGAACGGAAGGGAAGGGGTGTCCGGGGTGAACGGAATCGGCCGGATGATATCGCCTGCGGAGATAGAAAGGGAGGTGGAGCGATGAGCAGGAGCTTCCTCTCCACCGAGAACCTCCCGTTCTGCTCGGGCTGTGGTCACGGGCTCATGGCCAGGAGCCTGGAAAAGGCCCTTCAGAGGATCGAGGGGCTGAACCCCCTGGACCTGGTCGTGGTCACCGACATAGGATGTATAGGCATCATTGACAAGCAGTTCGCCTCCCATACGGTCCACGGGCTTCACGGCAGGTCCGTGGCCATGGCCACCGGCATAAGCATGGGGCTGGCGGACCCGGACAAGAAGATACTGGTGCTGATCGGCGACGGGGGCGCCACCATCGGCCTGCACCACATAATGGAGGCGGCCCACAGGAACATCGACATGACGGTCATAGTCCACAACAACATGCTCTACGGGATGACCGGGGGGCAGCCCTCGGGGCTCACCCCCTGCGGTTTCCGGACCTCCACCATGCCCGAGGGCAGGCCCGACAACGGGATGGACCTGTGCCGGATGGCCCACGCGGCCGGCGCAGCCTATTCCCGCAGAATAATGGCGTTGGGGGATGTGAGCGACGTTCTGGAGGAAGCCCTCCGGGTGAAGGGATTCTCCCTGGTGGAAGCGGTGGAGCTTTGCACCAGCTACGGGGTGAAGTTCAACCCCGGAAGGAAGCTCACAGACATCGCCGGCGACGCGGGGATGACCCCGGTGCTGCTGAAAAACCCGGAAGCCTCGGCTTTCCGACCGGAGGCCGACAGGGATACCGAATCCCTTTTCCATGGTGTTCCGGCGCCGGAGAAGAGGTTCGGCCATAATCTGGCGGGAAAGGTATCCATCATCCTGGCCGGGGCCGCCGGGGAGGGTGTGCAGTCCACGGCGGAGATGCTGGCCCTGGCGGCCATCTCCTGCGGACTGTCGGTGACCAAGAAGGGAAGCTACCCCGTGACCGTGGGGGTAGGGTTCTCCCTGGCGGAGGTGATCATCTCCACCAAGGAGATCCACTACACCGGCATCGCCGGGATAGACGCCGTCATGGCCACCTCCCGGGAGGGGCTGCAGAGGGCTCTTCCGAGGATCGAGGCCATGAAGTCCGGTTCGGTGTACCTGGATGCGTCCCTGGACCGGCCTGAAACCGGTGCGGAACTGGTGCACCGGGATTACAGGGGGCCTCTGGGGTACCGAAGCGCATCGCTGCTGTGCGCCGCCCACTACCTGAGCCGCTCGGGCATTTTCCCCATCGAGGCGCTGCTGGAAGCCCTCTCCGCCTCCCGGGCGGGGCGGGCCGTGGACGCCGCCGAACTCCTGAAGGCGGTGGAAGAAATGGAAAGGGCCGGTGTATGAAGGCGTCAAGCAACGTGACATGGCAGGAACTCACCGTAGGCAGGGCCGAGCGGGAAGCACGGAACGGCCATCGCGGGGTGACGCTCTGGTTCACCGGCCTTTCCGGCAGCGGGAAGTCAACGGTGGCCGATCTACTGGCGGCCAGGCTCCACTCGATGGGTGTGCACACCGCAGTGCTGGACGGTGACAACATCCGTCACGGCCTCAATAGGGACCTCGGCTTCAGCCCGGAGGACCGCACCGA
>JAKPTG010000070.1 GCA_029571005.1 Candidatus Fermentibacterota bacterium
ACGGATGGGGGAAGCCTGCATCGAGGCGACCCGCCTGCTGAGATGAGCCATTGTGAGCCTCCTGTGAAAGCATCGAGAGTGTTCCTCAATTATACGTCAGCCAGGGCGCCGGTCAGCTCGGCGGCCAGCTCCTGTGAAAGCATCGAGAGTGTTCCTCAATTATACACTATATTTCCGGGGTGAATACCCGAACCCTGACCGTGAGGCTGTGCGAGCTGCCCATCCGGGGTGGATGGGAGCGGTGCATGGAAGCCGCCGTAGAGGCGTGCGGCATTCCGCCTGTGCCCCGGGTGGCGGTGCTGCCCGAGCTTTTCACCGTGGGTTTCCGTCTGGACCTGATTCCCGGGGTCGCCCTGGAACCCGGCGCCCTCGGGGACCTTCCCCTGGCGAAGGCTGCGAAAAGCCTCGGGATATGGGTGGTCGGCGGCTCCTTTCCCGTGCGCGGCCCCGGAGGAATCGTGAACACGGTGCCGGTCTTCGATCCCGGGGGCCGGTTGGTGCACACCGCCGAGAAGATTCATCTTTTCCGGAGCATGGGGGAGCACAAGGTGTTCACGGGAGGCGCTTTCAAAGGGGTTTTCAACATGTCGGGCATCGTGGCCGGGGCGGCGGTCTGCTACGATCTCCGCTTTCCGGAGGTATCCAGGCCCATGACCCTTGACGGCGCTGAAATCCTTTTCATCCCCGCCCAGTGGCCCCTGGTCCGCCGGAGAGTGTTCAGAAACCTGCTGGCCGCCAGGTCCGCGGAGGCCCAGGTGTTCACCGCAGGGTGCAACCTTGGGGGCGATCACCTGGGGGCGAAGTACCGGGGCGGAGGGGCGGTGGCCGCACCTTCCGGGACTTTCCTTCCGGGGGAGAGGGTGGCCCGGGGCGTCAGGGACTTCATCCTGGCCCCCGAACTGATTTCCCTTGAAAGGCGGCGGATAGACTGCCTGGCGGACCGTCGCCCGGAGGCGTACCCGGCGGGGCCCGGAGAATCGGTGTGAATACCTCGGAGGGGGCGCTGAAGGCGGTGGCGGTGAGCCTGTTCCTGGTGGTGCTCCTGGCCATGGGGGTGGTGCTCAAGGCCATGGCCGGGGTGCTCACCCAGGTTGCGGTGGCCCTTTTCGCCATGTTCCTGGTGCACCCGGCGGTGAACCGGGTCGCCCACCTGATGGACCGGCTGATACGACGTACCCCCCGGGGGGCGGCCCCTCCCCCGGGAAACAGGAAGAAAAGCCACGCGGCGGAGGTGACCGGGTTCGTCATCACGTTGCTGCTGGCGCTGTCCCTGGTGGGGTTCGCCATGCTCATTCTCTACGGTGCCGGGAACATGCTCATGAACCGGAGGGATGACCTGGCCGCCAACGTGGTGAGACCCGTGGCGTTTTTTGTGGGCAATATTCAGGACCGGCTGCTCCCCGGACTTTACGGTTCCCTGGGGCTGGGCGATCCACTGGAGGCCGCACCGTTGGATTCCATCGCCGCGGGACGGGACCCGGCGGCATGGCTCGGCGCCATGGACGGCATATCCCTGGTTTCCCTGGTTCCCACCGCCGCCAACCTGGTGGGCACCCTGACCCAGCTTCTCCTGAAACTGGCCATCATCACCGTGCTCACGATATTCATGCTCAGCGGCAGGCGGCTGCTGTCGGAGAAGCTCATGGAACTCGATCCGGCGAAGCACCGGAGGGTGGCGGCGGTGGTCGCAGGGGTGGAGGGGGTCCCCAGGAGGTACCTGGTGGCCAAGCTGGTTACCAGCGTCCTCACCGGGCTGCTGATAGGGGCGGGGCTTCTGGTGTGGCTGGAGCCGGGAGACGCCTTCATCTGGGGGTTCATCGCCATGGTGATGAACTTCGTTCCCTTTTTCGGGTCCCTGCTTGCCGGCGTTATGATAACCCTCTACACCCTCTCGCTGGCGGGTCCCCGGGGGCTCTGGGCCGTTCCCATGGTGGTGGCGGTGAACAATCTGGTGTCCAACGTCATAGAACCGAACTACTTCGGAAGGGTCCTGCCTGTGGGCAAGGTCACGGTTCTGGTCAGCGTGCTGGTCTGGGGTTTCCTCTGGGGGATGACCGGGGTGTTCCTGGCGGTTCCCATAACGATAATGCTCAAGGAGTTCCTGGAGCGGATCTACGGCCGTAACGCCTTCACGGTCGCGCTGGAGGTATGATGCCGTTTTTGCCGGCCCTTGTCCTGGTTTCCGGTTCGGTGACCTTCACCTGGACGCCTCCATCGGAACCGACGGTTGTACGCTCTCCCTACGGGGACAGGGTGTTTCTTCCGGGGAGTCCGTCCTTCGGGAATCCGGGATGCCCGCTTCTTCCCATCGTTCCACTGGTCGTGGCCCTTCCCCCGGGAGCGGTGGCGGAGAGACGGCTGGTGGTGGTGAGGTGAGGGCCTTTCTTTCCGCGGCGGCGGTGCTTCTGGCCGTGGGCTGCGGTGGTGAGAAAGCCGCGGCGAACCGGTGCAGGGCCGGGATGAACACCCTGTCCTCGGATATGGCGATGTTCAGGGTGACAAGGGGGTACTGGGCCGAAAGCGCGGCTGCCCTGGACAGCATGGCCGGCAGGACGGAAACCCTCCGGTGCCCCCTCTGCCGAGAGCCCTACAGGGTAAGCGCCCGTCGGGACGGATACACCATAAGCTGTCCCGCAGGCGTCCACGGGGGCATAGACACCGGAATACCGGACTGGGAGGAGTGAGAAGGATGCAGGTGCTCAAGAGGGAGAACGGGGTGATCCTGCTCAGGTTCGACCGGGGTGAGTCCTTCCCCGGGGCCCTGGCCGATTACTGCGCCGAGACGGGCCTGGAGTCGGCGGTGGTGCTGTGCGGGATCGGAATGCTCTCCGGAACCGTGATCGGGAGGTACGACGGCCGGGAGTACACCAGGACGGTCCTGGATGATTCCCTGGAGGTTCTCTCGCTCCAGGGGAACGTGTCCATGAAAGAGGGCGCACCCTACGTGCATCTTCACGTATCCCTGGCGGACCACGATTTCACAGCCAGGGGCGGCCACCTCTTCGAGGCCGAGGTTTCAATGGTTATCGAACTGGCCATGCTGGAGCTTTCCCCGGGGCTGGTCAGGCGGCCCGCGGGGGGCGATTTCTGGAGGCTGGAGGCCCCTCAAACTTGACATCGGGGGACAAGGGGTTATGATCCCACGGTTTTCGACGGGGCTTTAGCTCAGTTGGCTAGAGCGCTTGACTGGCAGTCAAGAGGTCAGGGGTTCAACTCCCCTAAGCTCCACCATAAAGGCGGCGGCTTCGGCCGCCGCTTCCCCCTTAGTTGACTGTTGTCATGGGGTTGCGTTAGTTTGGAACATTGCCTATCTTCTTCTCCTGGCTGACAAACGGAAAGCGGCATATCCATATACGTTATTCGTTCATCACTCTGACCGATGCTGGAGGGAAAAATGACCAAAGCCGACATTGTCGCGAGCATCGCCGACAAGACGGGTCTGACCAAGAAGGAAGTGGCCTTCGTGGTCAACAGCTTTTTCGAGGAAGTGAAGGAAGCCATGTACGCCAGGGAACACATCGAAATCCGCGGCTTCGGCACTTTCAAGGTTGTACAGCGCAACGAGCGCAAGGCCCGCAACCCTCACAGCGGGGAAACCGTTCTGGTTCCCCGCCGCTTTGTTCCCGTTTTCAAACCCTCCCGTTCGGTAAAGGAAAGGGTGGCAAAGTAAGTGCCCAACGGTAGAAAGCGCAAGCGCCAGAAGATAGCGAACCACAAGAGGAAGAAGCGGCGTCGGGCCAACCGGCACAAGAAGAAGATCCGTTAGCTTGCTGATAGCGGTTCTATCGGACACCCATGTCCCCAGCCGGGTCGCCTGCCTGCCCGGGAGAGTTTACGAGGTCTGCGCGGAAGCGGACCTCGTGCTCCATTGCGGCGATTTCGTCGAGGCGGATGTGTACCGGGACCTTCAGAGGTTCGCCCCGGTGAGGGGGGTTCTGGGGAACATGGACGGCGGCGCCCTGGCGGGGATGCTCCGGGAAGAGGAAGTGTTCACCCTGGAGGGGATGACGGTCTGCATGACCCACGGGTCCGGGCCGCCCTTCGGGCTGGAGAACAGGGTGATGAAGCGGTTTGCCCACAGGAATCCCCGGGTGGTGCTCTTCGGCCACTCCCACCGCTACACCGAGAGGGAGGAGAACGGCGTTCTCCTGCTTAACCCCGGAGCCGTCGCCGCAGCAAGGGGGGAGCGCTCCATGGCGCTTCTCACACTGGTTCCCGACGGAAACCCCAGGGTCGAGCGGGTGCTGTTCTGACTTGAAATGCCCCGGTTGACAGATTATCTTACTTGAACAACGCCCCCGTAGCTCAGTGGATAGAGCGTCGGCCTCCGGAGCCGGAAGCTTGGGTTCGAGTCCCGACGGGGGTACCAGAGACGAAGGAGCGCCCTGCGGCGCTCCTTCCCGTTTTATCAGACATTCTCCCGGGATCCGGGGTCGTCTCCACTTGACGGCTGGTGCCTCAAGGAGGTAGAAATTATCCGTAAGAAGGCCCTGGATTTGTCGGAAGCTCCACGTGGACGATTCCCGGGCGGAGGCGGCCCGCAACCGCGACGAGAGGGAGTGCGTAAATGATCAGAATTTCCGTCATGGGTGTCGTGCTTCTGCTGACGGCGGTGTCCGCCTCAACCGCATGGGGCTTCGAGGTATTGACCACCTCGGAGATTTCTTCCTACGCCTTGGTTCCGGTGGTGGTGGAGAGCGTTCCCTGGACGGTGTCCGTTTGTGCTGACCGGGGGGGCTTGGCCATTGACCAGAACCAGCCCGACTCATCGGCCTACATAGCCGATTTCAGCCAGACTTGCCTTGCCCAGTCCTTCCAGCAGACAAACGGAAACATCGCCGGCGCCGGAATTTTCCTTCAGCACAGCGTCGGCGGCTCCGACACGGTCACCATCCAGCTCTGGACCAACCTGCCCACCTCCGGCGGCACGATGTTGACCGAAGCCGGCACCACGGGCCAGGCGGGTACCTGGTGCGATGTCTTCTGGGAGGCCGAGGAAGTGACTCCGGGAACCACCTACTTCCTGGTGTTCACCGGCAACACCACCCTCGGCATAGCCGGCGGCGCTACCAATCCCTACCCCTACGGCTGCGTTTACGCCAACCCAGGGTACGAGGAGTTTCCGGATTACGACTACGCATTCAGAACCTACTACCAGTTGGATTTCAGTCTGGAGTGCACCACCTGGGCGGGTTTGAAGGCGAGTTTCTGAAACACGGCGCAAAAAAGCGGCCCGCACCGGAAGGTGCGGGCCGCCATTTTTTTCTGCCCTGTCGGAGCGGGGTCATCCGGCCGTTGCCCATGGCTCCGGGCACCTTCCGGAGGAAACCGTGGGGACCCGGAGCCGGCTCTCCGCCGCGGGCCGGCGCGACCGTTCTTCCCGCCATGTCCGGGGTACTCACCGTCACGCTTCCCGGGTATTCAGGGGGAGAACCGGGCACGGGAGCCGAGCCCCGGTCGGTAAGGCGGAAAGGCCTGCGGGGGCGTTAAAACGAAGGGGGCGCCGGTTGCCCGACGCCCCCAGGGATGATGCAGGCGGCATCAGCCGTTCTGCCTGCGGAACCTCTCCATGAAGTCCGCCAGGGCCTCGACCCCTTCCATGGTCATGGCGTTGTAGATGGAAGCCCTGCACCCGCCGACGCTTCTGTGCCCCTTGAGGCCGATCAGGTCCTCTTTCTTGGCCTCGTCAACGAACCTGCCCTCCAGCTCCTCGGAGGGGAGGCGGAAGGTGACGTTCATGAAGCTCCGGCTGGGAACGTGGGTGACGTGGGGCCTGTAGAAGCCGTTGCTGCCGTCTATGGCTTCGTAGATAACCTTGGCCTTCCGGCGGTTGTTCTTTTCCACGCCCTCGAGGCCGCCGTTTTCCAGTATCCAGTCCATGACCAGGTCAACCACGAACACGGGGAAGCAGGGCGGGGTGTTGAAGAGGCTTTCCTTTTCCACGTGGACCTTGTACTTCGTCATGGTGGGGATATCGGTCCGGGCGGCGTCCAGCCAGCTCTTGCGGACCACCACTGCGGTCACCCCCGAGGGGCCGATGTTCTT
>JAKPTG010000002.1 GCA_029571005.1 Candidatus Fermentibacterota bacterium
CAGCCTCCGGGAGACCGCCCCCATGATCGGCCTCTTCCGGGCGTCCCGGTCACCGCCGCAGCCGAATACGGAGATGAGGCGACCCCGGGTGAGTTTCCGCCCCTGGACGAGCACCCTCTCCAGGGCATCCGGGGTGTGGGCGTAGTCCACCGCCACCAGGATGCCCAATTGGTTGTCCACCACTTCCATCCTGCCGGGCACCTCCGGAAAGGCGGACAGGGCCGCGGCCGACTCTTCCGGAGGAACCCCCATGGCCGCAGCCGCAGCCACGGCCCCGGCGGAATTGACGATACTGAAGGTGCCCGGCGCCTTCACGACCACCTCCAGGACGCCCCGGGGGGTGGCCAGATCGTAGCGGGACCCCTGGATGCCGGTCTTATGCCGGAGAATCCGGTAATCATCGCCGGAAAGGAAGCCGAACCTCACGGCGCCGGGAACCGGCGGCCACTCCGGAGAGGCGCTGCCTATCACCGGCGTCCCGCCGGGCTTGAGGAGATCGAGAAGCCGGAGCTTGGCCTTCAGGTACTCCTCCATGGTGCCGTGGAAATCCAGGTGGTCCTGGCTCAGGTTGGTGAACACCGCCGCATCAAACCTGACACGGTCCACCCGGGCGAGGGAAAGGGCGTGGCTGGAGACCTCCATCACGCAGGCCCCGTCTCCGCCGTCCACCATGGCGCGCATCAGCTCCGCCGTCCGCAGCGAGTCCGGCGTGGTGACATCGGCGGGGAGCGTCCGTCCGGCCACGGTATGACCTACCGTTCCAAGGATTCCCGTGGGCGTTCCCCTCGACTCCAGAATCCAGGCCAGCATGTGCGCGGTGCTGGTCTTGCCGTTGGTTCCGGTGATGCCCGCGGTTCTCATCCCATTCCAGGGCTCCCGGAAAAACCTGGCCGCCAGCAAGGCCAGCAGTTCCCGGTTGCCGGATCCGCTGTTGGTCAGAACCCTGGGGTCCGCGAAGGCGTCCCCCTCCTCAACCACCGCCGCCGCCGCGCCCCGGGACATGGCTTCCGGAACGAAGAGCCTCCCGTCGGTTTTGAAACCCTTCACCGCCACAAAAAGGAAGCCCGGTTCGACCCGCCGGGAATCGCATGCGATCCCGGTTATCTCGGGGTCGCAGCCCGGAGAGAACACCCCCGTGCCCTCCAGCAGCCTTGCGAGCCTCACGGCGTTTCTCCGGACCCGGCGGCCATCAGCCCCTCGACGTCCCCCACCGGGGCCAGGGCCACCCCCGGTTCGGAGGAGAGCACCCTGGACACGATCCTCTGAAAGGCGGGGGCCGCCAGGGCGCTGCCCCACCGGTAGGCGTACTCCGGCCGATCCATCACCACCACCGCCACCAATTCGGGGGCGTCCGCGGGCACCATGCCGACGAAGGCCGACAGGTACACTCCCCTTCCGCGGGACAGCCTCTCGGCGGTTCCCGTCTTCCCCGCCACCCTGACCCCGGGTATCCGCGCCACACCCCCGGTGCCCTGCTCCACGGCCGAAACGAGCACGGCCCGGATTTCCGCCGCGGTCTCGCCGGAAATCACCCTGCCCCGCTCGAACACGTTCCAGTCATTCCATTCTCCCTCGCGCCCCGTGGATCGGACCAGCCTCGGGCCGTAGAGAACTCCGCCGTTGGCTATGACGGAGTAAGCCATCGCCAGCTGCAGGGGGGTGACGCATATCTCCTGCCCGATGGCCAGGTTGGCTTTGGACACCCCCGACCATGCGGACATGGGGTTGAGAAGGCCGTCCAGCTCCCCGGGCAGTTCCACCCCGGTAGCCCTGCCGAAGCCGAACCTCCCGCAGTACCCGTAAAGCACCGAATCCGGTATGGTCCTGGCCAGCATGACGGTTCCCACGTTGCTGCTCTGGGAAATCACCTCGGCAAGGCTCAGTGTGGAGTCAATCGGATGGCTGTCGTGGATCCTGACCCCCGACACCTCCAGCCACCCGCGGGATACGTCGAAGCTGTCCGACAGGAACGCCAGCCCTTCCTCCATGGCGGCCGCCAGAACGAAGGGCTTGAAGGTGCTGCCCGGCTCGTGGTTGCTCTGGACGCAGTGATTCCTGACGGGAACCCCGTAGGAATCCCTCACCGGGTAGCTGGCCATGGCCAGAATGTCGCCGTTCCGGGGATCGGCCAGGACCACCGCCCCCCATTCCGAGCCGGACATCTCGACCGCCGCCGCCAGTTCCTCCTGGGCTATGGCCTGGAAGCGGGCGTCTATCGTGAGCACCACGTCCAGCCCGTCCACCGCCGGTTCGTCCCGTGAGTCCGGGTCCCTCAGGCTGTAGTTCTTCCAGGCGCTCCTCTCCAGAAACATGTGCCCGGGAACACCCTGAAGAATCCGGTTCAACTGGAGTTCCAGCCCCTCGACATGGTCAGGGGTGCAGCGACCGATAACCGGGGCCATGAGATCCCCCATGGGATAGACCCGCCGGTTGAGGACGGCGCAGTTCACCATCCTGGAGCCGCGGCTCACGATGTCCAGCGCCAGGGGATAGGGAACGCCGTCCGCCAGTACCTGGTACCCGGGTTTACGGTCCGTGGGGACCGGAAAGCCCGCCTCGGACAGCATGGCGGCCACCCGCTCCACCTCGACCACACCTTCGGCGGGGACCTGGGGCCAGTAAACGCTGAACCGGGCAAAAGACTCGTTGCCGGCGATCAGGTAACCGTTCCTGTCGTAGATGCAGCCCCGGCCCGGCTCCACCTCCACCTCGACGGTGTTCTGTTTGTCCGCCAGTTCCCTCCAGTGGCCGTGATCCAGTATCTGGACCCGGAAAAGCGCCGCCACCACGAGGGCGAAGAAGAGCAGGTTCAGGTACATGCAGAGCTTCAGCCTGGCGCCGAGCCTCTCGTCCATCGCATCGCGTCCGGGCGTCATTCCTCCTCCAGAAGGGTGAAGGAGGAAAGGGGCAGGGGCTCCAGCCCCAGGGCCTCTCCGACCTCCATGAGCCGCCGGGGGTTTTCCAGCCGGGCGATGTTTCCCCGAACCTCGGACACCCTCCGTCGAAGGCTGTCCAGCTCCTCCTCCAGCCGGTGAAGCTCTACCAGCCGCGCCAGACGGAAGTTCTTCATCCCCATCTGAATGACCGCGTTCACCAGCAGGGCCGCCAGGATCATCAGCGTCACCGTGGACCTGAAGCTCATGGAACCCTCACCCCGGTTCTGAGCCGGGCGGACCTGGCCCTTGGGTTTTTCCTCGTTTCCTCCCGGGAGGGAACCTGCCAGGGGGGATCGGTCTCCATGAAAAAGGGCGAGTCCCTGAACAGCAGCTTCACCGCCCGGTCCTCCAGGGAGTGGAAGGTGATGAAGGCAACCCCGGCCCCGGGGATCAGCCACCGGTGCAGTTCCAAAAGGAGTCTGTCCAGATGGCCCAGCTCGTCGTTGACCAGAATCCGGAACGCCTGGAAAACCCTGGAGAGAACCTTCACCGGGTTCCCCGCCACGGCCCTCGTCACCGCCGCCCTCAGTTCCAGCGTCGTCCGCACCGGCATGGCGCTAATGATCTCCCGGGCTATCCTCCGGCTCCTGCCCTCCTGGCCGAACCTGTAGATGACGTCAGCCAGATCGGCCTCTTCCATGCTTTCGAGAATCACGCTCAGGGGATCGCCGGAGCCGGTGTCGTACCTCATATCCAGGGGGCCGTCCACTCTGTAGGAGAAACCCCTTGCGGGATCCTCCAATTGCAGCGAACTCAGGCCCAGATCGAAAAGGGCGCCCGAGGCGGGATGGTCCAGAAGCCCGGGAATCCCGGTGTAGCTTCCATGGTGAACCCGGGTGAGGCCGTCGCCGGAGAACTCCTCAGCCAGGGCCTCGGCCCTGGCCGGATCCCTTTCCACGGCCAGCAGGGGCCGGTCGGGAAACCCGGCCCTGAGCGCCCGCAGGTGCCCGCCTCCGCCGGCGGTGCCGTCCACTATCAGCCCCTCCGGGCAACGCTCCATGAACCGTACGACCGCCTGCACCATGATGGGAACATGCCCGTCCACACTCCCCCTTAGAGGTCAATGTCCAGCGTTTCGGCTATGTCCTCGAAGGACTCTTCCTCGTTGCTCATGTATGCTTCGTACTTCCCGGGATCCCAGAGTTCTATCCGGTCAAACTGGCCCAGAAACATGACTTCGCTCCGGATTCCCGCCGCCTCCTGCATATCCGCCGGGATGGCGATCCTGCCCTGGGCATCCACGGTGAGCAGACGGAGTTTAGCGCCCACCCAGCGCAGGAAGCGCCGATGCTGCCTGTTGCTTCTGGAAAGCCTTTCGAAACCGTTCCGGATCTGTTCCCACTTCTCCGCCTGGTAGAGCACCAGACAGTCGTCCAGTTCGCGGTTGAGGTACAGGTCCTCGCCGGTGAGAAGACGGCGGAACTGCGCGGGTACGTTGACCCGGCCCTTTTCGTCCAGGGTGTGTATGTGGGTTCCAATAAACTCAGCCACGGGACCTCCCCTTATGGCCGAATCATTACCCCACTTTCACCCACTGTCAACCCACTTTAACCCACGACTCCCCGGAGGGGTGCACCAGCCCCCGGGCGCTGCCTCATCCGAAAGGAGGTTCAGGCCCCGGATCAGTCGTCGGAGGGAATCTCTCCGTCCTTGCGGTAGGAATACCGGTAGCGGTAGGTGTAGTAGTCAATGCCCGAATAACCCCTGTCGGGCTCGTAGCCGTTGAGCACCGCCCCGGCCATGTGGCAGCCGGTGCGCTCCATCTTATGCCACACCGTGGCCACCACCTTGGTATGCACTTCGCCGGCCCTGGCCACCAGAAGCACCGTGTCCATCGAGGGCGCCATGACCATCGCGTCGGTGACCAGGGCCACCGGCGGCGCATCCACGATGATCATGTCGAACCTGGACAGGAGGGTGTCGAAGAAGCTGGAGGCCGAGGCGGCCCCCACCAGCTCCGCCGGGTTGTGGGGGAGGTGGCCGCTGGGAAGCAGGAACAGGTTCGGTTCGATGGTCTCGTAAATCGCCTCGTCCATCGTCGCCCTGCCCGCCACCAGTTCAGTGAAGCCCGGCTGCTTCGAGAGGCCGAAGGCCTTGTGGAGCGCCGGCCGCCGCAGATCGCAGTCCACCAGCAGTACCTTCCTTCCGGTCCTGGCCTCCGCAACCGAGAGGTTGGCGGCGGTGGTGGACTTGCCCTCCTGGGGACCGCAGCTGGTGATCAGAAGCTTTCGGACCCCCTTCCCGGCCTTCACGAAATCCAGGCTGGTCCGCAGGTCCCGGAAGGCCTCGGAATCCGGTGACACCGGCTTGTCCACCAGAACTATGCTCACCATGCCCTTCCTGGCTGTGGTGTCCCGGGGAATCACCCCTATCACCGGTATGCCGAGCTTCTCCAACTGGTCCGGAGTGCGGACGCTCACGTCCAGCTGATGAAGGAGGAACACCACCCCCACCCCCAGGGCCAGACCCACAAGAAGGCCTATCACAAGGTTCTTCTGGGTGGTGGGGAGGATCATCAGCCCGGGGAGGGCGGTGTCTATTATGGTGACGTTGCCGATCTGCCCGACCTCGGCGATCCTCACCTCTTCGAACTTGGTTCTGAGGAGGATGTAGATGTTCTCGCTGACGGTCCGGTTCCTCTCCAGCCGGGCAAGTTCGTACTCCAGCTCCGGAAGCCCCTCCAGCCCCGTCTCCAGGTTTCTCACACGGGCCTCCAGGGCGCCGGCTCTGGCGTTGGCGGTGCGGTAGTCCGCCTCCGCCTCCACCAGGGCCGAGACCATACGGTCCACCGCCACGGCCGGATCCGACGGATGGCCTATTCCCGACGCCTCCCGCAGGGCCTCGGCCAGTTCGGCGGAGTAGCCCTCGATGCTCCTCTGGATCTCCAGCACCGCCGGAGAGTCCCTTCCGGCGCCCTGGGCCAGCAAAGCGGTCCGGGACGCCTCCAGCCGGGAGATGCTCCCCTGCAGGAAGGTGATCAGCTCGCTGTTGGCGCTCTCCAGATCCGAGACCAGACTTCCCCTCTGAAGCTCCAGTTGTCCGGCGATGTAGTCCCGGCGGACCGCCGCGGCCCGGGCCTCGGTGGAAGCCCCGGCGGCCTCGCTCTGGAAGGAGGCCAGGGTGGTGATGAGGTTCCGGGACTCGATGTCCAGGTCCACCACCCCGTTCCGCTCCTTGAAGAGCCTCAGCGCCTCTTCCGCCGTCTCCAGCTCGGAGGTGATCTGGCCCAGCTGCGTCTCCAGAAACACCCTGACCTGCCGGTTCTCCCCCCGGGCCTGGCTCCGGCTCCACCGGTGGTACACGTTCACCGTCAGGTTGGCCAGCAGCGCGGAGGCCTCCGGGCTGTACCCCACCGCGGAAAGGGAGAAGAAGTCGGTGTCCTTGATCCAGCTCACGGAAATGCTGGATGACACCAGCCCCACCAGGTTGTGCCTCAGGTAGGGCGCCTCCGGGGGATCGCCGTGGAAGAGCACCGCCACCACGCTGTCCGAGGCGGGCGACATGAGGATGGAGTCCGCCACCAGCTCCGCCATGGTCCTGCTCCGGATGAGATGGATCTGGTTGTTCCTTATCGCATCGAGCTGGAACCAGAGGGCGCCGGGCATGTCCAGAGTCCTGGACATGGCGTTCTCCATGTTGTAAAGGAAGCTGGCGTTGGAGCTGTAAACCGGGCGGGTGCGGGCGGTTATCCAGAAGGCGCCCAGAAGCCCGAGGCAGACGCCCGTCAGGATGATCCACTTGCCCCGGCGGATCAGCCAGAGGTACTCCTGGAAATTGATTCCCTCGCCCTCATGGGGAAGGCCGGGCTGTCCCATGGCGACGCCCCTCACTGGGTCACCACCAGGATGAGGTTGACCGCCACGATGAGTTTATAGGCGAAATCAATTATGTCCTTCCACCACTCGTAGTTGCTCCGGCCGACGAAAACCGTGGCGTCGGGCTCCATGGCGGGAACCGTTCCGCTGCGGCCTTCAAGGTACGCCCTGAGGTCGTACTCGCTCTGGAAGTCGCGGTAAACGATCCGCACCCCCCTCAGGTCGGCCCGGGGCGTCGGCCCGCCGGCGGCGCTCAGGGCCGCGATGAGATCTCCATTCCAGGGAATCCGGTGGGCTCCCGGGTTCAGGACCTCGCCCCACACGTTCACCGTCATGGTCACCTGCCCCGCGTCCACCCCGGGCACCAGGTAGCCGTTTCCCGGGGGCGGAGGCGAAACGAGAAGCGAAAGGACAAGAAGCAGGGTCACGCCTTGAACACCTTTTCCTTTCCCCGGACCACCCCGGCGCAGGCGTTCCTGGTGTCCACCACTATCCTGCTGTGATCCACTATCCACTGCCAGTCGTAGCAGGAGTGGTTCGTAATCACTACCACACAATCATATCCGGCCAGGGCTTCCGGGGACAGATCAACCCCCACCGGCTGCCGGCTGGTCTGCCGGGTGGTGGCGGGGATCCGGGGGATGAAGGGGTCGTTGTAATCCACCTCGGCGCCACGGGCTATGAGGCTTTCCATCACCCTTATCGCCGGGGTCTCCCGATAGTCGTCAATATCGGGCTTGTAGGCCATGCCAAGGATCAGAACCCTGCTCCCGTTCACCGGTTTCCTGTGGGCGTTCAGGGCCTCCGCCACCCTTTCGACCACGAACCCCGGCATGGACGTGTTTATCTCGCCCGCCAGCTCGATGAACCTGGTGGGCATCTCGTACTGCCTGGCCTTCCAGGTGAGGTAGAAGGGATCTATGGGGATACAGTGCCCCCCCAGACCGGGCCCGGGATAGAACGGCGTGAAGCCGAAGGGCTTGGATGAGGCAGCCTGAATGACCTCCCATATATCTATGCCCATCCTGTGGGCCAGCACTTTCAGCTCGTTCACCAGCGCTATGTTCACGGCCCGGTAGGTGTTTTCGGTGATTTTGGCCATCTCCGCCACCTCCGGAGAACTCACCTTTATCACGGTGTCTATCGCGAAGGAATAGACGAACGCCGCAGCTTCCGTGCACTCGGCGGTAAGCCCGCCCACGAGCTTGGGTATCGTCCGGGTCCCGAAGCGGGGGTTCCCCGGGTCCTCCCTTTCCGGCGAGAAGGCCACATGAAAGTCGGCGCCGGCCTTGAGCCCGCTCGACTCGAGAACGGGAACCATCTCGTCCCGGGTAGTGCCGGGGTAGGTAGTGGATTCCAGAACCACCAGCTGCCCCCTTTGAAGCACCGCCGTCACCTCCCGGCACGAATTGATGACAAAGCCCAGGTCCGGCTGCCGGTGGTTCCCCAGGGGGGTCGGGACGGCGATGATGACCGCATCCACCCCGGCCAGGAGGGAAAAATCGTTGGAGACGGTCAGAAGGCCGGTATCCATCGCCCTGGCGACCCTCTCGTCGGGGATATGCTTGAGGTAGCTCTTCTTCGCCGCGAGCTGCACCGGTTTCTCCGGGTCTATGTCCACGCCGATCACCGGGCACGAGCCCAGGGCGAACTCCATGGCCAGGGGAAGCCCCACGTAGCCCAGACCTATTACCCCGACCACGGGTTTCTTCCGCCCGCTGAGCCTCTCCCTGAAAGCGCTCAACTCAGCCCCTCCCGATGCAATGGTAGGTGAAGCCCATGCTCCTGAGTTTTTCCGGGTTCCAGATGTTCCTTCCGTCGAAGATGGTCTTCCCCCTCATCAGGCCGCGGATCCTCTCGAAATCCGGCTCCCTGAACTCCTTCCATTCCGTCACCAGAACCAGGGCGTCCGCGCCCTCCAGCGCCCCGTACCCCGTGGAGCAATACCGGATACCGTCGCCGATGATCTTCCGGGCGCAGTCCATCGCCTCGGGATCGTAGGCCTGCACCCGGGCCCCCATGGTGAGGAGGTCCTCGATGATGACCAGGGACGGGGCCTCCCTCATGTCATCGGTGTTCGGCTTGAAGGAAAGGCCCCATACGGCGAAGACCAGGCCGGAGAGGTCCCGTCCGAACTCCCGGGCGATCTTGACGCCAAGGACTTTCTTCTGCAACTCGTTCACCTCGGTCACCGCGTCCAGTACCCTCAGGGGGTACCCGTGCTCCATGGCGGTGTGCCTGAGGGCCCTCACATCCTTGGGAAAGCAGCTGCCGCCGTACCCGACCCCGGGAAAGATGAAATGGGGCCCTATTCTGGAATCGCTTCCTATGCCCCGACGGACGTCCTGCACATCGGCGCCGACTATATCGCAAAGGTTGGCTATCTCGTTTATGAAACTTATCTTGGTGGCCAGGAGGCTGTTGGCCACATACTTGGTGAGTTCCGCAGAGCGGTTGCTCATCACGTAGATGGGGTTGTTGGTCCTCAAGAAGGGGCGGTACAACTCCTTCATCACTTCCGCGGCCTCCGGCGAGTCGGTTCCCAGAACCACCCGGTCGGGCCTCATGAAGTCGTCAATGGCGTCGCCCTCCTTCAGGAATTCGGGGTTACTCACCACGCTCACCGGATGGTCGCAGTACTTGAGTATCTCGTCCCGTATCCGCTCGGCGGTGCCCACGGGAACCGTGCTCTTGTTCACCACTATCCTGGGGCCGTCCATGCTGCGGCCGATCTCGGCCGCAACCGCCAGCACATGCTGGAGGTCGGCGCTTCCGTCCTCGTCGGACGGGGTGCCGACCGCTATGAAGATGATGTCGCCGCCCCGCACCGCCGCGGCGGTGCTTTCGGTGAAGGAAAGCCTCCCCTCCTTCACGTTCCTCTCCACCAGAGAGTCGAGCCCGGGCTCGTATATGGGTATCACACCCCGGCGTAATGCTTCCACCTTTTTCTTGTCATTGTCGGCGCAGATCACCGTGTTGCCCATCTCCGCCAGGCAGGCGGACGCCACGAGTCCCACGTATCCGCTGCCGATAACCGCGATTTTCATTTTTCCTCCATCTGTGGAAGAAGAGGTTTCAACCCCCTACTTGAAGAGGATAAGACTAAAGAATAATCAACCCTGAACCGGCCGGCCCTTTCTCAACCCCCGGAAGACGGGCGCAGCCGTCTGATTTCCCCCTGCCTTCGGGTAAGCCCTCGACTGTCCATGGCCTCGGCCCAGATAAGGGCAAGCTTCCTGCTCACCCCCAGGGCCTCTCGGAACTCACCGAGCCGGAAGCCGTCGTCTCCGAAGGTTTTTCTAACGATCTCCTCCGCCCCGGCCATCATTTCCGGGGTGGTGAGCAGGTCCTCCTTAAGCCGGAGGAGCATCCCCCGATCCGCCAGGGCCTGGATATCCTCCCGGCGCACCCCCGGAACGGGAAGCTCCACCCCCTGAAAGCCCTCCGCCTCAACCAGCCCGATTATCCTCCGGGCCTCCGTCAACAGCTCCCCGGACAGCTCCGTGGAAGACGCCGGGGATGCAATGAAGTCGCCGCGCCTCGTCAGGGCGCCTTCCTCCGTAAGCCCCTGGAGGGCATACCTGATGAGCCATGCCGGGGTTCCATGGGGCAGGGCCCTGGCAAGCTCGGCCGAGGGCATCCCCGGAGCCAGGGGAACCCTCCGGTGAAGGGATTCCACGACGCCGACGATCCTCCGCCTCATGTCCGCCGCCAGGGTGGCCGGCATGAGTCTGTCACCCTTGCCGTCCGCGGTTCTTTCCGCCCTTCCGTCGTCCACGAGCCGCCGGGCCGCCTCGGACACCTCCCCGGGATCGTTTCCCGACGAAGCGCAGAAGTCGCCAAGAAGCACCGAACCCTCGGGGCTGTCCTCCATGACTTCCATCAGGACGTCCGCCAGATCGCCCCGGTTCAACAGTTCCAGGTGGGACAGCCTCGCTTCCCGGAACCGGGCCCTCACCTTGGGAGTATCGGTGTCCAGCACCACCCCTCCGCCCATGGTGAGCACCGGGGAGTACCTGCGGAAGACGAACCGGTCGCCGGGAACCGCCACCACCGGCTGCTCCAGCTGGAAGTGCACGAACCCCTCGCCGCCCCTGGGGATCGGCGCCCCCTCCATGGGAATCGCCCTGGCCATGACCTCCGCGGTTCCCAGGTGAATCCGGACCCTCTGCCTGGGATGGAGGTCCATCTCTCCGGGAAGGATGGTGCATCTGGTGTCCAGACTGGTCAGGGTCCGCAACCAGCCGGGTTCCCCGACCACTGCGCCCCTCTGCACGTCTTCCCGGTCGAGCCCGGCCAGGTTGAGGGCTATCCTGTCGCCGGCGGTTCCCACAGGCGCTTTCCGGTGGTCGTTCACCCCCAGTTCCCGCACCCTGTACCGCCCCCCTCCGGGCTGGATCTCCACGGTGTCGCCCGGCCTGACCACTCCGGACAGACCGGTGCCGCACAGCACGGTACCGAACCCCTTCAGGCTGAAAACCCGGTCCACCGGCAGACGGAAGCGGCCCTCGGAACTCCGGGCCCGCACCGCCCGAACCATTCGGAACACCTCTTCCCTCAAGAGTTCCAGCCCCTGCCCGGTCACCGCCGACACCCTCACCACCGGGGCGTCCCGGGCCGGGGTTTCCCGCAGAGTCTCGCGGATCTCATCCTCGGCCAGCTCCTGCAGGTCCGGGTCAACCAGATCGCATTTGGACAGGGCCACTATTCCCCGGTCCACCTTCAGAAGCCCCAGGATATCCAGGTGCTCCCTGGTCTGGGGCATGACCCCTTCGTCGGCGCTCACCACCAGCAGGAAACAGTCAACCGTGGATACCCCGGCAACCATGGTGCGGATGAACTTCTCGTGGCCGGGCACATCAATGAAGCTCACGGAACCGCCGTCCGGAGTCTCCATGAACACATAGCCCAGCTCGATGGTGATGCCCCGCTTCTTCTCCTCCTTGAGCCTGTCCGGATCCCTCCCGGTAAGGGCGAGCATGAGGCTGCTCTTGCCGTGGTCTATGTGTCCCGCGGTACCGACGATCACCCCCAAAGCCGCTCCGTCTCCCGGTTGAGCCGCAGCGCCAGGGCATCCTCCTGCCCCGGCAGAACCGTTCTCATGTCCAGTTTGACGGCGTTGCCCTCCACCCTGACGGCCACCGCCGGCGAACCGCTTCTGAGGGCCAGGGCCAGGTCGTCCGGCGAAGGGCAGGAGAGGCTCAGCCCCGCCGAGGGGATGGCGGTGTCCGGCAGCGCCCCGCTCCCCACGTAACTGCCCATCTCCTCCACGACGCCGGAGCACCCGGAGGGCAGGGACAGCCGCTCCAGGAGGGCGGCGGCCCTGTCAGCCATCTCCCCGGGTGTTCCCGCGAACATGCGGTAAACCGGGTGGTGGAGCGCCAGGTATCCCGGGTCCTCCAGGAACAGCTTCAGGGTGGCCTCCAGCCCCGCCAGGGTGAGCTTGCACACCCTGAGGGCCCGGGCCAGGGGGTGTTTTCTTATCTTCTCGATATAGGTTTTCAGCCCCAGAAGTATGCCCGCCTGGGGGCCGCCTATGAGTTTGTCGCCGGAGCAGGTGACCACCGATGCGCCGGTCCGGATGCTCTGCTGCACCGTGGGTTCCGCAGGAAGGCCGAAGGCTTCCAGGTTGACCAGGCTGCCGGCCCCAAGGTCGTCTATGACGGGTACCCCGGCCTCCCGGCCCAGGGCAACCAGCTCCGCCAGTGACGGCTCACCGGAAAACCCCCTGATCCGGTAGTTGGAGGGGTGCACCCGGAAAATCGCCGCCGTCCTGTCGGAAAGCGCCTCACGGTAATCCTCGAGATGGGTTCTGTTGGTGCACCCCACCTCGACCATGGTGCATCCGCTCTGTCTCATGACTTCCGGAATGCGGAAAGCTCCGCCTATCTCCACCAGTTGCCCCCGGGACACCACCACCTCCCTGCCGGCCGCCAGGGAGGCCAGCACCAGCAGGGAAGCTCCGGCGTTGTTGTTGGCCACGGTGGCGGCCTCGGCCCCGGTGATTTCCGTGAGGAGTTTCTCTACGTGGGCGTCCCGGTGTCCCCGGCCTCCCGCCTGCCGGTCCCACTGGAGCACCGCGTAACCCGTGGCCACCCTTGTGATGTTCTCCACCGCCGCATCCGGAAGGCACGCCCTGCCCAGGGCGGTGTGGAGCACCACCCCGGTGGCGTTTATCACCGAGGTCATGGTGGACGCCATGAAGGAGTCGGCCCTGTCCGCCGCCGCCGCTACGGCCTGCTCCAGGGTGGGGCAGGCTTCCCCGGCAAGGAGCCGGTTCCTCGCCTCCTCCACCGTCACCCTGGCGGCCTCCCTGGCCACCGAGGGAGGGTATCCCTCCAGACCCCGGATCACCCCGTGAACCGGCGGCAGATTCCTGAGATCCCGGTCACCCATGCAGCCTCCCGGGCCTATGGCTGGGTCAGATGCGTTCCCAGCACCCTGATGGACCTGCCGGGACATTTCGGCACGCACTGACCGCAGCCCACGCACTTCTTGGGGTCCACCACGTGCTTCTTCTCCGCCTCGCCCCGGATGGCCCCGACGGGGCAAACCTCGACACAGAGGGTACAGCCGGTGCACGAATTGTCTATGAAGGCCTTGGGCCTGGCCGGCACCAGGTCCACAATGGCCGATGTCGGGCATACAGCGGCGCAGAGCCCGCAGTTGA
>JAKPTG010000040.1 GCA_029571005.1 Candidatus Fermentibacterota bacterium
CGCGCTGGCCTTCTCCATCACCTACGCATCCAGAGCCTGCTTCCGGGAAAACAGCCGTCTCTTCCAAAGCAATCCGCCCATGGCCTTCTCGGACCACTGGGCGGGAAAGGCTTCTTCCGCGGCCCTTCCCTTCGCCCTGGCCTCCCCGGCGGCCATGTTCCTGGGAAACATCGGAAGCCCCGCTTCCAGAGTGCGGACCCTGGCCGCAGCGGCCGCGGCATTGATCACTTGGGCCGCATTCCGCCCCAGGAAGGCGCATCACCCCCGTGCCCACCTGATGATCGTATTCACCACCGCGATTCTCCTCTACGTCACCCTCTCCGGCATCCCCGGTGACTGACCCGGGGGTCCTCCTGATCCAGCTTCCCCTGCACCCGGGCTGCGCCTTCGAGCCCACCGGCAACATCCCTCTGGCTCCCGGAAAGATAGCCGCCGCCGGGGGGCTGCCTCCGGATTCGGTGATGAGCCGTCATGCCGCCGATAACCGGTCCGACAGCGAAATCATCTCCTTCGCGGCGGACCGGAAACCCTCCGTCATCTCTTTCACGCTCTACATGTGGAATGTGGAGAGAAGCGCCTGGATGGCGGAAAAAATCCGCCGCCTGATGCCGGAGGTGTTCATCCTTGCCGGAGGTCCGGAGGTCGCCAAAGACAACGGATGGTTAAGGGCTTCGGGGGCTTTCGACCTTCTTGTGGAGGGGGAGGGCGAACCCTTCGCCCGCAGGCTCGAGGAGAAGGCCGGTCTCCGGGTGACCGCGGAACGCCGAAACGGATTCCTGTCCACCGGAAAGTGCCGTTTTCTTCCGGACGACTGGCCCGATCCCTACTTCACCGGCCACCTTGACGGCGCCCTGGACCTCCCCGCACATCTGGAAACGGTCCGGGGCTGTCCTCACCGCTGCGCCTACTGCTCCTACAGGAGAATATGCCCGGAACCGAGGGAAATCCCCGCAAAACGGGTGCTGAGAAGCCTGGAGATGCACAGGGCCTCGGGAAGAACCGAAATGGTTTTCCTCGACCCGACCCTCAATGGGAGGGCGGACTTCCGGGAACTGCTCACCGGGATGAGGAGCATGGGGCTGTCCTGTTTCGGCGAGGTCAGGGCCGGAACGGGCAACCTGGATGCCGCCGCCCTGGCGGAGGCCGGTTTCCATTCCCTGGAAGTGGGGGTTCAGTCCCTCGACCGCACCGTACTCAAGGCCCTGGGACGCCGGGACGATCCCGAAAAAACCATCCGCAGCGCGATGGCCTTGAAGGAAGCCGGAATCGAGCCGGTGATGGACCTGATCCTGGGGCTTCCGGAAGACTCCCCGGAGGGGATAGTCACCGCGGGAGAACGGCTCCGGTCCCTCGGGCTCGGGGAGAACGTCCAGGTCTTCTACCTTTCGATCCTTCCGGGCACCCTCATACGAAGCAGGGCGGAGCATCTGAACATCTCCCACATGAGCCGTCCCCCCTACTGGGTGACCTCCCTGCCCGGCATTTCCATGTCCCGTCTCACCGACGCCAGGGATGAGCTGAGTTCAATCCTTGGCTACGACCTGGATATGGAACCCAGGCCGGTACTCTGCGACGGATGGCCGGATACGGGGTTACTGGACCTGAGGCTCGCCGGGAACCCCGGGATAGGGGGACGACACGGGGTTCTCAGGGTGACCGGGGGGGACCTGTGGGCCAACCGGCGGAGGATCCTCGCCGCGGCGGCCGCCAGGTTCGAGAAAGACCCCTACTGTGTTCTCGACGTGGTACTGGAAACGGAGCAGCCCTTTCCGCTGGATTTGATCTCCATGCTTTCGGAGACTCCCCGGCCGCCCGACTACCACGACAGAACCGCCGCCGTCCTGGGGAGGGAAGGCAGACTGCGTACTTCGGTGATAGCCCGGGGAAGCCTCGACGGAGAATGGCTGGCCGCCTGCGCCGGACAGACCGTGACGGTGGTGCCCCTTCCACCCGGGGTTTCACCGGGGGAAGAGTGTTTCGAGGACGGGCTCGGCGTGCTCCTGGAGGGGCTCCATGACCTCGCCGCCCTCTCGGAGAAGCTGGCGGACCACCGGGAGCGGGTGTTCTTCAGGGAGCTGGAAATGGAGCGGCTCTGGTGCCTGGACGTACTGGAGCTGGGATAGACGAAGGGGGCGGGCCGAAGCCCGCCCCCCGCTCAACCGGAACCGATCAGCGTCCGAGGATCTCGAACTCGATACGGCGGTTCTGAGCCTTGTTGGCAGCGCTGGTGTTGGGCACCGCGGGCCTTTCCTCGCCGTAGCCGGCGGTGGAAAGCCTGGAGACGGGAATACCCTTGTTCACCAGGTACTGGTAAACGGACTGGGCCCTGCGCTCGCTGAGGCCCTGGTTGAAGCTGTTGCTGCCGTCGCTGTCGGTGTGGCCCACGATCCGGACGTTCACGCCCTCGTTTGCCAGCAGGGTCTCGGCGATCGTGTCGAGCAACGGGAAGCTCTCGGGCTTGATGTTGGAGCTTCCGGAGTCGAAGTAGATGTTGCTGAAGCTGAGAACCTGGCCGGCCACCAGCTCGGGCCGCATCTGGATGTCCTGGATGAGGGTCTCGTCGGCGACGACGGTCACCCTGCGGGTCACGGTGACGTAGCCCTCGGCGTCCGCCCTGATGGTCCAGGTGCCTTCCGGGATCTCCAGGTTGTACACACCGTTCTCGTCACAGACGGTGCTTCCGGTGTATCCCTCGGGAAGATCGGGGACGCTGATGGTGGCCACGAGTATCTCATGGGTTTCACCGTCGGTGACCGTGCCGGTGATTATACCGTTGCCGGGCACGGGAAGCAGGGCGAAGTCCCGGATGGCATCCTCGCCGGCCGCCACAACCACGGTTTCATTCAGGGTGGTGTAGCCCTCCGCCTCGACCCTCACCGGGACCGAGCCGGCCTCAAGCCTGACCCTGTAGAAGCCGTCGGCGGTTACCACGGGCATCAGGGTCGTGCTGGGGAAGCTGATCTGAGCCGGGATTATGCCGCCGGTGGAAGCATCGGTGACAACACCGCTCAGGCTGCCGTGGGTGGTGTGCTTGAAGAGGTCGGTGGAGAACATCAGGTTGACGCCGAAGCCGTAGTCGGCCGGGTAGCCCATGGGGAACGGAGCCCTGTCGGCCCTTTCCTCCTCGGTGGGGTTCCCGCCGGCCTGATACAGACCATGGCCCAGATCGCCCCACTCGGGGTCGAAGTCGGTCATGCCGATGGTGCCCACCAGGTCCAGCGCCATGCCGAGACTGCTGGTGAACCGCAGGCCGCCGGCGATGATGCCGGTATCGTCATAACGCTCGCCGTCACCGCCCTCTTCGTCCTTGTCCAGGAAATGGCGCCATTCGCCCTCGATGAACGGGGTCACGTACTCGGTCTTGTACTCCAGGCCCATGCCCATGACCAGAACATTGTCGTCCACGGTCATCTCGATATCCTGGCTGGAGATGACGCCGCCGTCGTCATCGTAGCGGCGGTCGGTGAATTCGAAGGTCTGGCTGTACATGTGGTAGCCGGCGTTGGCATGGACGCCCAGGCCGAAGTCGGCGTTGTAGCTGATCAGGGCATTGGCGCCGTAGTACATGTCGGCCTCGGGAATCATGCTCCGACGCATCTGGAACATAGGGTCGTCCAGACGCCAGATGCCGTCGAAGCCGTCGTAGTCCTGAACGTAAGGGCTGTCGCCCCCGCTGTAAACCTTGAAGCCGATCAGGGGCATCACGCCCAGCCAGAACTGGCCGTCATTGGTGGGGTTGAAGCCCGCCTTGAGGCTGGCCACCACGTTGGTGATGCCGTCGTCCTCTTCCCAGTCGCCGGTGATCGCGGCCCTGAGCGGATTGTCGAGATCCCTCTTGAGACCGTTGTAAACGTATCCGACCCGGCCGGCGATCTCGATCATGTCGTTGATGCCGTAAGACAGGGCGAAGTAGCCGGCGGCGTTCTGCTCCATGTCCTCCACCGTAAAGGTGGTGCCGTCGATAGACGCGGTTCTTTCGTCATTGGACATCCCGTTGTGAAGGAAAATGCCCAGGGCGAACTGATTTATGCCTATCGGCTGGGCGTCCACCACCCTGTTGAGACCCCTGAGGCCCCAATAGGACGGCAGAGCTGTCCCGGTCCCGGTAAGAACCAGAACCAGCGTACAAAGGATCGCGGCTGATCTCACTCTTCCCTCCGTTTCTTCAGGTTGCTTGTTCAAGCTCCGAAAGCTCCCCCAATGATACATCACCTGGGGACAAGAATCCAAATGCGGAACGGTTTCTCCAACAACCTCCCCTGGTTACGGACCCCTACCTGGTTCTCCTGTCCCGCACGGCCTTCGGCACCGGCATCTTCCTATCCCAGGCTATGGGTATCCTGCCCTCTTCCATGTGAAGCACCTCCCGGCCCACCCGATGGCCGAACTCAAAAGCCTGCAGGTTCATGTCAATGAACCTTGGCGGCACGGCGAGCCGGACGGCGCTTACCCAGGTTTCCAGCGGGAAAAAGCGGGTCAGCCCGGCCAGCATACCAAGGGCTATCAGGTTGGCGGATATGGATTTCCCCATCAGTTCGATGCACCGGGACGTGAAGGGAAACTCGTAAACCCTGCCCTCCGGCAACTGACTCACGAAGGTGGAGTCCACGATTATCATGCCGCCGGGCTTGACGTTGCAGGCGAACTTGTCGGTACTGGCCTGGTTCATGGCCAGAAGCACATCCAGCTCCCGGCATTCCGGGTACAGGATTTCCTTGTTGGAGATGATGACATCGGTCCGGCTCGCGCCGCCCCTGGCTTCAGGACCGTAGCTCTGGGTCTGACACACGTGCATCCCGTCCAGAATCGCGGCCTGGGACAGGATTCTTCCGGCCAGCCCGAGGCCCTGGCCGCCGGCACCGGAAAACCTCGTTTCAATGTACTTCACGGCGGCTCACCTCCTCTGCGGCTTTGGCGCAAAGCTTCCCGTACCTGGAAGTGTAGCCTTCATTGTCGTCCCGGTCAACGAATACACCCCGGACAATCTTGCCTTCCCGCTGTTCCGGGGAAAGCTTTTCCGCCTGAGCGATGGTGACGGTATTCTCCTGCAGGCTTTCCATCATCTTCACCGCGTCTCCGATACGGTTCGCCCGTCCGTAGTTGGTGGGGCAGGGAGACATGACCTCCACCAGGCTGAAGCCGTCCTTGGACAATGCTCCCGCAATGATCTTGTCCAGCTCCATCACGTGAAAGACGGTGCTCCGGCCCACGTATACGGCGCCGGCTCCGCCGGCGAGGCTGCAGATATCGAACACCGGCTCCATCATTCCGTAGGGGGTGGTGGTGGTGAGGGCGCCGACGGGGGTGGTGGGGGAGAACTGCCCGCCGGTCATGCCGTAGTTGTTGTTGTTCACCACGATGGTGGTTATTTCTATGTTCCTCCGGGCGGAGTGTATCAGGTGGTTGCCGCCGATGGCCAGTGCGTCTCCGTCACCCATGACGGCGATGACCTTGAGGGACGGGTTTGCCAGCTTTGCCCCGGTTCCGAAGGCCAGAGCCCTCCCGTGGGTGGTGTGGAGGGTGTTGAAGTCGAGATAGACCGGCATTCTGCTGGTGCAGCCGATGCCCGACACCAGAAGGATGTCGTTCATGTTCCATTTCATGAAGTCCACCGCCCGGATGATGGAGCCCATCACGATCCCTATTCCGCAACCCGGGCACCAGACGTGGGGAAACTTCTTCTTGTACCTCAGGTAGATGTACTCGTAGGGCAGATGCGCCGCCATCACGACACCTCCATTACCTTCGACACGATCTGCTCGGGGGTTATACCGTAACCATCGTAGCGCTGAAGGGGCACCACCCGCACCTGGTCCGAAGTAAGCCTCTCCACTTCGTGGATGAGCTGTCCCTGGTTCAGCTCACAGACCACGATGACATCCTTGTTGTCCAGGTTTTTCTTCACCGTCTTGTCCGGGAAGGGCCAGATCGTCACCGGCCGGAACACTCCCACCTTCTTCTTCTTCCTGGCGAGTATTTCCCTGGCGGCCAGTGCGCTCCGGTAAACCGAACCGTAGGCGAAGATCACCACGCCGCTCTCCTGGACCCCCAGCTCCTCGTTATGCTCCAGGACGTCCAGCCTTCTGGTGATCTTCTGCTTGAGCCTGTTCATCTTGGGGACCACCTCGTCAATGCGCCGGGTGGGAAAGCCGTGGATATCGTGGGTCAGGCCGGTCACATGGAACCTGTATCCCCTGCCGAACCTGGCCATGGGGCTCACCCCGGAGGCGGTGTGATGGTAATGCTCGTACCATTCAACCGGCACATTGGGTTCGGAGAGGGGAACCGGCTGCACCTCTCCCTTTGCGGGGAAGGTGAATCTCTCCCGCATGTGGCCGATGATCTCGTCAGAAAGCACTATCACCGGGGTACGGAAAGCCTCCGCCAGGTGGAATGCCTTCACCGTCAGATGAAAGCATTCGGCCACCGAGCAGGGGACCAGGGCGATCACCGGATGGTCGCCATGGGTGCCCCATCGGGCCTGCATCACGTCCGCCTGACTGACCTGGGTGGGAAGACCCGTGGAGGGACCGGCCCTCATAACGTTCACGATCACGATGGGAACCTCGGTCATGCAGGCGTAGCCCAGCCCCTCCTGCATGAGGCTGAAGCCCGGGCCGCTGGTGGCGGTCATGGAGCGGGCCCCCGCCAGGCTCGCGCCTACGATGGCGCTGACACTGGCTATCTCGTCCTCCATCTGAATCCACTTGCCTCCCATCGGAGGCAGCTCCCGGGCGAGGATCTCCGCGACCTCCGTGGAGGGGGTGATGGGGTATCCGGCGAAGAAATCTATTCCGGAGGCGATGGCGCCCAGAGCCACTGCCTCGTTGCCCTGAACAAGCCTGGTCTCACCCCAGGGAACGCCGCTCATTTCTCACCATCCTTTGCCTCGCCGCCGGTACCGCCGCCCCTGTCACGGACGGGTCCATAGACCGATACGGCGAAATCAGGGCATCTCCTGGCGCACATGTAGCACCTTACGCACCTTTCAGGGTACACCACGTGGGCTTTCTGGTCCTTGCCCATCTCGATAACCTGCTTGGGACAGAAAGCCGCACAGATACCGCAACCCTTGCACCACTCGGGAAAGATGTGCACCGAGGTGACCTTCGGTTCAGGATACTGGGCTTTCTTGAGCTTGGCACCAAGCCCGGCATCGGGCTTTTCGGACATGGATCCGCACCTCCGGTTCATGCAGGCTGAGACGAGGACAACCCTGTCTCGCCGTTTTTGTTCGCCCTCCGGGCGCCTATTGAAGGAAGGGCTTCAGCACCAAGGGTATATCGGGAAGCCCGATCTCCTGAAGTTCATACCCGACCTTGACCGAGGGCTTCGAGATCCGGATCACCCGCCCCAGGTCTATGGGAGTGGCGATCACCACCGCGTCGCAGTCGGCCCTGTCAATGGTCTTTTCCAGGTCCCGCATCTGGGAGTCGCCGTAGCCCATGGCCGGGAGAACCGAAATTTCCTCCTCGCCGGGGTAGTACTTGTCGAAGGTTTCCCGGATGGAACCGACCGCGAAGGGAATCGGGTTGACCATGCTCTCAGCCCCGAATTTCTCGGCGGCCACGTAACCGGCGCCGAACTCCATATCACCGTGGGTAAGGGTCGGACCGTCCTCCACCACAAGAACCCTCTTCCCGGCTATGAGTTCAGGAGTGTCCACCGTGACGGGGCTGGCCGCCTCGATGATCCTGGCCCTGGGGTTCACCGCACGGGTGTTGCTCCGCACTTCGTCCACGTCTTCCGGGTAGGCGCTGTCTATCTTGTTTATAACCACGACGTCCGCCAGCCTGAGGTTGGTCTGCCCCGGGTAGTAGCTGATCTCGTGGCCGGGCCTGTGGGGATCAGCCACGATGATGGTCAGGTCCGGCTTGAAGAAAGACGTGTCGTTGTTTCCGCCGTCCCAGAGAATCACATCGGCTTCCTTCTCGGCCTCTCTGAGGATGGCCTCGTAATCCACGCCCGCATAGACAACGTTTCCCCGGAGAATGTGGGGCTCGTATTCCTCCATCTCCTCGATGGTGCACTGGTGCATCGCAAGGTCTTCTATGGTCTGGAACCGCTGAACCCTCTGCTTGACCAGATCGCCGTAGGGCATGGGATGCCTGACGGCCACGACCTTCCGGCCCGCGGCCTGCAGAACCTCGATCACCCGGCGGGTGGTCTGGCTCTTGCCGCATCCGGTCCGAACGGCGCAAACGGCGATGACCGGTTTGCTGCTCTTGAGCATGGTCCTCGAGGCGCCGATCATGGTGAAATCGGCTCCGGCGGCGTTAACCCGGCTCACCAGCTCCATCACCGTGCTGTCGTTGAGGTCGCTGTAGGAAAGCACGCAGAGATCAATGGACTCGCTTCTGATGATGTTCTCGAGTTCGGCCTCGTCAAGGATGGGAATACCCTGGGGGTAGAGCGGACCGGCGAGCTGCGCGGGGTACTTCCTGCCGTCAATGTCGGGAATCTGGGTGGCGGTGAAGGCCACCACCTCGTAGGATTCATCGTTTCTGTAGAGAACGTTGAAGTTATGGAAGTCTCTCCCGGCAGCGCCAAGGATCAGGGTTCTTCTTCTGGTCATGGTCGTCCTTTCCGCAAGCGGTGAGCGGCCCTGCGGAAGAGCAACAGCGAGCCACGGGCTCGGCCTCTCCCGGAAAAGTCAGCCCCCTCGTCAATTTTTCTGGGCAAGTACCGTAAATCTTTCAATTATCGGCACTTTTGTCAAGCCGGAAAAGAACTTGTGGACTACGCCGGGTCCGACGCCCTGCCAAGAAGAACGCCCAGGCCGGCGCCCGCCAGGAATCCGGTGGCGAGCCTCGCCGGATTGGTGCTCTCATATAAACCGGCGTACTGCAGGAAACCGTCCGCAATCATGGGCACCGTCAGCAGCAGCCCCAGCCGCATGGACCCCGGAACCCTGCGGAAAAGCATGACGACGGCGACCGCCAGGGCGCCGACCCAGAACCCGGTGCATCGGGCGCACTGACCGGCGGTGCCCCAGGGAAAAACCAGGCTTCGCCGGGGTATCCTGTGGCAGGACAGTTTCATGAGCGGTCTCATAAAGGGGGGGTCGAAAAGGGCGCCGACAAGGTAGACAAGACAGATCAGGCCGAGGGCCGCTCCGGCCCACGGCCTGAAACCGGCGCCGGAACGGCGGCTATCCATCCGCCCAGACCCCCTCGCCCCAATGGAAGCGTTCCTCCACGGAGCCCTCCCCGAGCACCTCCAGGGCGGCACAGCGGCCCATCTCCATGGAGTGATCCATGTTGTTGTAGCGGAACAGCCCCTGTCTGCCGCAACTGACGATTCCCCCGAGGGACTTCAGGGAATCCAGCACCGCCCCGGCTTCGGCCCTGTAGCCGAGTTTGTATATCGGGTACGCATGCTCCCGGCGGACGATGACGCCGTCCACCACATCGTCGGGCGAAAAGAGGGACAGGTGTTCCGCCCCCCTTACGGCGTTGTCCATGAGTTCGTCCTTCGAAGCGTTCCAGACCCGGTCGCCCCGGTCGCAGCTGAACTCGAAAACGATCTGCCGCGGCATCCCGGGGTCGAAGTTCCGGGATATGGAAAGCCTGTTGAACGCATACCTGTCCTCGGAGGTGTAAATCCAGTGATCCTGCGCCCCGGTGTCCCCCTTCAGGAGCACCGCAAGGAAAACGAGGGACCGGAATCGAAGGCTGGAAGCCGCCCGGTGGGCGCTCTCCGGCAGGGCGGACCCCAGCAGCCCGGCCAGGTCGCCCAGCGGGATTGTGTTCACTATCCAGTCCGCGGGGATCTCCGATCCGCCCGCCCTGACTTCCCAGGCGTCCCCACGCCGGACCACCGCCTCGGGAGCCGTATCGAGAAGAATCACTCCACCGGCGTTCCCGACACCGGAGGCAAGGGCCTCGGAAATCCTGCCTATCCCGCCCACAGGGTAGCGGAACCGCCCGGCAAGGCTTCTCACCTTCCCCGAAGGCGAAAAGGTCTCCCTCACCAGCCCCGCCAGGCTGGGAACGGTTATCCTCTGGCTGGCCCAGTCGGCGCTCAGCTCGGACGATTCCAACCCCCACAGCTTCCTGTTGTAGGGGGCGAAATAGAGGTCGTAAAGCGGCTTCCCGAAACGGCTGAGCACCCAGCCCTCGAAACTCCTCTGTTCCCTGGGCTTCAACAGCCCCCGGGCCTTCTCGAGCATGAACCCGGCCATCATCTGAACTCCCCTGCACGGGGGCATGGAGGCCAGGACGTCACCCAGAGCCAGGGGGTAATGGAAATAGCGGTCCAACAATCTGATCCGGCTGCACCGCGTCAGCGTCAGGAGGTCTCCGCCCAGAAGCCCCTCGACCTGTGATAAGACGGCATCGTTTTCCGTATGGAACCTGTGGGGGCCGTAGTCGAAGAGAAAGCCGTTTTCGGAATGGGTTGCGGCAAGCCCGCCGGGGCGGGGCTCTTTTTCCAGCACCACCACCGACATGCCCCTCCCGCATAGCAGGTCCGCGGCACTGAGCCCCGCCAGCCCGGCTCCGAGCACCACCACCCTGTTGCGCAACGCCCTGCCCTTGCTTAATCCACCCAGACTATCCTGTCGCGGTAGTCGGGCTGAACGGGGGAATGGGCTCTTACGTACTCGATCACCGTTTCCATCAGGCCGTATCCGGTGTACCACGGCTCCAGGCCCGTCAGAATGTCGTAACCGACGCTGCCGTAGGCCAGGTATCCGGTTGTGGCGAAGACGTACTCCGCCTCCGGATCGAGGGGAACTCCTCCCACCATCGGGCTCTCTATCTTGGACCCGTCCGGCATGGCCTGGTTCCGCCTGGAGGTGAACCCCGATATCTCCATGTCCCGGCGCCGGCCCTGCATCCCCGTCTCCAGTATTTCGAGAAGCTGGGCGCCGGTCACCCTGAAGGCCATCAGGTCCTCCTCGAAGGGCAGGGCGGCGTACACCGTTCTGGCAGTCACCGGTCCCCGGGGAATGGCGGCCCTGATCCCGCCCCGGTTCATCAGGGCCACGTCAGCCCCGGTCCGCCAGCGGATGGCGTCCGCCACCAGCCTCCCAAGCGGGTGTTCGCCGGCGCCCCGGGGGATTTCGGAAACGGCGTGTCCCACCACCTCGTCCATGCCCGCTTCCGCCGTCGCTCTGAAGGATTCAACCAGGGCCAGGTTCTCCGGATCGGGCCAGTACTGGTCATGGAGGAGGCTGATGTACTCGTCGCCCATGGGGCAGTCGAAACCGCAGACCGTTCCGGTTTCCGTGTCCAGATGGAGCCTGATCCACCCGATTCCGGTTCCGTTGGCGTAACCCTGAACGACTATCGAGTGGGTGACGGGGTTCACCCAGGGCTCCAAGAGCCCCAGGTGGGTATGGCCGCTGATGACCGCGTCTATTCCCGGGATAACGCACGTCAGTTCGGCGTTGTTCATGGCGTAGCTCTTGGCGTACTCCTCACCGCGATCCCAGGCCTCGAAAACCCTTTCCAGGTACACCTCGGGGTCCGGGGGCTGCCCCAGGTGCGAAACCAGCACAATCACCTTGGCGCCCTGTTCCCTCGCCTCTCCGATGTACCTCTCCACCGCTTCCACTTCGCCGGTGAACCTGTACCCCTCCAGGCCGGCCTGATCTACAAGTGTACGGGTGTCCGGGGTGGCCAGGCCGATGAACGCCGTTTTCACACCGCCGAAGTCCATTACGATGTAAGGGGTGATTCCTTCGGGTACGGCTCCCTCCAGGGTCTCGAAATTGCAGCAGATCGTCGGGAAGTCCATCAGACCGGCGTTTCTCAGGGCGATCTCCGCCCCCCGGTCGAAGTCGTGGTTTCCGGGGACGGTCATATCGAAGGCGACCGAGTTCATCCACTCGACCACGAAGACCCCGGAATCGTAGTTTCCCACCGGAGTGCCCTGCCAGATGTCGCCCGCATCCACCAGAAGGAAGAACTCCCCCGCCCGGCGGCAGGCTTCCCGGGCGTCCCGGACGAAGGACGCCAGCCACGCCCCTCCGCCTATGGCCGGTGGAAAGTCCGGATTCATGAACGTGGCGTCCGTGTCCGCTATTCCTCCATGGATATCGTTGGTGTGAAGGATGTTCAGGTAAACGGTCCCCGCCCGGGACGCGGCGGCCACCAGCAGAACGACCGGAAGCAGCAGCCTTTTCACCATCACCGGGGAACCTCCCCGAAATTCCTGGAAATCCCCAGCACCAGCCCCGCGGTGAGGGTCTCCACCGCAAGGCTGTCACCGGGGGTGGAACCGGGCAGACCCGGTATAAGGGACTCCCGCCATCCCGCCGGGGTGATCCGGACGCCCGCGTCCACATCCCACCCCTCCACCCGGAACCCCAGCCCCGCGGTGAAACTCACCGCATCCAGAGAGCGGTGGATCGGTGAGGTGGAGTAGTCGAATCCGAAACGGGTCACGGGGCCGCCGGGCAGAAGGTTTTCCACCCCCCCCCGAACGCCCCAGGTGTTCCTGAGCCCCGGATCGTCCTCGCCCCTCCAGGAGGCTTCCGCCGCAAAACGGCTCCTGAGCCGGTTGCCGGGGAGGTAGATCACCCCCAGCTTCACCTCGAGAGCGTCCTCCAGGTCCACACCGACCCCGGAGGCGCCGGTCACGGTCCAGCCTATGGGGAGAGCCGCCCCGACGGCCATCCTCACCCGGCCGAGCACCGTTTCCCCGGAAGCCCTCACAACCGCCCCGGCCACATCGTCCTTCTCCTCCACCCTGAGATCGGTCTGCATCGGATCGGCGTACACCCTGGACCAGAACATCGAGCGGCTCCCGGCCACCACTCCCCCGCCGACGCCCAGGGACCACCCCGGAGCCGGCGAGTAACCGGCGGAGGCTCCGGCTTCCCAGAGGGTTCCCCGGCACTCCAGCGTTTCCTCCGAAACGAGCACGTACGACTCGTTCCTGGCGGTCCGCCGGTAATCGTAGTGAAAGCTTCCCAGCGCCCTTACCCCCGCCGCCAGCCCCCAGCGTCCGAGGGCGAAGGTCCCGGCGGCGCCTCCGGGCGACAGCCTTATTCCCTGGTTGAAGGCCTGTTCCGACTCCCCCACCGCACCCTCGAAGCTGTCATAGACGGTCCTGGTTCTTTTTTCCCCGACATAGACCAGCGAACCGGTCAGGTCGGCGGCGGTACCGGCGAAACACGCATAGGCCGGGTTTTCCAGGGCTCCGAAGGACGATTCGTCCATGAAAGGCCCGCCACCGGCGCCCAAGGAACCGGCGGAGCAGGCAGTGTTCCACCCGCCCAGCCAAAGAACCTCGGGAAGCCCGCAAATCAGCGCAATCAGCGCAATCATGTCTTCTCCCGCCTACCAGCGTAGATCGAGCTGGAAACGCAAGCCGTAATCCACGAGATGATCAACGAAATCCCTGGGCACCGATTCCCCGCCGCCCCGGTAGTGGTAGGTATCCTCGGGATCAGGCCGGTAGAACCCGTTGTGGGGAAAGACGGTCTCCTTCCGGAGCATCCTCATCCTCAGTTGCAGGTGGTCGGACAGGGACTGCTTCACCGTTACGTAGAACTTGTGCCCGCGACCGTCCAGAAAATCAATCCCGGTGTCTTCGAACTCCCACTGGCTCATGCCGTTGGTGGTCCAGAGGGTGGCTCCGCCCAGAACGGACATGCTTTCGCTGAAGTCATGCTCCCACTGGAGGCTGACGAATCCCCCGTCCATCAGCCTGTCGTCGCCGTAGAGGGGGTTGGGGGTGAGTTCCACCCGGCCGTACCGCAGGGATACGCTCATGTAGTCCGTGTCGGAAGGGAGAACGAAGGTCCTGAAGGTGTACTCCGTAGTCTCGGAGTTGGTGGAGACAGGGGTCTTGTGTTTGTACTTGTCCTGGTACTTGTATTTGAAGCGGAACCGCACCGGCCACACCGGCCTGTACTCCACCTCCCCCTGGAACCTGACGTTCTCCAGGTTCCATGGAAGCGTTCTCCAGAGGTCCAGGTAAACCTTCGTGAAGGTTATCTGCCGACTGACCTGGTAACGGGTCTCCAGGTAAACGCCCTCCTCGGGCTTCGGCACCGGAAGCTCGGACAACCGGCTGTAGAGGGGGTCGTTGAAGCGGTAGGGGCTCTCGAACACGGTGTCGTCGAACCTCAGCTGCTCGGTGAAACCCCGGTTGTAAGGGTTGTTGAAGTCGGGCTCGTACCTGCGGTAAAGCAGGGTCAGATAGTACCAGTCGTTCCTCCAGTCGGCCCTGGCGATACCCGCTCCGCCGCCGTTCTCCTGGAGTACCAGCTCCCCCTGGAGGCTGAACCTGTCCAGCACCGTCTGGCCGTAAAGGCCGGTAAAGCGCAGGGCGTCGCCGGAGGGCATCATCGCATACTCCGAACAGTTTCTCACGTGAGACTGCCCGGGAATCTCCAGAACGGCGGGGTCCGGGTTCAGGGAGTCGCCGTAGGCGATCATCATGTATCCGGCCCCAAGCCCCGTGCCCACCGGGAGAACGTCCCCTAAATCGTAGAAACCGTAGGCCCCCAGTACGGTTTCCCGCACCTTGCCGGCGATCTGGTCCGTTCGGTAGCTGCTCTGGAGGAGCACATTCGGGGTCCCGTCGGGGTTCATCACCGCATCCCTGCGGTTCCGTGAGCCGAATCCGTACAGAAGGACGTTCCCCGCCCGGATTTCCGCCGCACCACCGGAAAGGGCGTGCTGCCGCGTGGCGGTGAGGTCCGGCATGAGGCCCCAGGTCCTCTGGGTGTTCCTGTACCTGAGTTCGTCCGTGTTGTCTATGAGAAGCCCCTGGCCCAGGCTGACCCGGTAGTTCCCCAGGATGGCCCTCCTCAACGGCCCGCCGGTGCGGAACTCCCCGAAGACCTTGGCGGTCTCGAAACCCCCGAAACACCCGGGTTCATCCAGAAAGGGAAAGAGGGGAGCCTGAACTTCCGTGGCCCGGTACCTTCCCGCAAGCCTGGCCCCGCCGTGAAAGCGGTCTCCGACGGAAAAACTCAGCTTGTGGCTGAATCCCGTTTTGTTTTCGGCTTCCCTCAGCGCTTCCAGGTTCCCCAGAAGCTGCCGGACCAGGGCGGCACTGTCCACGGGGCTGTCCGCGTAACTCCGGGAGCCGTCGGCCATGGCCGCCAGCGCCGACTCCGTCTCCGATATCATTCCCCCCAGGCCGTCTTCCACCCCGTCCCTGCCGGACCCGCCGTCAAGCACGAACCTGTAGGCCCCCGAGAACCTCCGGGCGACGGTGGAGTCGGCGGTGATGAAATCGCTCATGTTCCGCCACGCGTAGTAGGTCAGATTATCGGTGTCCCTCAGGGACCTCACCGTGCTCGGAGCGCCGGACGTCCTCAACCTGGTGTCCACTGCGGCGGCGTCCATGAGGGTTACCCCGTCCAGACTCCTCAGGTCCCAGTGGGTGGCGCCCCCGATGTGCATCGGCCTCACGAGCAGGTTCTCCCAGTACTCCACCTCGGAAAAGCCCGGCCCATCCTCCCGGGACAGGGTCTCCATCACGTCGAGAACCCTCGGGCTCATCCTTCCCGGGGGGGGCGGCATCACCACGGTGTTCTCCTTCAGCCACGCAAGAACCGCCGGATCAAAACCCGGCAGGTCCAGGACCTCGTAAATGCTGCCGAGCCCGCCGGTCTCGAAGATGTAGCGGTGGAGAACCGCCGCCTGCTCCCGATCCAGCCCATCCAGAGCCTCCAGCTCGGCGAGCGTGGCGGTGTTCAGGTCCGGGCCGGGCAACCCGGCACAGACCCCCAGACAGATGATTCCGCACAGGTTAGAAAGCATACCCGACCCCCGCCTGATGGGTGGGGTTCAGTTCCGAATGGCTTTCCACTGCGTAGGAGAACACCATACCGGACACTACCGCGGAAAAGCCGCCGGTGACCGATGCAGGCCCGCTCCCGGCGCCGGCGAAAAGGGTCAGGGGACCCAGGGGAAGCGACTGCCCCACCCGAAGCCTCGTCCCCCTGAAATCCCGGGAAACGGACAGGGCGGAGGACATACCGGACAGGGGCTCGAACCGGACGCCGATGTCCATCCTGTTATCCAGGTGCTCACCGTCGCTCCCTATCCTGGCTTCGAAGGGGTTCCTGAGGCATGCCCCCAGGGTCCACCTGTCGTACACCAAGGCCGTAAGACCGACCGAAAGGTCCGCCGTCCAGGCGCTTCCGTAACTCCGGGCGCCGTCGGATATGGCGACGCGGCTGAACTGCGGCTGCACACCAAGGGCGAAGCTTCCGGACAACGCCCGGGATGCGGTCAGATGGAGTATCTGCTCGGAGTACAGCTCGCCGCCGAACCACCTCATCCCGGTGCCCAGAACCCACCCCCCCTTCAGGGGCATGGCGAAATCCGCACCGGCGGTGGTGAAATCCATGGCACTGTAGGGTACCCGACCGGCGGCCGTAACGGCCGGAGCCTCGATAAAGGCCGACGACGCCGGATTCCAGAGAATACCGCCGAGCCCCGCGGCCACCACCCCGGTGCCGCCCATGGCCCGGTACTCGATTCCCAGCTCCAGATCCTCGAAGGCTCCCAAGGCGGGTATGGTGAACAGAGCCGGTACGATGACGAATAGCATGTGTCTGTTCATGTCCGCTCCTTCAGTTCAACGGAACCGCGATGACCACTGTTTCCGTCGTGGTCAGCCTGTCCCCGGAGGGCGTCGTTCCCTCGAGCAGCATCAGGTACTGCCCCATCGGGAGTATCTCGTTCAAGTCGTCGCGCCCGTCCCAGATCATCAGATCGCCCGCGGGCATGCCTTCCGCCAGGTGGGCCACCGCCCTCCCGCTCCTGTCGAAGACCGTCAGGCTCATCAGTGTGCCCGGAGGGGCTCCGTACTCCACGGTCATCACCTCCCCCAGCACCGGTGCAAAGGGGTTTCCCCGGACATCAAGGTGGAAAGCGGACGAAACGGACGGGCTGTAAACCGCGATATCCTGCTGGTACCTGGGAAGTAGCTGGTAGCCCGTGTCATAGGGGGCGACGGACGAATACTGACCGGCGATTCCCGTCATCACGAGGCGGGTTCCGGGCCCGATGTCCGACAGGTCAATACCCGTGGTGGCCATAACCCTGACGGCTATCAGGGCGTCGCCGTTCCAGGCGCTGAAGTTCCACCCGCCGCCGGACATCGAGGGTGTGTCCACCACCGTGACCCAGTGATCCAGGGAGGTGTCTCCGAAAACCACAAGGGTCCCCTCCATGGATTCGTTGATTCGCCCGTGCCTTGGAAGGTACAGGGGCTGGGGAACCCCCGGGCTCCCCAGGTACTGGAAATCCGACGGGGTCGAGGGGGAAATCTCGGTCAGGCCTTTGTAGAACTTGATCTCCCCGGTGATGAGGTACAGGTCCCCGGCGACGATGCCCCCCGGGGGGGAGGCGGAGCTTTGCGCATACACATTGATCCCCGCCGTTTCGTCCTGCACGTAGAAACTCAGCCCCGTGGAGGAAAAGAGAGTGCCTTCGCAGGTGGCCACCGCCGCGATGGTGACGGTACACCCCAGGAGATCGGGAATACCGTCGCCGTCCAGGTCGGCCCTGGCTTCGGCCACGGTGAGAACCTGCGCCCAGAGCCGGCACGCCAGGAATGCCGGCACAAGAAACCTGTTCATAACGGCCCCCTTACCTATAGGTCTCCGACCGGATTTCCGCGTCCGTCAGGGCGGCGGCCCTGTTCAGGGCCTCCTCCGGAGACATCCTTCCGTACAGAACGATCTCCACCGCTTCCGACAAAAACTCCCGCCCATCGTACCAGGCGGTGGTCTGAGGCTCGTACAGCGCCGTTTCCACCTGCGCTATCACCGACGACAGGCCCGGATACCTCAGAAACTTCTCCTGAAGGGCGGGATGATCCAGGCTTGAGCGCCTGACCGGAAGGTAGCCGCTGCCCGCCGACCATCGCGCCTGCTGCTCCGGAGCGGTGAACCACTTGATGAACTCCCAGCCCGCCTCCACCACCTCCGGGTCTTCATTCCTGAAGAGAACAACGTTCGTCCCGGCGATGTACACCGCATTGCGCCTGAAACCCGGGAGGGGGGCGACTCCAACGGTGAACGCCGACCGCCCGGCTTCCCTTCTTCTCTGCAGTTCCTCTTCCATGAAGGCCAGGCTGGTCACGGAGCCCTGGACCTGCCCCACCCTCCCATCCATGAAGTTCCTCTGATGGTCGTAGCCCGAGGAGAGGTAAGCCGTCCGGTCCAGGTAGATCAGGTCCGCGAGAAAACCCATGGCCTCCACCCCTTCGGGACTATGGAAGGCCGACGCGCTTCCGTCCGCGGTCAGCAGGGAGCCTCCGGCCTGGGCCAGCAGACACTCGAAGACCCAGACACTGGGGCCGAAGGCGGTGCCCCAGCGGTCGCCCTCGTCCAGGTAGTCGCCGTCTCCGTCGGCGTCCAGGCACAGGGCCCGAAGCAGATCCCGCTGCTCATCCCAGGTGGAGGCGGGAACGAGGCCCAGCTCACGGTAAAGGTCCGCGTTGAAATAGATGAGGGGCACACTCTTGTTGAAGGGAAAGCTGAACACCCTTCCATCGAAGGTGTTGTTCTCACGGAACACCTCGTAGAAATCGTTCCAGTCATCGTCGGAGAAGAACGGGTCTGCATCCGCCAGGGAATCCAGCGGCACTATGACCCCGCCCCGGATGAGTTGCGCGGTCCAGGTTTCGTAAGCCTGGGCCACCGCCGGAGGCGATCCCGCCATCACCGAAGCCATTATTTTCTGGCTGAGAGCGTTGTAGTTCCCCATGTTGACCGGAACTACCCGAATGCCTGGATGCAGAAGATTGAACTCGGCGATGAGGGTGTCCTCCAGCATGTCCCCCAGGGGGCCTCCCATGGCGTGCCAGAAAATCACTTCCACCGGTGCGTTTCCCCTGAGGGAGGAGCCTCCGGAGCATGACAGGCATACTACCATCGAACACAACAGGATACGGATGTCCAGAAGAGCCTCCTTCCGGATGCGGTTCCCGTAAAATGCAACGCCGCGGATTCCCGGGCAAGGCGCGATTCACCCTTTTCACATCGGGGGAGGGTACTTATATATTAAACCTTTGTTTTTTGCGGGGGGTGTTTTCGCTTTTCGGGGAGGCTTTTTGAGAACCGTTCCGGCGTCATGCCTTCTGTTGCTGCTTCTTTCATGCTCCGGTTCGGGCGACCCGGCCCTTTCCCTGAAGTCCTTCTTCGATGCGGCAAAGAGGGGGAAGGGCGAGCGGGCGGTCTCTCTTCTGTCCCGTGCGGCCCTCGACTCCCTCGAAGCCGGAATCGGCCTCGAGATGATGCGGGGCAATCCCGGGGAAGCTTCCGCACTGCTGGCGTCCTACGGCGTAGCCGTAACCCCTGGGGAAATTGATACCATCGGCGCCTCCGCCCTGTTGGTCAGGTTGGTGGAATCGCCCATGTTCCTGAGAGTCATGGAGAATTCTTCTATCGAGACCGGGGATGTGACCCTGTCCGGCTCCCGGGCCGCCGTTCAGGTGGAGCTGGTTTTCCTGAACGATACGGCCGCCGGTGATGTGCAGATGGTTCTGGAAGACGGAAGATGGAAAATCGGCGGCGAAGGAATGTGCTTCGCGCTTCGGTGAAACCCAAACGAAACAGGAGAAAAGCATGAAGAAGCTCGTGATCATCTCTGCCTTGGCGGCCCTGATCGCCGGCTGCGGTGCGGCCCCCGGCCCCAAGGCCACGGTCGAGAAGGTCATCAACGCCTTTGAGGCCGGTGACGGCAAGACTATCGTCGAGTGCATGTCTGCAGCCGATCTCGAAGAATTCAACGCTACGGTGGAGGAGATGAAGGCCAACCCCGAAGAGACCGCTATGATGATGGGGTTCCTGGGCATAACAGTCACCGCCGATGAGATCGGCAGGCTCGATACCGCCGGATTCATGAGCCTTATCACCGGATCCGAGCTATTCAAGTCCGAATTCACCGGCATGACCGTCGGCGCCGAGAGGATCGAGGGCGAGGAAGCCTACGTCGAGGTGTCCATGGGCGGAGAGACCGAGGAGGTAATGCTGGTCAAGGAAAGAGGCCGCTGGGTCATCACCGGGGGATTCGGCGTGATGTAAACCGGCTCCGCCGGTTACCGGAAGGGGGCGGCGATGCCGCCCCCTTCGCATTCCCGTGATTCCCGGAAGGTATCAGTCGTCTTTCTTGCAGCATCCGTCGCAGCAGGAGGGAGCCTCGCCGCCCAGGGCGCAGGCGGGAGACTTACGCTTGTAGTCGGTTTCGTAGAAGCCGCTCCCCTTGAATATCAGCCCGGCTCCGGTTCCGATGAGCCTTCTTACAGGGCCGCCGCACTTCGGACAGACCGTGTCCGGGGCGTCGGTCATCTGCTGGAATTTCTCGTACAGGTGACGACATTGCTCGCACTGGTAATCGTAATTAGGCATTGATTCCGCTCCTCGCCTATCCGTACGGTTTTACCGGGGTAATATAAGGATCGGTCAAGAGCCCGGTTCCCCCGGAGGGGCGGTGGAATCCGGATCAATGTCGGTAATTGATATACGGCGATCAGGCGATTTGGTGCAGACCGTCCCCTGGGCCAGAAGGCCGGCGACTATTATGGGAATGAACTGGGTCGCGTGAAAAAGGATGGCCATGGCCTGGGCGGATACCGCCGACACCCCGGTGACCGCCGGAAACACTACCCCAAGGAGGTAGTGGACGGTGCCGGTGCCGGCGGGGGTGGGTATGAGCATCCCAAGCCCCGAAAGAACCAGTACCAGAGGGGCGGTGTTCCACCGGAACCCGATTCCCAGGCTCAGGAAAACGGGTATCACGCTGAGGGTGAGACAACCCCAGACTCCCAGGGAGAGGGCGGCGGCCTTCAGGGTGTCCCGGGGGCTTTTCATCACATCCAGCCCCGAGGCGAAGCTGAGGAGGAGGGACCGGGCCCGGTCCGCCGGGCGGCGGAGACCCAGGGCCAGCAGGGGCCTGACCAGGGCCGAGGCGGTTTTTTCTTGCCGCTTTCTCAGAAGAACCAGGACCGCCAGAACCGCAAGGTAGCCCGCCCCCGCAAGGATCAGACCCGAGCGGACGGATGACGCCAGGTCCGGCCACATGGACGCCATGACCAGGAGGGTCATGAGGGAGAGGGTGAGGCCGTCGAGCAGCCTGGCCATCACCACGGTGGCGAATCCGGAGGAGAAAGGGACGCCTGTTCTCCTGGCCAGAAGCACCGCCCTGGCCACCTCCCCTACCCTGCCCGGAAAGACGCTGTTCAGCATGAAGGCCACGAGGAGCGGTGGTGTCAGCACCCTCATGGGTATATCCTCCAGGTGCCTGAGCAGGACCTTCCATCGAAGCACCCTGAAACCGTAGCTGGCGGCGAGCAGCGGCAGCACCGGAAGCAGGAGCGCCCGTGACGAGGCGTTCCAGGCCGCCGCCAGTTCCGCCGTGTCGGTTTTCCTGAAGGTCAGCCAGAGGGCCGCTCCCGCCACGACAACCCCAAGGAGGGTTCTCAGGAGAAGGCTACTCCTCTTCAAGAAGGGCCCCCTCCAGCGCTTCGCACAGGGCATGAAAGGCCACGAGCATCGCTTCCTGGGCGTGGCTCGTAACCGGGGACGGCGCCATCCAGTGAATGTCCGCCCAGGGGGCCTCCCGGCCCGCCGCGGTGAAGGCCGCCACCCTGATGCCCATCCTCCGGGCCTCTTCACCGGCGGCGACCACGTTCGGCGAAGTTCCGCCGGTGGTGACAGCCAGCAACACGTCACCGGGTTTTCCCAGGGCCTGAACCTGCCGGACGAAGGCCCGGTCGTAGCCGTAGTCGTTGGACAGGGCCGTCAGCACCGCCGGGTCCACGGTGAGGGCCAGGGCGGGGAGGGGACGTCTTTCCCGGCGGAACCTTCCCACGAGTTCCCCCGCCAGGTGCGAAGCGTCCGAGGCGCTGCCGCCGTTTCCGCAGATCAGGAGCTTCCCTCCCGACGCGAAGGAGTCCCGGATGCAGATGAACACATCCTCGAGGGTCTCGAGGTCGAAGCCGTCCAGGCAGCGCGCCGCTTCACCGACGTACGCCCTCATTCCCGCGTTCCCAGCCACTCTTTCAGAGCCTCCTCGATGGGGGGAAGATCGATTCCTCTTTCCGTGGCAAGGGCCGAGTACACCGGCCTCGGGGCGGGACGCCCCAGATCGGCCCAGCTCACGGAGCGCACCGTTCCCGCGCCCAGCCTTTTCCGCAGCATCTCCGCAAGGCGGAGGGGAGACGTCTCTCCGGGGTTCACACAGTGGAAGATCCCGGCTTCGCCGGTATCCGCCAACCGCTCCAGGGCCCGGACCAGGTGAAACACATAGGTGACGCAAGCGGTCTGGTCGGCCACGGCCCGGACCTCCCCGCCCAAGGCCAGGGTGCCGTGGATCCATGGGATCAGCCCCTTTTCCCGGCCGAACAGCCAGGACGTGCGGATCACGGCGTTGCCGGGGCGGGCCAGAGCCTCGTGTTCTCCTTCCAGCTTGCTTTCGCCGTAGATGTTAGCGGGTGTCGGGGAATCCGATTCGGTGAAAGGCGAATCCCCGGAGGTGAACACGTGGTCCGTGGAGATGGTTATGAGCCTCACCCCCGTGGCCGCCAGGTTCCTGACGCCGTCCCGATGGACCCTGAAGGCCTCCCCGGGCTCCATCTGACACCTGTCCACGTCCGTGAGCGCCGCGACGTTGAGTATCAGTTCCGGCCGGGTCCGGTCCAAAGCCGATGCCACCGAGCCCGGGTCCGTGATGTCCAGCTCCGGCAGGTCCATGCCTTCGGCCCTGTCGCCGAGACGGGCCAGAAGGGCGGTCCCCAGAAGACCCCGGGCCCCCGCCAGCAGAATCTCAGCCACGGCCATACCCCCCCGTCGGCGGAGGAAGGGGCTCCTCCTCCAGGATTCTTCTTGGGTTTTCCGCCGCCAGAACCTCCCAGGAGCCGGGACACAGCCTCTCCACGAATTCCCGGGCGGCGCTCCCAAACACCGGGTCGCCCTCTTCGTGGCAGTCGCTGGTCACCAGGTGGCAGCAGCCCGATTCCAGTATCCACTCGGCCCTCTTTCGGAACCTCGAAATGACAAGGGATCTGAGGCTCATGCTGACGGCGGCGCCGATCCCGGAAAGAAACCTCAGCCTGGAGGCGTCGGCCCATCGGTACCTCTCCGCATGGGCGAGCACCGGCAGGTACCCGTCCTTGACGAGCCGCATACACCTTCTCAGAACCCCGAACCAGACGAGGCCGTGGGAGAACTCCACCAGCACCCGCCGGGTACCGGGGTAAGACAGTAACCGGTGAAACCCGGAAAAGCGCATGCCCAGCTTGAGTTCGCCGGCGCAGAGCACCCTCAGTTCCTGAGACGAGACCTGCTCCGCAAACCTGCGGCTCTTCTCCATTCGGGAGCGGAGGGCGAAGAGCGACATCGTCGTGGAATAATGGGGAGTGGCGGCCACCACGGAACCTTCCGGCATCTCCCGGCGCACCTTTTCCAGAAGTCTCAGGGCCTCCGCCGGGGTGACCGGGCCATCGTCCACTCCCGGAACCGTATGGCTGTGAAGATCGAACCACGGCCGACTCACGGGGCCGTCCTCCGGCCCGCCAGCACACCTGCGGCCCCGCTGAACCGCACCTTTTCCGGCTCTACGCCCGAAGCCCGAAAGGCGGTGCGGACCCTGTCCTCCATGCCTTTCCGGAAGGAGAACAGGGCCAGCCCTCCGGGTTTCAGGAGATGAGCTGCGGCGAAGGCAAAGCGGTAAAGCAGCAGGGGGCCGCCCCGGCGCCGGGCCTCCCTGTCGGGGTCGGGGCTCGGTCTTCCCGCTCCCTCCACAAGGTACGGAGGGTTGGCCGTCACCAGGTCCGCCAGGGCTGCGGGAAACAGCCGGGGCACGGTCTCCACCCCGGCCCGGACCGAAAGAACGGACGGAAAAGAACGGGGACGGGCCGCCGGGCGGATATCAACCCCGATCCAGAGCATTGACGGATTGGTCTTCAAGGCCAGCCGCGGGACCTCCAGTTCACCGGTTCCAAGATCGAAGGCCAGCCCGCCGTAAACCGCGGCGGCCTCCTTCGCCAGAAGCGCCGAATCATGGGTTATCACCGGTACAGGGCCTTGGCTACGCCCCAGGTGTAGTGTTCGCCGGTGTACCCCGAGACCCGGTTGTCCTCCCAGCGGATGATGCTCCACAGGCCGAATTCGTCCTCCACCATGGTTATGACCGCCTTGCCCATGGAGGGGCGGTCCCAGCCGCAGCCGAGGGTTCCCGCAGCGACTATGAAGTAGTCGCGGTAAACCGTGGTGCTGTCCACCGGTACGGGAGAGTCGCCCGGATAACCGGGATTGGTCATGAAGAACACCGAAGCCAGGCTGTCCCTGGGGGCACCGGAGGCCTGGGCCTGATAGATGATGGAGGACACGGTCTGTACCTCCACGGGACGACCCCAGTCGGAAAAGTTCAGGCCGCTGAAGGCCGGATCGGAGACGTCCAGCGGGTCCGCCTCGAAGGTGAAGTTCTCGTGGAAGCATGCACTGTAGAAGTTCACGGAAAGGCCGCCCAGGGAGTTCTGCAGGTTGGCCAGCACCAGGGTCGGGTGAATGGGATCCTGCCACTGCACCCCCGGGTTCGGATCGGGGGCTTCCGGTTCCCTGGGCTGGAAGACGCTGCATGACACCATCAGCATAGCGGCCGCCGTCAGGGCGTATTTCATGATCGCTCCTAAAGCAGACAGTTGAAGGACACCGAGGCCTGCCAGTAGCTGGGGGTGCCGGTCCGCCGGAAGGACCGGGTGATGCCGGTGGACAGGACTCCTCCGAAGGCCTTTATACTGCTCTTCAACCCCAGGTGGTGGATGTGTTCGTCTTCACTGTAACCGAGATCGAGCCTGTTGTTCCAGGAGTATTCCCAGCCGTAGCTCGGGGTGACCCCCACCCTTGCAGACACGTGAAAACCGGTGTTCAGGGTGACCCTGGAGTTGACCGTTTCCGACGTGCGGGAGTAGAGCCGGTTCTCGTAGCGTCCCTGGTCGCGGAACCAGAAGCTGTGGCTCAGTCCCAGCAGGGTGCTGTCGCTGCTCATCCGGCTGAAGTTGAAGAACGAGTCCAGTCTGCGGCTCAGACGGTTGCCCTGGCTGGTGAACTCGGGGAAAAAGTAGGTGGTGTAGTCCGCGCTGAGCTTCACCGAATGGTCAAGCTTCCAGCCCCCGGCCAACCGGCACTCGTAACCGGGCCTTACGCTGTAGGTGGAACTCCGGCGGCTCTCCCCGGACATGGCCGCCATTATGTACATGGTCTCCCGGCGCTGCCCCTGCATCTCCCCCTTGAGGGTGAACCATGGGTTGAGGGGAATCCGGGCGCTCACCCCCAGCATCTCCCGGAGTTCGTCATTGTCCGTGTCGTCCTGGTAAACGTTGCCGAAACTGTCCTCCCAGGTTCCCTCGGTATCGGTGCGGTGGAGGTCAACTATCCGGTGGAAGGTGATGCTGCTGCCCCCGGGGGTGTAGCTTATCCGGAAGGAGAGCGTCCTGTCCTCGGTGGCCCTGGAGACATCGAACAGTTCAGGGACCCCGGCTATGTACGTCTTCGACTCATACAGGCTCAGGGCCCTGGAGACGCTGATGTTGAGTTCCACATCCTCCAGCATGTCCCACACTATGGTGCTGCCGATGTTCCTGTTGTGGACGGTGTTGTCGTTGGGATGGCCCTCAAGGACGCTGTCGGGTTCGAAATCCCGGTTCGTCCTGTCCTCGTAAGACCAGCCGCCGCTCATCTCCATGAATATTCCGGGAATCAGCTCGGGAAGGGTCACCGACTCGGTGTGCCCCCAGGTATCTCCGTACCGGTTCGTCCTGTCCTCATAGTAGGTGTTGTAGTTCCTTCCGGCGCTCACCTCGGCGGTGAGCCTCCCCCCGAGCCAGGGAGAGGGAAAGTTGTAGGCCGCCCGGGCGGAAATGTTGTCCCGCCCGGAATCCACCAGGCTTCCGAAGGACCTTCCCCTGGTCACATTAAGGTTTGTGTTGAGCCACCCGAAAAGCCTTCTGTTCAGGGTGGCGCCGACATCCTGCAGGGAGCCGTCGTTCACCTTGGGTTCCAGGGAATCCCGCTCCATGGTGCTGGAGGAAAAAAGGCCCGCCCGCATATTCAGGGAGAGCCAGTCCGCAGGGGCGTACCTTATCTGCCCGGTGCCGCTGTCGTGCACCCGATCCTGCTCCATCTTCCCCTCTATGTCCTTCAGGTCCAGGCTCCGGGCGAATTCGGCGGATAGTTCCAGGCCCGGAACCGGCCTCCAGCTCAGCCAGCCGCGGCCGCTTCTGCCGTCGGTGAAGCTGTTCAGGGCGTACTCCCTCAGGGCGGTGAAGTTCGCGGAACCGTTCAGGCTCAGGGTCTCGGTGAGCCCCCTGGAGAAGGTGAGGCTGTTGCTGAGGGTGCTGGTGTTCTTGTACTGATCCAGCCCGATCGAGTAATTGGCGTTCCAGGCCCGGAGAAGAGCGGTAAGAAAGAGAACCGCGGCGATATGCCTCCTCAAGAACCCACCTCCTCCGCCATCCTTGCGAAATCCTCCGGAGCCACCTTCTCGGGGCGGAGGTCCGGATCCACCCCCGCGCCGCCAAGTATAGCCAATGACCGCTCTTTCCCATATGCCCGGGCAAGGTTGTTCACGATCTTCTTCCTTCTGGCGGAAAAGGAAGCCTTCACCAGTTTGAGGAAACGCCCGTGGAGTTCCGGCTTCAGGGGAGAAACCGCCTTCCTCTCCAGCAGGACCACCAGGGAGTCCACCTCGGGCCGTGGAAAGAACTCCCAGGGACTTGCCTCGAAGAGAACGCTCACCCGGAAATGCGGCCAGACAGCCAGGGCGAGCCTGCCGTACTCCCGTCCCCCGGAAACACACTCGAGACGGAGCGCCACCTCTTTCTGAAGCATCAGAACCGCCCTGGAAACGGTGCCGAAGCCGGGTTCGCACAGCCGAAGAAGCGCCGGGGTGGAAATGCTGTAGGGAAGGTTGGACGCCACCAGTGCGAAGGGGTGGCCGGGAATGTCCCGGGGGTCGGTCTTCAGAAAGTCGCCCTGGACCACCCTTACGCCGGGCAGGTGCCCGGTCAGGTACCGGCTCATGGCGTGGGAGACCTCAAGGGCGGTCACCCGGTGCCCCCGCTTCAACAAGGCTTCCGTGAGGGCCCCGAGCCCGGGGCCTATCTCGAGCAGTGCGCCCTCCGGAGGATCCAGCAAGGCGGCGATTCTCGCGGCCAGGAAAGGGTTGACAAGGAAGTTCTGCCCCAATTCCCTGTCGGGCGAGACCCCAAGGAGCTTCAGCGTCGCCCTGACGCCGGCCTCGTTCACTACCCCTCCCTGAGGGTGAAGGGCATCTCCAGCCGGGCGGCCAGTGCCCGGACCCTGGGGATATCCGCCCCGGCGCCGGACACGGCGGTAAGCCGCCCCGGAATCCCCAGCTTTCCGACCAGGCGGATGAAGGACATCAGCTTCTCCCAGGCGCCGTCACAGCTGCCGTGGCACAGACGGCGATACTCCACGCCGCCGGAAGCGTTCAGGCTTATGCTCACCCTGGTGAACCTCTTCAGCAGGTCCGCCGTCTCGTCCGGGCTCAGGTGATCCAGGCACAGCCCGTTGGTGTTCAGCCTCGTCTCGGCGCCGGCCCTGGAGGCCGCCTCCGCCGCCTCCGCCAGAAGGTCGGGCCTCATGGTGGGTTCTCCGTAGCCGCAGAAAACCACCTCGGAGTACTCCCCGGGCTCCGCGGCCTCCAGGGCGGCCAGCACCGCCTCCCTCGACGGCTCCCCCCGGTGCCTCAGGTAGTACCCTCCGATGCCGTCCACCCGCTTCCGCACGCAGAAGACGCAGTCCGAGTTGCACAACCCCGTCAGGTTGACGTAGAGCCCGGCGCCCATGGGGTAAACCAGGTGGGTCCTCCGGTTCCCGGGATGCAATCTGAAGGCCCTGAGGCCGTTTTCCCACAGAACGGAGCACGCCTCCGCCATGGAAACGTCCCAGCGCCCGGCTATCCACCGGGCCGTCAGGCGGACATGGGCCGGTTCGTTCCTGCGGCCCCGCAAGGGTTCGGGGGGCAGGAACGGAGCGTCGGTCTCCGCCAGCACCAGCTCCCTGGGCACCCCGTCGAAGATCTTCGCCGGATCGCTCCGGCGGTACGTGACGGCCCCGGTGAAGCCTATGTAGAAACCCCTCGAGACGGCCTTCTTCGTGGTTTCCGGCCCGCCGCTCCAACTGTGGAGAACGACCGGGAAGGAGGGCCTTGCGGGAAGGGCTTCCAGAACCTCCTCCTCGGCGCCCCGGGAGTGAACCGTCAGGGGAAGGCCCAGGGCTTCCGCAAGCTCTATCTGCCGCCGGAACCAGTGGAGCTGGAGTTCCATGGGAAAACGGTTCCGGCAGCGATCGAGGCCGGTTTCGCCGACTGCGGCGGCCTGAGGGAGAAGGCAGAGCCGCCTTACTCCACGAAAACTCTCCTCCGAAGCTCCTTCCAGATGGTTGGGATGGAACCCCGCCGCACTCCAGAGGCCCCGTTCCCCGGCGATCCTGCTGGAGACGACGCTCGAGGGCAGGTCAACGGAGGGGATCAGGATGCCCCTGACCTGCGCCTCCAACGCCCGCTCCATGACCGGGTCCAGGTCGTCGGACAGCTCCGGGAAGTGCAGGTGGCAGTGGGTATCGAACAGGTGCCCGGGCCAGTGGGGACGATCCGGCATCATACGTCCCTGACGATAAGGTGGCTCCGTTCCGGCCCGGTGGACACCGCCCTGACCGGCACTCCGGCGAGTTTCTCAACCGCCAGAACGTAATTTCTGGCGTTCTCCGGCAGGGATTCCCACCGGGTCTCGCCCTGGATGTCCTCCTTCCAGCCGGGCAGGCTCTCGTACACCGGAACATGGAAAGCGAGCCGGGCTCCGGTTTCAAAGAGGGCAAGGTCCTGCTCGGGGTCGAGCTCGTACCTGGTGCAGATCTTCAGGCTTTCGAACCCCGAAAGCACGTCCAGCAGGGTTATGGCTATCCAGTCGCATCCGTTGAGGCGCACCGCGTACCGGGCCAGGACGCCGTCGAGCCAGCCGCACCGTCGGGGCCGTCCCGTAGTGGTTCCGTACTCGTTGCCCGCCTCCCTTATCCGGTCCCCCACCGGATTGGCCTGCTCCGTGGGGAACGGTCCCTCGCCGACCCTGCTGCAATAGGCCTTCAGAACTCCCGCCACCTGGTCCACTTTGCCGGGACCGAAACCCAGACTGGTGCAGGCGGCTCCGCTGACGCACTGGCCGCAGGTCACGTAGGGATAGGTACCGTGATCCGGGTCCAGAAGGGCGCCCTGGGCCCCCTCGGCGATCACCGTTCCGTTTTCCTCAAGGATTTTTGACAGGGCGTAGGAGGCGTCCCCGGCGTACCTCGCCAGAGCCAGGGCGTCCCTGACGAACACATCGGTCCGCTCCCTGAGTTCCGAAGCATCGGAGCCGTCCAGCCCCGACTCCAGAATACAGCGCTCGGTTCTTCTCTCGGAAGCCTCGGCGAACCTTCCGGGCATCGAGATGTCCTCCAGACGGATGCCCCGGCGGCTGAACTTGTCTGCGTAGGTGGGGCCTATCCCCCGCCCGGTGGTGCCGATTCTTCCCGCCGCGTCCCTCTCCGCCAGGGCCTCGACCACCTTCGCGGCGGGATGGACCAGGTGAGCCTTGCCGCTCACTATGAGCCTGTCCCCCAAGAGTATGCCGGCCTTCTCGAGGGTCCCGATCTCTTCCAGCAGGGCGCCGGGATCCACTACGCACCCTGCGCCGATGACTCCCAGCATCCCCTCCCGCAGAACCCCGGAGGGCAGTTGATGCAGGGCGAAAGTACCGGCGGGGGTCTTGACGGTGTGGCCGGCGTTGGCTCCTCCGGAAAACCTGGCCACCGCCGAGGCGTCTTCCGCCAGACGGTCAACCATCTTGCCCTTGCCCTCGTCTCCCCACTGGAGACCCACGATTATTCTGACCGGCATTCCTCCCCCTAATCCGCCGTTACCTGGACGAGCCAGTTCAGCAGTTCCCGGATCCCGGTTCCCTTTAACGAGGACACGGAGATCACCGGCCCCAGTTCCCCGGCTTCCTTCCGGGACCCGGCCAGCCTGGCCGGCCCCAGTTTATCGCTCTTGGTGAGGGCCACCACATAAGGCTTTCCGCACCCCCGCAGAATCGCAGCCATGGCCCGGTCGCTCTCCAGCCCAGGGTGCCGGCAGTCCACCAGCATCACGGTTCCCCTGAGCGGACGCCGGCCCTCCAGGTAATCCTGCATCCACACGAGCCAACGGGCCCGGTCCGATACCGGAGCCCTGGCGTAGCCGTAACCCGGCAGGTCGGCTATGTAGTAGCCGCGGTTCGTGGAGTAGATGTTGATGAACCTGGTACAGCCCGGGGTGGAGCTGGTTCTGGCCACCGCCCCCCCTCCGGCCAGGGCGTTTATCAGGGATGACTTGCCCACGTTGGACCGGCCGGTGAAGGCAACTTCCGGAAGACCGTCATCCGGGAGACCGGCCCCCCCAGGGCAGCTTTTCAGAAACCGGAGTTCCAGACCGGACAAATCAGACCGCTTTCCTCCCCCTCCCGGAGATGATCCGGGGTTTCTTCGCCCCGGTCACGCAGGCCCTGTCAACCAGCAGCCTCCCCGGTTTACCGTCGGAATCGGGGATGGAGTACATCGGCTCCAGCAGTATCCGCTCAAGGATGGTCCGAAGACCCCTGGCGCCGCTCCCGGCCTTCCGGGCCTCCTCCGCGATCGCCCTCAGGGCGCCGTCGCTGATGTCCAGCTCGACCCCCTCCTGCTCGAACAGAAACGAGTACTGCCGGAGAAGGGCATTCCTGGGCTCCTTGAGAACCCGGACCAGGGCGTCCTCGTCCAGGTCCTCCAGGGTGACCACCACCGGCAGCCGGCCCACCAGCTCCGGAATGATCCCGTAACGAACCAGGTCGTGTACCTCCACACGTTCCAGAAGCGATACATCCCGGTCTTCTCCGGGAATGTCGGCGCCGAAACCCATGGTTCCCCGGCTGAGCCTCGACTCGATTATCCTGTCCAGGCCGTGGAAGGCCCCGCCGCAGATGAAAAGAATCCCGGTTGTATCTATGTAGATGTTCTCCTGGTAAGGGTGTTTACGCCCGCCCTGGGGGGGGACCCCCGCCACAGTGCCCTCCACTATCTTGAGCAGGGCCTGCTGAACCCCCTCACCGGACACGTCCCTGGTTATGGAAGGGTTTTCGGATTTTCTGGATATCTTGTCCAGCTCGTCTATGTAGATGATCCCGTGCTGGGCTTCCTCAACGTCCATGTTCGTGACATGGAGCAGCCTCAGAAGGATGTTCTCCACATCCTCCCCCACATAGCCGGCCTCGGTGAGTGCGGTGGCGTCGGCGATGGCGAAGGGGACCTCCAGAATCCTCGCCAGGGTCTTGGCCAGCAGGGTCTTGCCCACCCCGGTGGGGCCCAGCAGAAGAATG
>JAKPTG010000041.1 GCA_029571005.1 Candidatus Fermentibacterota bacterium
AGCGCTGGAGAGCCTCACGAAGTACACACCCTGGGCAAGGGCCTGCCCGTTCCCGCCCTGGCCGTTCCAGTAGTGGGCCTGTGAGCCCGCGGGCAGGGTTCCCAGAGCCTCCGTTCTCACAAGCCGCCCGGCGGTGTCGTAGATCTCGAGTGTAAGCGGGGAAAACCCGTTGCTCTGGAATGAGAGTTCCGTTCCGGTGCTGGTAGGGTTGGGAGAGGCATGAATAGTGCCCGTTATAACTTCCGGGGTGGCATCAATCCCTACGTCTGGATCACGCCACCGGGCGATGTAGTTGGCAGGGCTGCCTCCGGCCTGGGTAAACTGCCCCCCTACGTACACATCCGAACCGCTCACGGCAACGGCATTGACCTGAGGGTATGTTCCTCCTTCTCCTACACCGCTTCCCAGAGGATGCCAGTTACTTCCATCCCACTGGGCGATGTAGTTGACAGTGATGCCTCCGGCCTTGGTAAAATCCCCCCCCACGTACACAATGCCCGTATCGGATATGTCGATGGCCCGAACACCGCCGTTCACACCGCTTCCCAGAGGATGCCAGGAACTGCCGTCCCACCGGGCGATATATTTGGCAGGGCTGCCTCCGGCCTTGGTAAACCATCCCCCGGCATACACATCCGAGCCGCTCACGGCGATGGCATTGACATTGTAGTTCACGCCGGTTCGAGAATGCCAGGAGCTGCCGTCCCACCGGGCGATGTAGTTTGCAGGGTTACCTCCAGCCTGGGTAAAACACCCCCCAACGTAAACATCCGAACCGCTCACGGCGACGGCATTGACCTGAGGGTATGTTCCTCCTCCTCCTACACCGCTTCCCAAAGAATGCCAGGAGCTACCGTCCCACCGGGCGATGTAGTTTGCAGGGCTGCCTCCGGCCTGGGTAAACTGCCCCCCTACGTACACATCCGAACCGCTCACGGCGATGGCACGGACATAGCTGCCCACACCGTCTCCCAGAGGATGCCAGGAACTGCCGTCCCACCGGGCGATGTAGTTGACAGGACTGCCTCCAGCCTGGGTAAAAGCTCCCCCAACGTACACATCCGAGCCGCTCACGGCGATGGCATAGACCCAAGGGTATGTTCCTCCTCCTACACCGCTTCCCAGGGGATACCAAGTGCCTCTGTCATACTGCCTCTCAGGAAAAGGAGCAGGTTCCCCGGAAAGGGATGCTTCCTCCACGAACAGCGGCTCCCCGTCGGGACCGTAAGTCATGCGGAACCCTTCGGGATCGAAACTACCCGACGCACCCTCCATGATTCTTCCGTCTGGTGTAAGTACCGTGGAAAGAGACGCATCCCGGCCGGCGAAGGTTGCAGAGACAGTCACAAGAAGCATAACCATATGAGCCACGTTCATGTTCCCCCCTCTATGAACATATCCATTTTGTCGGAATCATTAAAATAATAATAGAGCCGGAGGGAGTTCACGTCAACGCAAGCCGCCGATGTCGGAGATGGGTATTCACGAATGAGTTATCTCCCTGAAGGGGTGAACTCTCGACTTTCTGACCCTACGCCCACGTTCCGGCCGACGTCGAGGCGGCCCCCCTTCACATTCCAGCAGATCAAATGGGCGGACATGGTGGACGGCGTTCTCTACGTCTCGAACGTGCACAGCACCTACGCGGAAAGCTCGGGCGGGCTCAACGGCTTCATCACCGCCAACGATCCCGTTTCACTGGAGGTTCTCTGGAGGAGCGAACCGCTGCTCATCAACTCCGAGAACTTCGTGGTGTGGGCGACGCCATCATCTCAGGCTACGGCTTCACAGCGGAGGACGACTTCATCTACATCCTCAACCGGCACACGGGGCGCACCATAGAAAGGGTCCCGGTCTCGACGGCGCCGGATTTCCTGTGTGCCGCCGGCGACAGCTCTACGTGCGCTGCTACAACACCGACCTGGTCTATTCGGATCCGGTAGGGGGCGGGAGACCCGCCGGTGGTTCGAGGCCTGCGACCGCCGGTATCGTGGGCGCGAGACGATGGCGCCGGCCAGGGCGGGCCGGCGCCGGGTCATCGGAAAGCCTACTCCAACGGCTGGAGATTCTCGTCGATACCGCCGGCGGCGGATACGAACCATTCACCGGTGAAGTACCTGGCGGCGACATCCCTGATATCGTCCACATTGAGGGAGAGGATCTCGCGCAGATTCGAGAGGTCGGAATCCAGGGGAAGCCCCAGTGACTCTCTCGCGGCAAGATACCGCGCCACCTCGTCGTATGTGTCGAATCCCAGGGAGTGCTGCCCGATATTCATATACTGCCTGAGGATCAGTTCCTCCGGCTGCACGCCCTCGCCGGCCATCAGGGCGCATTCCTGCTGCGCGGCCTCGAGCGCCCTCAATGCGAACGGGGCTCCGGTCATGAACATCGTGATGAAGACCGACGGGGATTCGTAGATCGCACTCTGCACATATGCACCGACCGAGTAGGTCAGCCCCTGCCTCTCGCGGAGGTTCATGCCCATCCGGGAGCTGATGCCGCCGCCAAGAATGCTCGTCATCATCCTGAAGGCCTGGTAGTCCGGGGAACCGTAGGCGGGAGCCTCACAGCCGAACAAGACGCCTGCCTCGATGCGCCCTTCGAGGGTTTCGACAAGGATCTCGCCGGGGCCGGACCTGAACACGAGCGGCTGTGCCGGGGGCAGAGGCTCGTCCGGATCGCTCCATTCCCCGAAGTTCTCCTCGACGAAACCGAGCGCCTCGTCCGGCGTGATGTCACCCACCACCGCGATGACGGAGCCCCCGGGTCTGACGCAGAGCCCGTACCAGGCCGTCATCTCCTGATAATCAATCCCGGCGATCGTCGCCGTATCGGCCTGCCATCTCGAACCCTCCTCGAACAGAACAGATCCGAACCGCGACGAGGCG
>JAKPTG010000066.1 GCA_029571005.1 Candidatus Fermentibacterota bacterium
GTGGACCCCCTGGGTGAGGTTCTCCTTCCCGGCCCTGCCGGGGATCTCCACGGTTCACGCCATCGGGCGCTTCTACCTCAAGGAGGTCTCCCCCAAACTCAGGCTCTACCTCACCCCTCTGAACATAGACCCCGAGAACCCGGCCCTGCCCATATCCGGGCCCGACTGGTTCGCCCGGAGCCTGGCGGATGAGGTGGGTCTCTTCTACACCCAGGGTTTCCCTGAAGACACCAAGGCGCTTTCCAGAGGCGTTTTCGACGAAGACGACTACTTCTCCCAGGCCGCAATGGTCTTCAACGAGAGGGAAAGGCTTTTCCACCACGCCCTGAGCCGGTGGAACGACGGATTCCTTTTCTTCTACTTCTCCAGCACCGACCTGAATCAGCACATGTACTACAGGACCATAGACCCGGAGCACCCCCTGCACGACGCCGTTCCCACCAGGTTCCGCCGCATCATGGCCGAAATCTACGCCCGGGCGGACAGGTCGGTGGGCATGGCCATGGAACTCCTTGGCCCGGACACTGAACTCCTCATCATATCCGACCACGGTTTCGCCCCCTTCAACAGGGGTTTCGGCCTGAACAGCTGGCTGGCCGCGGAGGGCTACGCCGGCATCGCATTTCCGGAAAACAGGAACAAGGACATGTTCGCCTGCCTGGACTGGAGCCGCACCTCGGCCTACGGTCTGGGGCTCAACAGCCTGTACGTAAACCTTGCCGGCAGGGAGCCCCACGGAACGGTTCCGGAAGCGGAGAAACACTCCCTGCTCCGGAGAATAGCCCGTGACCTGGAGGCGGCGGTGGACCCCTTCAACGGGCGCAACCCGGTAAAACGGGCCTTCATCACCGCGGACCTGTTCCCCGGCGTGCCCCTTCCTCCCACGGCCCCCGACATGATAGTGGGCTACAACCGAGGCTACCGGTGCAGTTGGGAAACCACCCTGGGGGCCTTCCCCGAGGAAGTGATCACCCCTAACACCGACCCCTGGAGCGGGGATCACTGCAGCGACCCTTCGGTCTGCCCCGGAACCCTTATCTCCAGTGCCCCCGTGCGGGAGGGGCCGGCCCTGACGGACATGGGCGGAATCATCTCCGAACTCCTGGAGCCCGGGGCATGACGGCGTTTTTCGACGCGATTCTGCGCCCCTTCGGGACCTCCGCCCCGACGGGCCTTACGGCCGTATCCCTGGCCTCCGGGCCGGTTATGGCGCTGATTTTCCGGTTCTGCTCGGACCAGGAACGTATCGCCGCCCTCAGGAAAAGAATGGGAGCCCGGGTCCTGGGGATGCTGCTGCACCTCCACTCGCCCCGAACCGTGGTGAAGACCGCCGGGGGGCTCCTGGCGGACAACTTCGCCTACCTCCGGCTGATCGTAAGGCCCATGCTGGTGATAGCGGCCCCTTTTCTGATAACCGCGGCCCAACTGGACGCCAGGTACGGAAGGGTCGTTCCGGACGGGCCGGTGACCGTGACGGTCCAGTGGAGGGAACTCCCGCCGAGGGACGATTTCCGGCCCGCCGCTTCGGGAATGGAATTGAAGGCTCCCGTGGTCTTTCTGGACGCCCTGGGGCAGACCAGTTTCCGGGTCGTCATCGATTCCCCCGGCGCTGAACTGACTTTTTCGGACACCACAGTCCGCCTGGGCGCAGAAAACAGCCGCCGTGGATGCATCATCCTCCGGGGTGCAGAAAACACGGGCTTTCCCGGAAGACTCCTGAAGCCCTTCCTGGGCAGCCTTCCCGCGGACGGCCCGGTGGAGTGGGTAAGGATGGATCTGCCGGAGGCCCGATACCGGGTTCTCGGGGGCAGATGGAGCTGGTTCGGGGTGTTCCTGGCGGCGGGAAGCCTCTCCGCCGCGATCGGAGCGGTGGTTTTCAGGGTCAGGGTCTAAGACGGAAAAGGCCCGGAAAGGCAGTTATGGCGAAACTCAAGCTGAAACTCGACGGCGGATTCATGGACAGGCTTCAAAGGGTAGCCTCCATCGGCGGCTACTCCTCCCCGGAGGAGTTCGTGCTTCACGTTCTGGAGCGGGAGATGGATAAACTCGACCCCCGCCGGGGCGAGTCGGAGGAAGCGATAAAGAAGAAGCTGGAAGGCCTGGGCTACATCTCGTAAACGGACGGGCCCCCGCTTCCGAAAGCCCCGGTCGGCGCGCAGCGGGAGAGCTTCGCCTCTGTCGTTACCCTGTGCGTATCGGAATCGGGAGCCCGCCGGGCGTGCTCCGGGTCACTCCACGCTGTTCACCGCTCCCGGGGTTCCCCAGCACTTGTCTTCCCCGGTATCCGGGTCCCGCCTGGGGCAGTCGTAGTCCACCGACGCGGCCCAGTTGAAGGCTTCGTTGGGCCCCCGGATGTCTATCTTCTCCAGGGAGGAGCCGGTACCGTCGGCGGCGCTCCTGCGCCTTCCTTCGGTGATTCCCCACTGGTCCGTGTACGGGACCATGTCCAGCACCATGCCGTACCTGTCGCTGAGGGTGATTATGTCGGAGGAGTTGGACAGACCGGGCCATTCGCCGGTCCATGAAACCACGGGAATATCGTCGCCGTAGGCGGAGACGAAGGATTCCATGTGGGCCGGAATCACCGCCCTGACCCCGGGCGCCAGCTCGTAGGCATCGAGCACCAAGCCGTTGCCCCGATCACTGAGAATCATGCCCCCGAGTTGAACCGGCCCGTCGGTGAGGTTGCATATCTCCACCCACTCGTACAGACTGTCGGGCCCGAGGGTGGGGCCGTCCGGGTTGTACATCATCTCGGTTATCACCACATCGCCGTGTGCTCCGGACACGGCCAACAGAAGAACAGCAAACACGCTCATCATCCCCTCACCTCCAGAATGCTCGCGACCCTCTCCTCCCCTTCCAGCCGCGCCTCCGGAGCGCAAAGGCTGAAACGGCAACCGGCGGACGGCTTACCGGGAGCAGGGCAAGTCGGTTTCCGCCGATGTCGGGTTCCTTATACTAACGGCGGCTCACCCGGTCAAGCGCAACCCGCCGTATCGCCGTTCCGGCGCATAGCCCGGCGCTCCGGCCGTTCAGGTGAACCCCGTCCACCGCGAGGCGAAGCCACTGCCTTCGGCTCGGACGGCGGTCAGGCTGTCGCCCGGGAGAAGCACCCTGCACATCTGAACACCGCCCGTTGCTGCTATGAATGAATTGACGGCGGGGGGGAAGCCCCCCCCGCCGCCGAAAGGCTACCGGAAGGATTCGATGGACTTGCGGATGATGCCCGCGCAGTCCTTTATCTCATCCTCGGTTATCACGAGGGGGGGCGCAAATCTGATGATGTGGTCGTGGGTGGGTTTGGCCAGAAGGCCGTTCTCCGCCATGCGGAGGCACACGTCCCAGGCCTCCATGCCCTTGTGGGGTTTGATGACCACGGCGTTGAGAAGCCCCTTGCCCCGAACCAGGGTCAGCATGGGAGAATCTATGGCCGAAAGCTCCCGGCGAAGGAGTTCTCCCAGGACCTCGGCGCGTTCGGCCAGTTTCTCGTCCCTCACGACATCCAGGGCGGCGATGGCCACCCGGGCGCCCACCGGGTTGCCGCCGAAGGTGGAGCCGTGCTGGCCGGGCTTGATGACCAGCATGATTTCATCGTCCGCCAGCACCACCGACACCGGGTACATCCCACCGCTTATGGCCTTGCCAAGGATGAGGATGTCAGGCCTCACATTCTCGTGGTCGCAGGCCAGAAGCTTTCCGGTTCTGGCGATTCCGGTCTGCACCTCGTCGGCGATGAAGAGCACGTTCTTCTTCCGGCAGAGCGCCGCTGCGCCGCTGAGGTAGCCGGGATCCGGCACGAAAACCCCCGCCTCCCCCTGGATGGGCTCCACCAGGAAGCCTGCGACATCCGGGTCTTCCAGGGCTTTCTCCAAGGCGGCCAGATCGTTGTAGGGAATCCTCACGAACCCCGGGGTGAAGGGGCCGTAGCCGCCGTAGGCGTCGGGATCGCTGGAGAAGGATACTATGGTGGTGGTCCTCCCGTGGAAGTTGTTCTCGCAGACCACTATCTTCGCCCGGTTCTCCGGAATTCCCTTTCGTGTGTAAGACCACTTCCGGCAAAGTTTTATGGCGGTCTCCACCGCCTCGGCGCCGGTGTTCATGGGAAGGACCTTGTCGTACCCGAAGTACTCGGTGACGTACTTCTCGAAAACCCCGAGCACATCGTTGTAGAAAGCCCTGGAGGTCAGGGCCAGCACTCCGGCCTGATCGGTGAGGGCCTTGACTATCTTCGGGTGGCAGTGCCCCTGGTTCACCGCGGAGTAGGACGACAGGAAATCGTAGTACCGCTTCCCCTCCACGTCCCAGACATGCACACCCCGACCCCGGGAAAGCACCACCGGCAGAGGGTGGTAGTTGTGGGCGCCATACCTGTTCTCCAGCTCCATGAGGTCCTTGGATGAAAGCTTTTCCGTCATTTCTCACGCTCCCGGATGCCGGCATGGACCGGCCTCCCCCCGGAGGACAGGCCTCTGCCGATGTCGTTGTGTGAAAGCCGGGTGCCCGGCTTTCAAAGGCTTGAGCCCGGATGCTAACGAAGAAAAACCCTAAAGTCAAACCCCGCGGGGCGAAACAGCCTCGACCTGAGGGAGGAGTGACCCCGGGCTGAGGGCATTTTCCCCCGTTCCCCGCCCGGGCCGCACAGCCCTCCGGGTTACGGGCCGCCGGCTCCGGTTACGGGATCGGACCTTGCTCCCGAGACACGGAGGAGTACAATATGCGGTGCCAAACCTCTACCGCGACTGCCTTGAAAGGCGGAGGGAAATGCGAGGGCGGGTCAGTTGCACATATAACTTACAGCACTGTACTTCTGGAGCAGACAACTCAGCCTGTGGAGAGCTGATCCCGTTGACAGCACAGCCTCCGTTGCTCTCCTGAACCACAGTGCAGCGGCTTTCTCGATGCATGAAGACAGCTTTGTCGTTGCGGAGCAGGTTTGCGGGGTGACTCCGAAGAAGGGCGGGTGAATCTTGTCGGAACAACGTTTTTCCATGTTTACAGGGTATCGTGGAGAAATGGGTAGAGCCGCTCGTATCGCGCTTCTCCCCATCGTGCTTTGTGCAGGGTGCAACGATCCGGACAGCCGGGAAGATGCGGTTGTACTGCAAAGATGGCTCGAGTCTGCAGGTGATCCTGTACTCGGCGCTACACTGCCCTGTTACGAACCTGTTGATACTTTATTGTCGCCGGAAATCGCTGGGTATGAGTATTATTTTATAGAAGGCTTCGCAATTGATAATGATAGAGTGTACATTTCCGATGGAAGGATGAATACGCTGCTGGCCTTTTCACACGACGGCGTGATGGAGTGGAAAACCGGTGGAACCGGCGAAGGTCCCGGGCTGTTTTCCAATATCGGACAACTGGCTGTCGGCGGCGATACGGTGGCCGTATGCAACATGGCCTGCGGCAGGGTGGATCTCTTCAGCGCCACGGATGGGCACTGGCTCTCGTCAATACCCGTGTACCGGCCTTTCGATGTCGAGTTTCTGCCGAACGGGAATCTCGTCGTGGCAAGCCTTCTCCAGGAGGACCTGATCACAATCTTCACTCCCGGCAGCGAGAAAGTCTTGTCGTTCGGGTCATGGGACCCTCCCGGCAACGAGGTGCTGAACAATCTCTTCGCAGCCTCCAACCGAAACATACAGATTGACCTGATCGCTGACTCGGTTCTCGCGGTCAATTCTTACTATTTCAACTGGAATCAGCTCTACGACCTTCACAATCCGGAAACTCCAAGGAGTTTCAGGCGCGATCTGCCTTTTCCGGAAGAACCGGTTCAAGTCGGCGGCGACGGAATGTTCCGGGGAAAGATTTATGTAAACGACATTTCAGCATATAACGACTTGATATATGTTCTTTTAAGACCGATTTCGACCGGATGGGACCTCCCCGATCGGTTTGCGACCCGACCAGAGGAAGACCTGGATTTCTCCATGATCGATGTTTTCAACATTGATGGACAATACATTGGCAGTTTCGCATTTCGACGCTGTGTCGGACGTCTGCAATGGCACAATGGAAACCTTTACGGGGCTACGGATGAAACCGGCGAGCTGATCAGGTTCGCTCCATTCTGAAGATCGGGAGATACCACTCGACGGGCTCAGCCGTCCGCGTTCCCATCGGGCATCACTTCAAACCCGCCCAGGGGCATTGTTCGAGATCGGATTGCTACACATATATATGCAGGAAGACCGATACCGCCGGGGGTGAAATTGTCCACCGACAAGGGCAATTACGTTGCCTGGGCCTGGGCCCAGATTCTGGCCGCTTCTGTGTGCGCCGGCATGAGTTTCATGCGGGGTCTTCCCCTCCCCCTCGCTCCGGCGGCCTCCATCGGGGTGATGGTTCTCTACAGGCTCTTCTTCCGGTGGACCCACAGGGCGACCCCGGACGAGAACCGGCGGATGCTCCGGGTGTTCTCCCTCTCCACCGTCGCCGCCCTCGGAACCCTCACAATCACGTACCGGTTATGGGGACGCTACTGGATAAACGCGGTCTGGGTTTCGTTCCTGTTTTTCAGGGGGATGTTCGGCCTGTTTCTGTTCACCGGTTCCGGAACAAAGGACCCGGACCCGGAAGAAAGGGGATGATCGAAGTGAAGTCTGCTCTGCTATGGATTTTGATTGCGGCGACCCTGGCCGCAGCCTCACCGGACTGGTCCGTAATGGTCAGGGAGACCCCTTCGGGGGTTTTCATGGAACAGGGCATTCCGGTTCCGGGTGAAACCCCCACGGTTTGCGAAGGCACTGACGATCAGGTTCTGTGGCACTACAGCCAAACCGAAGGTTTGACCCAGAAAATCTGCCACATGGGCAACGCCGGTGAGTACGTGTTCACCGGCGGATGGTACGGCGGCGGCAGAATGTTCCAGGGGCTTACCGGCGACGGATCGGTCCTCTGGCAGACCGAGCCGGTTCTGGGAGAGAACGAGTACTGGACCCTCCTGGCGACCGGCACCGCGGCGGCGGACACCGGAGACCTCTACTGGCTGGTCAGGACCTTCTCGATTTACAACGACAACGGGACCCCGGGCTACACCCCCGACGACTCTCTGGTTTCGGAGAACAACCTGGAGGTATGCCTCTTTCAGGGAGCCTCGGAGGAACCTTTGTGGACATGGAACGGCACCGGCCAGTTCCAGGGCTACAACATAGATTCTCCGGGCAAATGCGACTGCTCCGCAGACGGTTCGGTCTTCGCCCTGGGGGGCGCCGTGGACGGCCACCTGGCGTTAGCCTTCTTCCACAGCGACACTCCGGAGCCCTTCGCCCTGTTCCAGGAGACGGGAACCTCGTACGCCCCCCGGCAGCTCCGGATGACTTCCGACGGCTCCAAGGCGATCTTCAGCGTGGGAGCCACCCTGTACCGGGTTGACGCCGCCACGGGAACCCTCGAGGCCAATTACAGTCTGGGGGCGTCCACGGATTGCTTCGGAATCTCCGCCGACGGCTCCCTGGTGGCCTTCGGCTTCACCGCCGTGAAACTGGCGCAGTGGGACGGCCAGGGTTACACCCCCGTCTGGTCCCGGAACGTATCAGGCTACTACGCCGGAGCTGCGGCGGTATCCGACGACAATCAGACGGTTTACTACGGCCTCCATAATGGTAACTACACCTCCAACAGGATACTCCGCTTCGACGCCGACAGTTCCGATCCGGTCTGGACGTACGATTATCCCGCGGGGTCCGGGAGCAAGCAGGACCTGGTAAGCTGGATGGACTGCTCCTCCGACGGCCGGTGGCTGGCGGTGTCGTCCTGGGGATGCGAGACGGGCGGGGGCGACGAGGTGATGGTGTTTGACGACTGCAACCCCGGCTCGCCCGTGTTCTCCATTGACACCCCCGGCTCCATGTTCCATGTGGACATCTCCCCGGACGGAAGCCTGGTGACCGCCGCCGGAAAGCATGTCCACGCCAACATGTTCGGGTCGGGAACCGACGTCTATATGGCGGAAATCACCACGACCGGCATCGGCGGGGAATCCGCGGCTTCCCCCGGGATGTCCGTGGCCGTGGGCCCGAACCCCTGCACCAGGGACGCCCGGGTGTACCTCAGCCTGGCGGCCCCGGAAACGGTTCGCATCACGGTGTTCGACCTGGCCGGCAGAACCGTGGAGGAAGTGTTCCACGGCCCCCTGGGCGCCGGGGAACACGCGGTGGCCTACTCCCACACCAGCGGAACGGGCCTGTTCCTGGTCAGGGTGTCGTTGGGGAACGAAGTGAGGACCGCCAGGCTGCTTGTGGTGCCGTAAGCGGGCTGCGGCCCCGGGACCGCCGCCAAAGGGGTCATCACCGGGCCGCAGGCAAAGGCCCGGAAGAGGTTTGGAGTTCCCGCGGAACAGGGCCTTCTTCCCCGGAAGAAGGCCCGCCTTCCGGCGATGGACGGCACGGACGCCGCGGGAACGACCGTTCCCGCCTGGAACGTCTGCACCGGGCCACTGGGCGTGGAGGAACATGTGGGGCGGCGCCGGTCACCCCCTCCACCGGAACGACGATCCCTTTCCCCTCTGCACCCTCCTTCCCGCTTCTTGTACCGACGACCGTTTCCTTTCTATAATTCTTTCACCACTCAAAAAAGATTCGGAGGGGTCTGTGGCTTCGGAAACACCGGTTTCTGTGGAGCACCTCTGCCGGGAGTTTAAAACCAGGGCCGGCCTGGCGAAGGTGGAGGCGGTTCGGGATGTGAGCTTTCGGGTGGAACCCGGGGAAATACTGGGTTTCCTGGGCCACAACGGAGCCGGAAAGACCACCACGATGAAGTGCGTCCTGGGCCTCCTTGCTCCGACCTCCGGCAGGATAAGGGTCTGGGGGCTGCCCCCGGGAAGCCCCGGCGCCCGGGCCCGGTTGGGATACGTTCCGGAAAACCCGGACTACGACCCATCCTTCTCCAGCCTGGAGCTTCTCCGGGCCTTCGGCTCCATGAGGCGCCTCCAGGGTTCCGACCGGGACTGGTACACGCTTCTGGACCGGGTGGGTCTCCGGGGGTGGGAAAACACCCGCCTCTCCGGCTACTCGAAGGGAATGCGCCAGCGGGTGAGCCTCGCCCTGGCCCTGCAGTCCTCCCCGGGGCTCCTGGTGATGGACGAGCCCACGGGGGGGCTGGATCCCGTGGCCCGGAAGGAGTTCCGGGACATCATGCTCGAGGAAAACCGGCGGGGGGCTTCCATTTTACTCTCTTCCCACCTGCTGGGGGAGGTGGAAAGCATCTGCCACCGGGTGGTGATCCTCAACCGCGGCCTGATGGTCAGGTCGGGCACCATGGACGAACTTCTGGGCGGCGAACGGACCCACAGAATAACCTATACGGCGGACGGGCGGACCCGGGAGATGACGGTACCCACCGGAGAACTCCAGGCGGGGATTGACATGCTCCGGGGCAGGGGCTGTTCCGTGATCGGGGTGGAGCGCACCTGGAAAAGCCTCGAGGAAGTCTTCCTCTCCGCCACGGAGGAACACCGATGAAGGGAACCCTGGTCTTCGGAATGATGACCCTTCGAATGCTCTTCCGCAGGCGCACCCCCTGGGGCATACTCATCATGGTGCTCCTGGCCCTCTTGGGGCTCGCACTGGTGCCCGGCTTCTCCGTGGAGAACCAGGGCAGGTTCGTGCTGGACTTCGGGCTTTCCGGCATAGAGATAGGGGCCCTGGTCATGGCCCTGGGGCTGGCGGCCAACCTCTTCCCCCGGGACCGTGAGCAGCGGACCGTGATGCCCCTGGTGGCGGTGCCCCTGGCCCGGTGGCAGTACCTGGCGGGGAGGTTCATGGGGGCCGCCCTGGTCCAGGCCGCGGCGCTCCTGGCCGGCTGTCTGGGGCTGGCGGCCATCCTGCTGGCGAGGGGGCTTCCGGTGCCCGGAGACCTGTTCCCCGCCACCCTCCTGATCGTAGTGGAGGGCTGGTTCCTCCTGGCCACGGTGTTCTTCCTCAGCTTCTTCGTCTCTCCACCCCTGAACTGGCCCTTGACCATCATCCTCTTCGTCCTGAGCCAGATGAGCGTCAGGGACTTCGTGAACCTCGTCCCTTCCCGTCCCGGCCTCATGAGGGGGATCAGGCTTCTGCTGCCCCACGCCGATGTCTTCCACATAAAAGACCCGCTGGCCCACGGTTTCCAGGTGCCCCCGGAGTTCTTCCTCCTGGCGGTGTTCTACGGGCTGTGCTACACCGCGTTCATGCTGAGCCTGGCCCTGGCGGTGTTCCAGTCCCGGGATCTGAAATGAGGCTCCGGCCCCTTCTCCCTTTTGTTTTTCTTCTTCTCCTCCTCCCGGGGTGCACCCTGAACTCCGACCCGGTGGAAAACGCCCCCAAAAGCGTTCTTGGGGAGGAATACCACCATGATCACGAACATCACCATGACCACGAACATCACCATGGTCACGAACACCACCGGCACGAGCCCGGCCATATCTGCAGCGAGACCACCTGGTTCTTCACCCAGCCCTGGGCGGCCCGGTGGTTCTGGGGAAAACTCCTGCGGGACGGCGTGGTGTTCCTGGCCCTGGCGGGCGGGATCCTCGCTCTGACCGTTTCGGGGAAACGCCGGTGAAGGCCTCGAGACTCGTCCCCCTCGGGGCTGCGGCGGTGTTCCTGCTGCTGTCGTTCCGAGCCGGCACCCTAGTGAGGGACAGGTTCCGGGTGGACTCCCCCGGAAGCATCGGAATCATGGAATCGGGGCTCGGGAAGCTCAAAAGGGTGGCGGCGGCGGCACTCTACCTGCAGATGGACGCCTACCACCACATCGGAATGTACCAGGGGCAATCCTGGACGGAGATCAGCGACTACCTGCCCCAGGCGTGGCTGGCGGCCAAGCTGGACCACAGCTTCTCGGCGGTGTACGCCGATGCAGGCAACCATCTCGCGATAAACCTCGGACGGGTTGACGAAGGGCTCGCCTTCGCCGCGGAAGGGGTGAGGCACAACCCGGACAGCACGAACATCGTGTACGAGTACGCCTTTCTGCTGTACAGCACCGGCCGGGGCACCCCCGGGGAAACCGCCAGGGCGGCCCTGGCGTACAACTCGCTGGTGCGCCGCGGCGGCGGGGATCCGGGCGGCCCGTACCGGGAGGCGTCCGCCTGCATGATTCTGGGTGAGGCCCTGGCAGACGCCATGCCCGGCTTCGCCGATCTGTACAGGAACAGGTCGGCATTCCTGGGCCGGGCCATAAGGGCCGGGGTTTACCGTTCCGGGCACTTCCCGGATTCACCGGATCCGCACGACGGAGGAGACGAATGACTTACACAATGCCCGCAGACCTCACCGCGGAGATCCTATGGTACTGCACTCCGGTGGAGGTGAAGGCCGGAGAGCTGATACTCCGCCGGGACGACACCACGACGGATCTCTACATCATCACCCGGGGCGAGTTCAAGGTATTCGACGACTCCCGCGGCGAAGACTTCCTCCTGGGCATCCTGGGAAGAGGCTGCGTGTTCGGTGAGATGGCCTTCCTTGACGGCCTTCCCAGGTCGGCCGCCGTCCGGTCGGTCAGCGACGGAAGCCTTCTCCGGCTGGGTGAGCGGGAGTTCGACAGGATGGTGCTGAAGGCGCCGGAAGCATCGGTCAGGTTCCTTCGAGCCCTGTCGGAGATAGTGTGCCGAAGGCTCAGGGTGATGAACGACGCCCTGGCCGGGGCGGCCCTCAGCGGCGGGCCGGCGGGCCCGGAACAGGAGCAGGAACTCCTGAACACCATCCGGGCCATGCACCGGTCGGTAAGGGTGGAGCTGAAAAAGGGGGACTGATCAGGGCTCGTCCCGATGAACCGGTTCCGCCACCCAGATGAAACGGTTGCTGTCCGACAGGGGAACCCGTTCGAGGGTGTAGTTGTCCCAGTTGCTGTCCTGCAGCCGCAGGTCGTACCATCCCCTGGGAACCTGGAAAACTATGGTGCTGTCGGGCCTCAGGACCGACATGCCCAGCATGTCCGTCCACTTTTCCCGACCGGCCTCGGTGATCCAGACGAAATACAGCTCCAGGCCGGTTCCGTTCCGGATCTCCACCGTGGCTGCCGACAGCCATGCGGCGGTGATTGCCATGAGCAGAAGCGGTTTTGTCATGATCATTCCATGGGTTAGTACCCATCCCCGGGGGCGGCGGTTCCCTCCGCCAAAGCCAGGCTCAGCCTGCCCCTGTCCAGATCCACCCCGATGACCCTGACCGTGACCCACATTCCCACGGAGACCACGTCCGAAGGGCGGGCGACATAGCCGGAACCGAGCCTGCTGACGTGAACCAGGCCGTCGGTATGCACCCCGACATCCACGAAGGCGCCGAAACCGGTGACGTTAGTGACAACCCCAGGAAGGGTCATACCCTCCCTCACATCCTCCAGCCTGTGCACGTCCGCAAACCCCCCGGCCCGGAACGGGCTTCTGGGGTCTCTTCCGGGCTTGTCCAGCTCGCCAAGGATGTCCTCCAGGGTGGGAAGCCCCACCTCCCCGGACAGGTACCTCTCCTTCTCCACCGCCCTCCTGAGTCCGGGGTCCGCCATGAGCCCCGCCACGTCGCTCCCCAGGTCCGCCGCCATCCTCCTCACCAGGTCGTAGCGCTCGGGGTGGACGGCGCTGGAATCCAGAGGCTCCTCCCCTCCGGTCACCCGCAGAAAACCGGCGCACTGCTGGAAGGTGGCGGGCCCAACCCCGGGCACCCGCAGCAGGTGCTTCCTGGAGGGGAAGGGGCCGAAGGTGTTCCGGTACTCCACCACCGCCCGGGCGGTCCCGGGGCCCAGCCCGGACACGTAAGCCAGGAGCCTGGCGCTGGCGGTGTTCAACTCCACCCCCACCGAATTCACACACTTCATCACGGTGTCGTCCAGGGATTTCTTCAGAAGCGCCGGATCGACGTCGTGCTGGTACTGCCCCACCCCAATGCTCCGGGGGTCAATCTTCACCAACTCAGCCAGGGGGTCCTGCAGCCTCCTGCCGATGGAAACCGCCCCCCTGACGGTGATGTCCAGGTGCGGAAACTCCTCCCTGGCCTCCTTCGATGCCGAGTAAACCGACGCCCCGCTCTCGCTGACCATCACCACCGCCGCCCCGAGCCCCAGCCCCCGGAGGAAGGTCTCCGCCTCCCGGCCTCCCGTGCCGTTCCCCACGGCGATGAACTCCGGACGGTACCTGTCGTGAAGGGCCGTGAGCATGGCCGCGGCCTCCCTCTCCCGGTGCAGCATGAACACGTCGTGGTGAAGGAGGGCCCCCTGGGAATCCAGCACGGCGATCTTGCAGCCGGTCCGCAGCCCCGGGTCAACCCCGGCCACCCTCCTTCTTCCCAGGGGGGGCGCCATCAGCAGGTTCTCCAGGTTCAGGGCGAAGAGCCGCACCGCCTCCCGATCCGCCCTCTCCCGGGACTCGGCTCTGATCTCGGTTTCCATCTGGGGTCCCAGCAGCCTCCTGAAACCGTCCGTCAGGGCCCTGGCCACATGGGCGGCCTCCGGGGTTTCCCTCCTTCTGATAAACCTCTTCTCCATCAGGGCGACGGCCTTGTCCTCCTGCACCGAAACCGACAGGTTCAGAACGAGTTCCTTCTCCCCGCGCCTCATGGCCAGAACCCGGTGGGACGGGGCCCCGGCCACGGGCTCACGCCAGGCGAACCAGTCCCTGAACTTGCGGCCCTGCTCCTCCTTGCCGGGAATCACCCTGCAATCGTACACCGCCTCCCGGCGGTAGAGCCGGCGGACCGCCTCCCTGGTCTCCAGGTCCTCCACGGCCCTCCGTGCGATGATGTCCCTGGCACCCTGGAGGGCATCCTCCGGCGATGCAACGCCCTTTTCCGGGGCGACGAAGAGGGCGGCCGCCGCAACCGGATCCCCGCCCCTCTGCCTGAGCAACTCCTCCGCCAGGGGCGCCAGCCCCCTCTCTTCGGCAATGGCGGCCCTGTCGCGCCTCCTGGGGCGGTACGGAAGGTAAACATCCTCGAGACGGGTCAGGGTTTCCGCCCCCTCCACCTCCCGACGGATTTCCGGGGTGAGAAGCCCCCGTTCCTCGAGGGAGCGGATAACCGCGCCCCGACGGGCCTCCAGAGCCCTCATGGAAGCGGCCGCATCCCGCACGGCGGCCACCGCCACCTCGTCCATGCCCCCGGAAAGCTCCTTGCGATACCTGGCGATGAAGGGCACGGTGGCCCCCCGGTCAAGCAGTTCCACGACCGTCCGGACCTGTTTTTCCGGCAGCTTCAGCGCAGTGGCGATCCTGGCGTACATGGCCGGAATATAACCACCGTGAGCACCGGGGCTTGCCGAAGGTGTATATTACGCGCCGCTTTTCGCTTTTCCGGTGTTTTCCCCTTCCGGTTTTGGAGATACCATGAGCAGGCAGATTCCCATAGAGAAACTTCGTAACATTGGTATAATGGCCCATATAGATGCAGGTAAGACTACAGTATCCGAAAGAATCCTTTACTATACTGGTAAATCCTACAGGATCGGGGAGGTTCACGACGGCGCCGCCGTCATGGACTGGATGGAGCTGGAGCAGGAGAGGGGAATAACCATCACCAGCGCTGCGGTCACCACCTTCTGGAAGGATCACCAGATAAACCTGATAGACACTCCCGGGCATGTGGATTTCACCGTGGAGGTGGAACGGAGCCTCAGGGTTCTGGACGGGGTCGTCGCCCTGTTCTGCGGCGTGGGGGGCGTGGAGCCCCAGAGCGAGACGGTCTGGCGGCAGGCGGATCGGTACGGAGTTCCCAGGATAGCCTTCGTGAACAAGATGGACCGGGCCGGGGCCGATTTCTACGGGGTGCTCCGGTCCCTGCATTCGAAGCTCGGGGCCAACGCCATACCCATCACCATCCCCATCGAGGGAGACTCGGGCCTGGAGGGGATAGTTGACCTGGTGGACAACGTGGCGGTGTTCTACGACGAGATGACCTGCGGCATGAAGTGGCGGGAGGCGCCGATCCCCGAACACATGCGGGATGCTACGGAGAGGCAGCGCCTCATCCTGGTCGAGAAGGTCAGCGAGGTGGACGAGAGCCTCCTGGAAAAGTACTGCGAGGGGGTTCCCATCCGTCGTGAAGAACTGTCTCTGGCTATCCGAAAGGCCACCCACTCCCAGCTCGTCTGCCCGGTGCTCTGCGGCAGCGCCTACAGGAACAAGGGAATCCAGAGGCTCCTGGACGCGGTTGTGGCGTACCTTCCCAGCCCCTCGGACCTGCCCCCGGTGACCGGTACCGTTCCGGGCGACGGCGCCGAAACCGTCAGGGAGCCCCGGGACGACGGCGGGCTTGCGGCGCTGGCGTTCAAGGTGACAACGGACAGGCACACCGGCAAACTGGTTTACGTCCGGGTGTACAGCGGCACCCTGGAGTCGGGCAGCCACGTCTTCAACGCCACCCGGGACACGAAACAACGGGTCGGGAGAATTCTCAGGATGCACGCAAACCGCCGGGAGGCGGTGGACCGGCTCTACTCCGGGGAGATAGGGGCGGTGATAGGCCTTGCGAACACCACCACGGGTGACACCCTCTCCTGCCTGGAAAGCCCCGTAGTGCTGGAAACCCTGGAGTTCCCGACGCCGGTGCTGAGCGTGGCCATGTCCGCGGAGAAGCGGCAGGACAGGGATCGGCTCACCGAAGCCCTTGCCAGGTTGTCGGAGGAGGACCCCTCCTTCGTGGTGGAAACCCAGGAGGAGACTGGGGAAACGCTGGTCAGCGGCATGGGTGAACTCCACCTGGAAGTTATCGTGGACAGGCTGCGGAGGGAGTTCAACGTCGCGACCCGGACCTCGACCCCCAGGGTGGCCTACCGGGAAACCATCGTCGGCAGCACCGACTGGAACGAGAGGTTCGTGAAGCAGACCGGAGGCAAGGGACAGTACGCCCACATCATCTTCCGGCTGAGCCCCCTGCCCGCCGGGGGCGGATTCGAGTTCGAGAACCGGGTCACCGGGGGCAACATACCCCGGGAGTACATCCCCTCCATCGAGAGGGGGGTCATAGACGCCGTAAAAAAGGGGGTTTACGCGAACCACCCGGTGGTTGACGTGAAGTTCACCCTGCTCGACGGCACCTTCCACCAGGTGGACTCTTCGGAGATGGCTTTCCGGACCTGCGCCTCCATGGGTTTCTCCAAAGCCTTCCTCCGGTGCGCCCCGCGACTCCTGGAACCCGTGATGGAGGTTACCGTGAACACCCCGGAGGAGTACGCCGGCTCGGTGAGCGGCGGAATCTACGAGAAACGCGGAACCATAACCGGCATGGATTCCCGGGGAACGACCAAGGAAATCCGGGCCATAGTACCCCTGAGCGAGATGTTCGGTTACGCCACGGACCTCCGGAACGCCACCCAGGGCAGGGCTTCCTTCACGATGCAGTTCGACCACTACCAGCCGGTGCCGACGGCGGTGGCGGAAGAAGTGGCGGCGGCGGCCGGACGCCGGGGCTGACCGGGGCGGCGTTCTCCCGAAAACACCCCCGGATCAAGCCCTCTTTCTCCGCCCCCCGCCGGGCGTCTCCCGGTCGCACACGCCGGAATACCGAATCATGGTCTCCTCCCCGGCTTCCCGTCGTTTACTTCTTTCCCCCGGGGTGAAACCGGGTTAGAATTCCGCTGAGCGGATGTGAAGAACTACGTGAAGGGAAGGGAAATGAACTCGTTGCTCCTTCTGAGCCTGGCGGCCGGGGTCCTTACCCTGGACGTCCCCGTGCAGACCATGACCGCCGGGGAGGAATTGACGGGATCGGGCCGGGAGGTTTCCGTCAGGGTGCCGGAGGGGCTGCCCGGATTCCGACCGGGCATGCCGGACCTGCCGGGGGTTTTCTGGGTCTTTCCCCTGCCGCCCGGAGAGGAACTGCTCTCGGTGGAACCGGCGGAGGCCCGGTGGGAGGCTCTTCCCGGCGCACGGGCTGTGCGGCCCCTGCCCCCTCAGATTCCCCTGATAATGGATGACGGCGCTTCCCTTCCGGTGTCCGGCGATCCTTCCGTTTACGGGGTGCCGGAGTTCTGGCCGTCCACTCCGGTGACCGCCGCCGGAACCTCCATCAGGGACGGAGTTCCCCACGGCGAGGTGCTGGTCTTCCCGTACCGGTACAACCCGGTCACCGGCGAACTCCAGCGCCTGGTCGAACTCCGACTGCATGCGGCCACCGTCGGAAGCCTGCGGAGACCCGTAAAAGGCCCCGATTCTCCGGGAATGCTCATAGTGACCACCCCCTCCATGACCGGGGTCTTCCAGCAACTGGCCCAGAGACGTACCGACGAGGGCATAGTCACCCGGGTGGTGACCATGGACGAGGTGCTGGAAGCCTCCCGGGGCCGGGACGACGCAGAAGCCCTTCGGAACTATATCATATCATATAAACAGACCGAAGGGCTGGATTACGTGCTCCTTGGTGGCGACATTGAGCATGTACCCATGAGGTACGCCTTCGCCATGGAATGTGGGGCCGGGTTCCACCCCCGGGAGGACAGCCTCCCCTGCGATCTTTACTTCTCGGATCTGGACGGTGACTGGGACGGGAACGGGAACGGCGTGTTCGGGGAGATCGGCGACGATGTGGACCTCTACCCCGACGTATGGGTCGGCCGGGTGTCGGTGAACGGCCCGGAGGAGGCCGAAGCGTGGTACGAAAAGCTCAAGGCCTACGAGGACTGCGCCGACCCGGGTTACATGACGGAGGTGCTCTTCCTGGCCGAGGTGCTGTGGACCAGCCCCTTCACCGACGGCGGAGTGAGCAAGAACATGATACAGGCGGTGTGTCTGCCGGGCTTCATGAACGTGACGAAGCTCTACCAGACCCTTGGCAACCTGAACGGCGGAAACGTCATGGCCGCCTTGAACGCGGGGACCAACATGGTCAACCACAACGGACACGCCTGGTGGAACGGCATGTGCATCGGCGGTGGAAGCATCGACGCCGCCTTTCTGAATTCGGTAAACTCACAGGGCCGCTACTCCGCATTCTTCTACTCCATCGGCTGCTGGAGCGCGGCCTTCGATTTCGATGCGGTGGCGGAACATTTCCTGACCAGCCCCCAGGGCTGCGGCGTGGCTTTCATAGGGAACTCCAGTTACGGGTGGGGCTCACCCGGAAACCCGGCCTACGGGTACTCGGACATCCTCGACCGGCTCTTCTTCCTGCGGCTCTACCAGAACAGGAACACAAGGATAGGCCAGGTCCTGGCGGAATCGAAGGACTTCTACATCCCCTACGGACGATGGGAAAACGTGTACCGGTGGCACCTCTACCAGGTCAACCTCCTGGGAGACCCTTCCTTCCGCCCCTACCGCAAGCAGCCCCTGACCCCGGTGCTGGAGTACCCCGCCTTCGTCACCCCCGACACGCGGGTCTTCCCCGTCCGGGTGTCCGGTTGCGACCCCGACGGGCTCATGCTGTGCGTCAGGGATCAGGGTGACAACCTCCTCACCGCGGAGCTGGACCCTTCGGGCTACCACTGCTTCCAGTTCGACTCCGGGGTGGATGGGGCCGTCACAATCACCCTCACCGGCAGCGAGGTCCGGCGCACCTCTCTGGTCTGCCCCCAGGGCGGCGGCCCGGCGCCGGCGGTTTCCGATGTGATCGTAGACGACTCCGGAGGCGACGGCTTCCTCTCCCCCGGCGATTCGGCATACATCACCCTGTCCCTGGTCAACCAGGGCACCGATCCCATCTCCGGAATCGCCCTCACCGCCCGGGTGCTGTCGGGGCCGGCGGAACTCCTGGAGGACTCCATGACCTTCCCCGACCTGGCGCCGGGCGACTCCGCAACCGGCTCCGCCCCCCTGAAGGTGACGATTGACGCCGACGCCCTGAACAACACGCCGGTGGGATTCATGCTGCGGGTCACATCCCAGCAGGGCTCCTGGGAGATGCCCCTTTCCCTGCTCGTCCACGCTCCGGGGCTCTACTTCGCATGCTACGACGTTGACGACGGCGGCGACAACGTCCCGCAGCCGGGAGAGACCTTCACCCTGACGGTGACCGTGGCCGACACCGGCCTTCTGGACGCCCACGGGGTGCGGGTGATAATGGAACGGACCCCCGGATGGGTGAGCTTCGAAAACGACACGGTCCTCTGTCCCGTGATCCCGGCCGGGTCCACCGGGGACTTCCCCTTCCAGTGCACCCTGGCCCCGGAGGCCCCCTCCCCCTCCTTCCCCTGGTTCCGTCTGGTGCTGGAAGCCGAAACCACCGGTTACAGCAGGGTTGACTCCCTGCGCTTCACCGTAGGGGAGACCGGAATCTCGAACGACGTGGAATCCGGCGCCGCCGGATGGACCCACGGTGGAACCGGCGACCTGTGGCGGATAAGCGACACGGACAGCCACTCCCCCTCCCACAGCTGGCAGTGTGCGGGAGACCAGGGCTACCAGCCGGGAATGGACTGCTGGCTCGCCGGGCCGGACATGTACCTGGCACCCAACTCCACCCTGAGCTTCTGGACCTCCTTCGATGTGGCCCTCTACGGTTCCGACGGCCTTTACCCGGTTCTCCACGACCTCACCTCCTCCCTGCGGGACACCCTGGACTTCATCGGCTCCGGCGGGGCCCTGGCCGGTTCCGGCAAGGGCATGGGGACGGGCTGGGTGAACCTCGTTTACGACCTCTCCTTCGCCGATCCGGAAAACCTCTACCGGGTGGAGTTCATCTTCCGCTCGGACATGGACGGGGTCACGGGAAACGGTTTCTTCATAGACGACATAGTGGTTTCCGGGGGATACCTGGGCGATCTGGGAACCGAAGACCCCGAGCCGGCGCCGCCGGTGCTGGGAACCCCCCGGCCCAATCCCTCTTTTTCGGTGTTCTCCACGCCGGTGAACGTGCCCGAACCGGGGGAGTTCACCCTGGACATGTACGATCTGTCGGGGCGGCTGGTGCGGAGTTTCCCGGGCGTCGGCCCCTTCTGCGGCTCCATCCCGGGGGACGGCGGCGGCCTGCCCTCCGGTCTGTACCTGCTCAGGCTGTCGGGGATTCCGGGGCCCGCCCAAAGGCTGGTGATCCTCAGATAACCGGAACCACCGGCCCCCTGTGCGGTATTTCCCCGGGAGAGCGGGAAAGGTGTGTTCCTCAATGGTCGGGACGGCCGTGGTCGCGGCGCTGTCGGCCCTGACGGGTCTTTCGGGCGGCTTGTCGGCCTCGGGGAAAGAAGGTGGGGCCATGCGGTACAGAGACCTCACCCCGGAGGAGGAGCGGGTTATGGTGCACCGCGGCACCGAGGCCCCCTTCTCCGGGGCCTACGTGGATCACTTCGAAGAGGGCGTCTATCACTGCAGAAGGTGCGGGGCGGCCCTGTTCGATTCGGCCGACAAGTTCTCATCCGGATGCGGCTGGCCCTCCTTCGACGGAGAGGTGCCGGGAGCCGTCGAGAGGAGGCCCGATCCGGACGGTCTCAGGACGGAGATAACCTGCGCCGCCTGCGGTTCCCACCTGGGCCACGTCTTCCGGGGTGAGGGGTTCACCCCGTCAAACCTGAGGCACTGCGTGAATTCGATCTCCCTGGAGTTCCGGGCCCGGGGGGAAACCGAGACCGCGGTGTTCGCCGGAGGGTGTTTCTGGGGAGTGGAACACCACTTCCGTCAGGTTTCCGGTGTGAAGAGCGTCGTATCGGGATATACGGGAGGCGGAACGGAAAACCCATCCTACCGGGATGTCTGCTCCGGGGAAACCGGTCACGCCGAAGCGGTGAAAGTGGTCTTCGACCCGTCGCTGGTGAGTTTCGAGGAGCTTGCCCGGCTGTTCTTCGAGATCCACGATCCCACCACCCCGAACCGGCAGGGTGTGGATCTGGGCAGCCAGTACCGGTCGGCGTTTTTCTGGACCCGTGAAGAGCAGAAGCAGACGGTGGAGAAACTCATAGGGATACTCCGGGGCCGGGGGTACGACGTGGTTACCGAGGTCGAGCCCCTGGGGCCGTTCTGGCCCGCGGAGGAGTACCATCAGGACTACTTCGGCAAAAACGGCGTCCGATCCGGGTGTCACGTCCGGGTGAACCGGTTCGGGTGACCGCTCCCGCCGGCCAAGGTCTTCCCACCCGGCCCCCGGGAATTCCCCTTTCCCAGGCGGCGTGCGAAACGGCGAAGAACGACGGCCCGGTTGGAGAAGAAGCGTTCAGTCCCGGGGATTCAGTTCCCTCAGGCTTCGCTCCAGGGCCCTGAAGGCCCTTGCCCTATGGCTGACGCCGTTCTTTTCCGCCTCGGATGCGGAAGCCAGGGTCTTGCCCAGCTCCGGAGAGAAGAACACCGGATCGTAGCCGAATCCGCCGACCCCTTCGGGCTCGAGGGTTATGAAACCCTCCAGCCTTCCCTCGGCGACGATTTCGCCGCCGTCCGGGGCGACCAGGGCCGCCACCGTCCTGAACTCGGCCCGCCTGGCCTCCCCCTCCTCCCCAAGGAGAGCGTTCAGGAGCTTGCGCACGTTGTCGGCGTAGGTGCAGCCCGGGCCGGCGTACCTGGCGGAGTAAACACCGGGGCCTCCCCCCAGCGCCCAGACGAACAGACCGGTATCCTCGGCCACCGCCGGCAGGCCGGTGGCCAGGCAGGCGTTCCCGGCCTTGAGCAGGGCGTTCTCCCGAAGGGTGATCCCCGTCTCCTCTGTCTCCCAGCCCGGTTTCCACCGCAGGATGGACTCGAAGCCCAGGTCGGGAAGAATCGTCCGCACCTCCCTGAGCTTGTCGGGGTTGCCGCTGGCCAGGATGACCGACCGGGGGGTTCTCACCCTTCGACCACCTCTTCCTGCAAGGGTATCACCTCTTCGGTGACGGCCTTCAGGGCCAGCCGGGCCATGTCGTTCAGGGTATCGAGAGACGCCGGTTCACCCTCGGCGGTGGCCTGGAACTCGATGATCCTCCCGTCGGAGGCTGCCACCAGGTTCATGTCCAGGCCGGCGGACGAGTCCTCCTCGTAGCAAAGGTCCAGAAGAACCACGCCGGAAGATATTCCAAGGCTCACCCCGGCCACCCAGCACCGCCACGGGTCCTGCGTCAGCGCCCCGTCTGCGATGAGCCTGAGCAGGGCCAGCCTCAGGGCAACGGCGCCCCCGGTGACGGACGCGACCCTGGTTCCCCCGTCCGCCACCAGCACATCGCAGTCAATGGTGATCTGCTTCTCGCCGAGCCTCTCGAGGTTAACACACTGCCGGAGGCTCCTGCCCACAAGCCGCTGGATCTCCTGGGTTCTTCCCTTGATGAGGGACCCCCGGTCCCTGCGGACCCTGCGGTTGCCGCTTCCCGGAAGCATATCGTACTCGGCGGTGATCCATCCGCTTCCCTTGCCCTGCATGAAGTACGGAACCCGGTTCTCCACCGTGGCGCTGCAGAGCACCCTGGTTTCCCCCCATGAGATCAGGACGCTCCCGTGGGGCTGGGGCTGGAAACCTACCTCAAAGGCGATATCCCTCAATTGCAGCGGAAGCCTGCCGTCCGCCCTTTTTCCATCAGTCATACCGACCAACCTGTATCTGGGTTACCAGCGGCACCGCCCGGCCCAGGAATCTCTGGGCGATTTCCTGGAACTTCAGTGGGATGTCGCTGACGTAAAACCTGTTGTCCCCGGAGGTACCGTCCCTTCGGAGACCGTTTTCATCGAGTATCTCCCGGACCTTCAGGGCGGCGGCCTCCGCCGAATCCACCAGGTGGACCCCCCCGCCGAGCACCTTCCGAAACAGGGGTTTCAGCAGCGGGTAATGGGTGCAGCCCAGAACCAGGGTGTCTATCCCCTCCCTCAGCAGAGGGCCGGTGTACTCCAGGATGATTGCCTCCGTGATGGGGTGATCCAGCCATCCCTCCTCCACCATGGGCACCAGCAAGGGAGCGGGCTGGGCGGACACCGCCCGGACTCCAAGGTCGGCCAGGGCCTTCTGGTACGCCCCGCTGGAGATCGTTCCGTGGGTGCCTATCACACCAACCCTGCCGTTCTCAGTGACCGAAGCCGCCATCTCGGCGCCCGGGAGGATCACGCCAAGAACCGGTACGCCCAGGGTCTCCCTGAGCACCGGCAGGCTCACGGAACTGGCGGTGTTGCACGCCGCCACCACCATCTTCACGTTCTTTTCCGTCAGAAACAGGGCGTTCTCCAGGGAGAAGCGGATCACGGTCTCAGGCGATTTGGAGCCGTAGGGCAACCTGGCGGTGTCGCCGAAGTAGAGCACCGACTCCGCGGGAAGGAGCCGGTTGATCGCCCTGACCACGGTCAACCCCCCCACGCCGGAGTCGAAGACACCGACGGGTGCGTCGCTCATCTGCGGGTGAACACCCCGGGAACCCCCGCCAGAGGAATACCCGAACCGGCGCTCTCCAGAGGCTGGCCGTTCACCATGGGTATGAGGAGGGTGTAACAGACGAACCGGCCTTCCAGGGTTCTCTTCAGGCCGCCGATGTCCATGCTCCGGGGCATGTCAACGTAGAGGGTGTCGGAACGGTTGAAGGCCCAGAGCCTGTCGATCTCGGTCTCCTCCAGGCCGGAGGCTCTGCCCCAGCTCTCCAGCAGGAACTGGGTCTCCACCGGCAGCATGTCCGGGCTCTGGGCTTCCGGAATCGTGTCCAAAACCGGAGCGGAGTTCTCCGTCACGTACACGGAACAGGGCGCCACCGGCCAGCGGGGATCCCACGGGGCCGCCTCATCGCTGGTGATGTCGGGCACAAGCGGCACGTACTCCACCGTCACCGTTGTGTCCGGAAGCGGCCGCTCCTCCCGGGCCTGTGCCTCCCGCAGGGACGATTCCCCTACGTTCAGCCTCCTGTTGACCAGCCTCATGACAAGGGACGAGGTCAACCCCAGCAGGACGGCGATTCCCGCCAGAACCAGCACCGAGCGTATCATGAAGGCGGAATCCACGACGGCGGGCCTTTTCCGGGCGCCGCCGCTCCTCTTGCCGCGGTTCAACGGTTGACTCCTTCCGCGTATTCCACAATTGCGTCAACAATAGCCTGAGCGACCTTGAAACGGAAGTCCAGGGAGAGCAGGTCCCTCTCCTCCGACGGGTTGGATATAAAGGCCGCCTCCACTAGCACCGAGGGCATGTACGCACCCCTGAGGACATAGAAGCCGGCCTGCTTCACCCCCCGGTTCGCCCTTCCTGGAAAGACCCGGGCCAGCCTTCCCTGGATCATGGACGCCAGGGAGCTGCTGTTGTTCAGAAAGATGCTCTGGGCCATGTCCGCCAGGATGAAGCCAAGGGGGTCGTCCGGCGGTGCGGGGGTGTCGTCCAGTTCCACCACCTGGTTCTCCAGCAGCTCCACCGCCCTGGCGTCGCTGGTTCTGGCCCTGGACAGGAAGAAGGTCTCGTAACCCCTGGCGTCCCGGTTGGTGCTCGCATTGCAGTGGACGCTCACGAACAGGTCCGCCCGGCAGAGGTTGGCCAGCCTGGTCCTGTCGCTTAGGGATACGTATTCGTCCGAAGACCTGGTGAGGACCACCCTGACCTCCGGAAGCCGTATTCTCAACAGGTCGCGGACTATCAGGACTATCTCCAGGGTGCGGTTTTTCTCGAAGGTTCCCCCTGGACCCACCGCCCCCGGATCCCTGCCCCCGTGCCCCGGGTCCAGGACTATGCAGTCGAAGTCCTCCAGCCACGGGCTCGCCAGCCCCTTCTCCATGGCGGCGTAAGCCAGGGAGTCAACGTCGGCGCCGGTGGTGTCCGGCATCTGGGGAGGACCGCGCCACGCCAGCATGGGCATGACGGCGGGCCTGCCGGTTCTGGCGAAGAGGAGGAGAACGGTGCTGTCTCCGTTGAAAGCGTAGTCAACCGCAATGACGGAGCTGTCCAGTACCGCTGAGAACCCGGCGGGACCGCACTCCAGCGAATCTATCCACAGGGGAAGCATCGAACCGGGGGCTTCCAGGCCCCCCTCCACCTCCACCGTGAGGCGATAGCCGGCCACGTCCACCCGGCAGTCGCCCGGGTGGATGCCCCCCGGGGACGACACCTCCAGAAGAACGCCGTCGAATCGGGGGTACAGGTTCAGGGTTCCCGCCGCCAGAACCGCCAAAAGAAGGTTCATTGCTCCCTCGAGCCGTGTTTCATCGCCGCCTGAAGCCTGCGCTGCGAGTCTCTTTCCGCCATGTCCGCCCGCTTGTCGAACTGCTTCTTGCCCCGGCAGACCCCAAGGAGCAGCTTCGCCATGCCCCTCTCACTGAAATGAACGTCCAGGGGGATCAGGGTCATGCCCTTTTCCTCCACCTGCCGGGCCAACCTGCGGAGTTCCCCGGCGTGGACGAGGAGTTTCCTGGGTCTGTTGGGAACGTGGTTCTCCCGGGCCTCGGGGTACTCGGCCACGGTCATCCCCAGAACGTACAGTTCACCGGAGTCGCTGAAGCCGGCATGAGAACCGGAGAGGCTGACCTTGCCCGCCCTGATTGACTTTATCTCGCTGCCCGACAGAACAAGGCCCGCTTCCAGCGTGTCCACCACATGGTAATCGTGCCGGGCCCTTCTGTTCCTGGCGACTACTCTCTGTTCAGTCTTCATGCCGTCGCCTTTCCAAGGGCTTGAATATACCCGGGAGCATTGACTTGTCCACGGAATTCCCCATAATACGCTCTCGACGCCGAGGTGGCGGAATAGGCAGACGCGCTAGGTTCAGGACCTAGTGAGGGCAACCTCGTAGGGGTTCAACTCCCCTCCTCGGTACCATTTCAGGGGCGGCTCCGGGCCGCCCCTTTTTTCGCCGCATCACACCCGGGAACAAGACTCAACTAAAATGGAGAACGGAAATGAATGCTGGAAGTGCGGGAACGGGTGAAAAAGACTTCATGGATATGTTGAACGACGCCATGAAGAGGGCAGTAGAGCAAAGAGGAAGAGTGAATATCCTCATTGTGGGAAAAACCGGTGTCGGCAAGAGTACTCTCATCAACTCGGTTTTTCAGGGTGAACTCTGCAAGACCGGACAGGGACGCCCCGTTACGTCAGAGACTCGGGAGATATTCAAGGAGGATATACCCATTCATATTTTTGACACAAGAGGGCTTGAAGTAAATGACTTTCAATCAAATCTTGATGAACTGCTTGCGCTGGTCAAGGATAGAAAAAGCAGATCAGAACCAAACGAGCACATACATGTCGCATGGCTCTGCATACAGGAGGACAGCAGAAGGATTGAAGATTCGGATATTCGGCTTCATGAAAGGTTGTCCGATCACATGCCCCTCCTTGGAGTTGTTACAAAGGCTCGATCCGACCAGGGTTTCCGACGTAAGGTGCAGGAACTTCTTCCGCAGGCACGAAATGTTCTGAGGACGATGGCGATTCCCGACCATCTCGACGATGGCCACGTCATTCCTCCCCACGGCCTTGCCGAGTTGATTGACGCCACGTACGAACTCGTTCCCGAGGGGCATCGCACGGCTTTCACCGCCGCCCAAAAGGCGAATATCGCTCTCAAGGGCAAAAGGGCCCGTAAATACGTCAAAACCGCCGCTGCAACCGCTGCGGGTATAGGGGGAGTCCCGATCCCGTTCTCCGACGCCGTACTTCTCATTCCGACCCAGGTCGGCATGCTGGCATCTATCTCGTCATGTTTCGGGCTCCAACTCACAACCGCTTTTCTTGGAACCCTGCTCGCATCCTCCACAGGAATTACGGGCGCAACTTTCCTGGGAAGAAGTGTTGCCTCGAACCTTCTGAAGCTCATACCCGGGGCAGGATACGTTGTCGGCGGTCTCATTTCAGGTTCCACCGCCGCGTTGATAACAACTCTCCTTGGAGAGGCTTACATACGCACTCTCACCACGGTTCTCAGTAAAAAAGACTTATCCGATATCACGGTTTCAGAGATTTCCGAGGAATTCAAACGGCAACTCAAGCAGTGACCCGACTCCCGTACCTCCCGGATCAGCACCGTCGCAGACGGCGAGCGATCCCGGAGCCGGAAACGGGTGTGATCCCTGCGGGGATCGAGCCGACTGCCGCGCCGCCGCCTTCCCCTCACCCTGCTGCCGCGGCAAAACCGGCGATGACAGGTGCAACCGGCGCCTTTTCCCGCCCGGGGTTCATCGTGAGAAAAGCCCCGGTTCCGGTGAGCGACATGCCGCAGAAAACACGCCGCCCGGGTTCACACGGTCTTCAGCGGGCTTCGGAGACGATCTCCGATACCCTGGGATTGTTCCTGTCCCTGTCGGACAGTATGGGATCGCTCAGGGGCCAGCGCACCGCGAGGGTCGGATCATCCCAGGCGACCCCCTGTTCGTCGGTGCCGTCGTAGAAACGGTTGACCGCATACAGGAGCTTCGCGTCGCTGAGCGCCTGGAATCCGTGGGCCACCAGCGGCGGAATCAGAAGGCAGGCCGGTTCCTCGGAGTTCAGTTCCAGCTCGGCCTTGCCCAGGAATGTGGCTGAACCGGGCCTGAGGTCCGCCACCGCCGCAACGATCCTGCCGTGTACCGGTATCCACCAGTCCCACTGTTTTCTGTGAAAATGGAGCCCCCGCAGCCCCCCCGTCCTGGTGAAACTCAGATTCAGCTGCACCTGACGATCGAATTGCTCCGCAACCCATTCGGTCCTAAAAACCTCCCGAAACCAGCCCCTCTCGTCCGGCCAACGGGAAAGCCTGACCAGTTCGACCCCCGTTATTCCGCCCACTGTCTCCCTGCTGACCGGCTCCATATAAACCCCCATATTCAGCCCGGATTCAATAGCGAACTATTCACGAAAGGAAGGGTTTTGAAAAGGCGCGACATCTTCGACGCCCTGCTGGAACGGCTGCCGGTGATGTACCCCGACGCCCGCTGTCTGCTGGATTACAAGACGCCGGAACAGCTCCTCATCGCCACCATTCTGGCGGCTCAGACCACCGACGAGGCGGTCAACAGGGTCACTCCGGTGCTGTGGAGCGCCTTCCCCTCCCTGGACCGCCTGGCCCGGGCGGACGAATCCGCCGTGCAGGAAATCGTTCACCCCCTGGGGTTCTTCCGGAACAAAGCCCGGTCCATCGTCCGGGCTGCGGCATACGTAACCGGCCTGAAATCCTTCCCCTCCACCATGGATGAACTCCTGAAAGTGCCGGGAGTGGGGCGTAAAACCGCCAATGTGGTCCTGGGGGAATGCTTCGGGGTTCCGGCCGTCATCGTTGACACCCACGTGAAAAGGCTCTCCGGACGGTTGGACCTTTCCGACGAGAGCGACCCCGCCCGCATCGAGGCCGACCTGGCGGCATACCTTCCCCCCCCCGTGCGCACCGCCTTCAGCCACCAGCTCGGCTTTCACGGCCGCACCCTCTGCAAGGCCCGCTCCCCCCTCTGCTCTTCCTGCCCCCTGCTCTTCTGCCGGGGACGGGATGAACAAAAGCGACCAAACACTGTATAACATTGATACGCAATATCATAACTACTTATCAATTCCCATCCCCAGTTCAGCTCCATATGCGGAGCCAGAAAAAAGGACGGCAACCCAAAAGAGTTGCCGTCCCTATCGTGATCGGTCGCGTTGGTTGAGCCCGCCGCTCCCTAATCCATATCGCCGAGGGTGACATCCCAGCGGAAGCCGCTGGAGTCTATGTAAACCTGCCACAGAGTGTAGGTGTCGCCGTCCACATCAACGCATTTGATATCGTAGTAGTCGTTGGCAGGAACGTTGAAGCTGAAGGAGCGCCGGGGTCTGAGAATCTCGCTTCCGAGCCTGTTGTTGCCCCAGGGCTGATCGCTGGCATCGCAGTAGATGTAGTAGATGTCATAGTTTCCGAGGCCGTTGTATATGGTCACAGGCGCCGTGGACGAGGAACTGGAACTGGAACCGGAGCCGCCGGTCCATTGACGCTGGCCGAGATCGGAGAGGGTGACGTTCCAAGTCACGGTTCCGGAGATGGGCATGTCCCATACTATGTACTCGTCGCCGTCCTCATCGATCAGCTTCACATCGTAAGTACCGTTGGTCACGTTGAAGCTGCGGCCGGAACCGGAGTTGATTATCTCGCTGCTTCCGAGCCAGTCGCTGCCCCAGCTGTCGGATGTGGCCGGAGAGATGTAAACGTAGTAGATGGCGTAGCCGCCGGTGTTGTTGTTGAGTTGAAGCCGGCCGGCAAATGCCGGAGCCATCATTCCCACCGCTAAAAGGGCTACGAGCACACTTTTCAAGGCTTTCCTCCTTTTTTGTGTTTTTCCCCTGCCGGGGACAACGCCGCATCATGCCCTTTGTCTTTGTCTATGTCAACTCCAAAGGGTGCACCCGGTATACACCGACCCGGCGGGCGGTATTCCATGCGTCGGCGTACATGGGTATATTTGAGGTTGGACGTTGAATTCATTGGGGAGAAGTATGAACTCGGCATCACAATTGAAAATGGGTTTGGGCGCCTTAAAGGGCAGAATGGGAGCAAGAATCCCCCTTAATGTCATGATTTCCGTGACGGATCACTGCCCGAGCCGTTGCCGCTACTGCGGCATTCCTGAACGCTGTCGTCCCGACTTGCCCACCTCTGACTGGAAAAGCCTCCTTCTGCAGATGCGGAACGCCGGAACCATGCGAGTGGGCGTCTGGGGCGGAGAACCCATGACCAGGAACGACATCGTGGAACTATGCTCCTACGCCAGGGAACTTGGGATGTACGTGAGCATGGACTCAAACGGCTACCTCATCCCTTCGAAACCCGAGATTCTGAATGCGGTGGATCACATGGTGCTGTCCCTGGACGGCCCTCCCCACGTCCACGACGCCAACCGGGAACTCGGCAGCTGGCTGCGGACAATGGAAGCGGTGAGGTTCTGTTCCGGAAAGGTGCGGCTGTGGACCATAACCGTCATCACCAGAAACAACATCCATGAGCTGGACTGGATCATGGAAGCGGCGGTGGAGTACGGCTTCATGACAACCTTCCAGACACTGCACCACAACGATTCCCTGGGCGGCGATACAGCGGACATGCGCCCCTCCGACCGGGAATACCGGGAGGCCTTCGAGAAGCTTTTGAAGATGAAGAGGAGGGGCGCTCCCATCGCCCTGAGCGAAGGGTTTCTCAAGGGCATTTCAAGGTGGCCCGACTTCTCCCGCACACGGCTGCCCGAACGCTTTTACGGCCCCAGGTGCAGCGCCGGCAGGATGTTCTGCAACATTGACGCCGATGGAACGGTTTACCCCTGCTCGCTGCTCATCGGGGAGTACCCCGGGGCTCTCAACGCCCTCTCCGTCGGCTTCAAGAAGGCATTTCTGGCTGCCGGAAAGCTGCCCTGCCACGCCTGCGCCGCCAGTTGCTACCCCGAGTACAACTTCCTTTACGGCCTATACCCGGCGGTGGCCCTGGACTGGCGCAGAAGCGTGAAAAAAACCGATGCTCTGATGAGGAAGGCCGCCGGGAACACCGCCCGGGGTTCGTAGGGGAACGATCAGTTTCGCCGGTGCGGAAACCGGAACCGTCCCACACAGCCGAAGGCATGAACACCGCCCGGACGTCGTCGTCCGGCATCGGCTCCTCCGACGGAGCGGGAGGGCTCTACTGATCCTCCCAATCCAGAAGAAGGCCGTCTATGAACTCCCTGATTATGCTGAGCTTCGGAATCACGCTCTCCCTGATGGGCTCCACGCAGGCCAGAAGCCGGAGCAGCCTTGAGGCGGTGTGGAATTGGAGGGACCCCTTGGGCACCTCCGCCAGAAGAGGCTCGGCATAGGGCTTCAAAGCGGCCAGCTCATAGGGCAGGGAGGAGTTGAACATGAGGTCCGCCTCCTCCTGGAAGGGGAAGATGAACCTCCTCTCCCCCCGCTTGACGCTCGGCCATCCGGCGATGGTCTGGGCTGCGGTGTAGCCCCGGGAGAAACTGTCCCTTACCATCCTCCTCAGCAGCCTGCCGTCGGAGGTGGACATCCGGGTGAGCCGATCGATGTTCAGGGTGGTGAGGGCCGATATGTACACCAGGTACTTGGTATCCCGATCCAGGCCGGGGGTCAGGGCCGGATTGAGACCGTGAATCCCCTCGATAAGCAGTACATCATTGTCGCCCAGGCTTATCGGATCAACGTCATCCTCCCGGATCCCCGCATGAAAGTCGAACCTGGGCAGCCTGACCTCCCGCCCGGCCAGAAGCGCTTTCAGGTGTTCCCCCAAAAGCCCGGTCTCCAGGGCATCCAGGCTTTCGAAATCGTAGGTCCCATCGGGATTTTTGGGGGTTTCGTCCCGGTCCTTGAAGTAATCGTCCGCGCTGATCATCCTGACCCGGAACCCCCGGGCCCCCAGGTACGTGGAAAGCATCCTCGTGAAGGTGGTCTTTCCGCTGGAGGAGGGACCCGCCACCATCACCACCCGCTTTCTCGGAAACTGGTCGGACACCTGGTTCACTATCTCCACCATGCGGCTGTTCTGGTAGAAGTGGCACATCATCACCAGTTCCCGTCCGCCGTCCTGCCTTATCCTGCGGTTCAGGGCGTCCACCGTTCGGGTCTTCATCACCCTGAGGTGCCTCTCCTCCAGGTCCAGCTCCCTGCCCAGCTTCTTCCGTTCGTGCCAGGGGGAGATGGAAGGCCAGTTGCTCGACCCGGGAAACCGAAGCAGGAAGCTGCCGCCCGAAGGCCTCAGCTCCCATCGGGTCAACCAGGAGGTGTCGGGAACCCCGGGGCCCATGGCGAAGGCGATACAGTTTCCGAGGCTGTTGAGGTGGTACTCCCCGCCCCCCTTGTGCCATCTGGCGAGCCGGCCCGGTTCCCCATCGAGTTCCAGGGCTTCCTCGGCGGTGAGGATGCGGTGCTTCAGGGGCAATGCGGCGGCTACAACCTCCGAGAGAGCCTCACGAATCCGGTCAACGACTTCCTGCTGACCGGGGAGATTTTTCCCCTCCAGCCGACACCGGTAGCCCAGGGACACCGCATGTTCCACCCAGAGCTTCGCCCGGGGGAACGCCCTTCTGCACGCCAGTTCCAGGGCCAGCACCAGCCCCCGGCGATAGACCTCCCGCCCTTCGTCCGAGTTCGCGGGAAGCGCTTCCCCCGGGTACCCGGAGTCAAGGGGCCTGATAATGCCGTCGGGATCAAGAACGGCGATACCGGAACGGGTTTCTGATCTGGAACCGGTTTTCATTACGTACATCCTTCCGGAGATTGAACCATCCAAGGTTGGAACATAAACAAGCGCCGAAAGCGGGAAAAGCCGCCCGAGCAAAATTCCCGAAAATCCCGGAGCTATGCGAAGGCTATCATCCCATGTTATGGCCTTTTAGCCTGAAACCATCCGGTCTCCCCCGACCCCCGCCCAATCGCCGGTCATCAGGAAGCCGCTACGGAAAAAAGCATTCCATCGAAACCCAAGGTAGAACCGACCGTTTGCCCTGAGTTATGTTTTATTCATTTATTAAAATGTTCTTTTCTTAGGTTCGGATTTTCGCGCCCCAATCCTGGGAACGCAAAGTCACACTGAGCGGTTGTCGCAGTGTATCAAACCATACGAAGAGGTTTTAGCCCTCACCCCACCCCTTTTCCTCCCTGGAGCGGCCGGTACAGGTTGACCGGGCTTCGAAATCTTCCCATTATCCGGTTCAGCAGGAGGTGATTCATGGAAGTGCTTCTTTCTTTCGTTCTGTTCTTTTCCTCCTCCTCTCCCCTCCTTGACGTGGAGGAGTCACTTGACCGGGGGGCCACCGCCCTCTACACCCTCTCGCTCCAGGAGGGAACCGAGTACTGGGTGGTCCTGGAGGCCGGAGGGGGGGCGGACTTCGACGTGATCGTAGCCGGCAGGGAGATGAACCTAGAACAGTTCATGAACCTCCCCTACAGGGAGGACTTCGAATATGCCCGCGGCTTCGCGTGCAGTGAAGGCACCGAGCCGGGAAACGAGAGTTTCACCCTCTCGGCGGGGTACACCGGGATCTATTACCTGGTGGTGCATGACATTGGGCAGCAGGGCGGCTCGTATAGGCTCAGGATCAGGTAGAACCGCCGCATGCCCGGTGACTTCACGGTCCTGGAGCTGAACAGGGCTGCGGGGGAAATACTTTCCATGGCTTTCCCCGAGCCGGTCTGGGTGAGGGGCGTGGTGGCCCTTTCCAAACGCGGCCCGGGGCCCGCGGGTCACCTCTACTTCCAACTGGCCGATCCCAGCCCGGAGGGGGGGCAGACCCCCGCCGCAGCCGATTGCGCCCTCTTCGCCGGAGACAGGATCCGAATAACCAGGGAGCTTGGAAGACAGGGCATAGCCTTCCATATCCGGGACGGCATGGAGGCCCGCTTCCAGGTCGTTCCCAGCATCTACGAAAAAAACGGGCGGTACTCCTACCTGGTGCGCGGCTTCGACCCGGAGTTCACCGGTACCGCCTCCATGCTCCACCTGAAGAGACTGGTGGAGAAGCTCAAGGCGGAAGGAGTGCTGCAAAGAAACGCCGCTCTCCCCTTCCCTTCGCTGCCGCTGCGGATAGGCCTGGTGACCGCCGAAGGCTCCGCCGCCTGCGAGGACTTTCTTCAGACTCTCCGGGAAAGCGGATACCCGTTTGAGGTATATGCGGCATGGGCCCCGATGCAGGGGGCCGACACCGGCAAAGGGGTATGCACGGCTCTGGAGGCCCTTGCGGGTATCCGTGAGATAGATGCGGCGGTGGTGACCAGGGGGGGCGGCAGCACCACGGACCTGGCCTGGTTCAACGACGAGGGCATCGCCCGGACCATCGCCCGGGCCCCCTTTCCCGTGATCTCCGGTATCGGCCACGAGACCGACATGACCCTGCCGGACTTCGCGGCCCACACCCGGGCCAAGACCCCCACCCACGCCGCCGGAATCCTGGTGGACCGGACGGCGTCCTATTCCGACTCCCTGGCGGAGGCGGCCATGGGGCTCAACCGGGGGGTCGCCCCAAGGATTTTCTTCGAGAGGATGAACCTGTCCCGCCTCGGGGAGTCCCTCCGGGAAAGAACCGATAAAGTCGTTCTCAAGGGTCTCTCCATCCTGTCCAGGGAGGCGGGGCAGCTTCAGGGCAGGGTTCTGCCGAAGATAGCCCGCGGCCTTGGAAACATCGGTATGCAGGCTGCCGGGCTGTCGGGCCGCGTCTCGGGGATCCTCTCCCGAAACAGCGCCCTGCTGGACCGCATGGAAGCCGCGGTTGCGGGCCGGGACCCGGACAAGATGCTGGCCCTGGGGTGGGCGCTGGTCCTGGACGAAGCCGGAAAAACGGTAAAGTCAGTGACCGGCGTCAGAGCGGGCGACGGAATTACCGTCAGAGTCGCCGATGGACGGCTGTCGGCCACGGTGAAGGGGATGGAGCCGAATTGAAGGAAAAAACCGATACTTACGCCGAAATGATGGCGGAACTCACCAGGATCGTGGACGAAGTGGGGCGGGAAGACTGTCCGGTGGACGGCCTGGAGACAAGGGTCGCCAGGGCGGCGGAACTCATCAAGCTTCTCCGGGAGAGGCTGAAGTCCACGGAAATCGCGGTGAAGAGCGTACTGGCGGACCTGGAGTCATCGGAGTAACTCCCCCGCCAGGCGGATGACATCCTCCGGATCGGGCCCGGTCACGGACACCGAGCGGGGCGAGAGGGGGCCGAACCTGGCGGCGCCTTCCTTCCGGAACATGGCCACCACCGGTGTCCCCATGGCCGAGGCGACGTGCATGGGGCCGCTGTCGGGGCAGACGAAGGCCGCCAGCCCCGAGATCCGTCGGGCGAACTCCTTCAGACCCATTGGTTCCGCCTTCACCGCCCCCGCAAGTACCAGGGCATCCGCCACCGCCTCCTCCCCCGGATTTCCCCAGAACACCTCCACCGGCGCCAGGGGAACGCACCCCCGCACCACCTCCTCAAGGAACTCCACCGGAAAGGTCTTGTCCGGCTTGGCGCCGGGGTGTATGCCGACGGCCCTCCTCCCGGGCCCCCCGGGCAGGGCCAGTTTGGGAGGGCTCCACCGGGGCCAGTCCGGCCAGACGCTCCCCAGGGCATGCAAGGCCCGGCTCTCGTGCTGTTCCTTGCCCGGCATGGACGAAGGACAGTGGGTGTACCAGCCGGGAGAGGCGCCGATCGGGGAGCCTATCCGGCACGGACAGCCGGTAAGAGCGACGGCCGCCGCCGAGGAGAGGGAGAACCCGTGGGGGTGTGAAGCATCTATGGCCGCCTCGAACCCCATGCTCCCAAGCCTTGCCGCCAGCCCGCGAAGCATCCACGGCCTGCGGGCCATGGCCTTCCGGTCCACTGGAATGAGTTCCCACCCCTGACCCTCCAGTATGGAGTGGAAGCCCCGGTTCGCCAGTACGCTCACCGACGCCCGGGGAAACCGCTCCCTGAGGGCGTTCAGCAGGGATGTGAGCATCACCAGGTTCCCCAGACGGTTGTCCGCCCTCACCACGAGTATCCTTTCGGGCGACGGGGGCAGCCGCCCCGGGCCGCCGACCGCCAGAATCCTCTTCAACGGGGGTTCCAGGAGCCTCCGCCCCCGGAGTTCCAGCCCCTTGAGACTCACGCCTTCTCCCCGAAATGGGTCCACCCGTCGGCCCTGCTTATGAGAACGTTCATGAAGGTTCCGGGGGGCGCGTCCGCTCCGGTTACCACCACGGTCCTGTTTCCCGGTGTCCTGCCCGTGAGCTGCCCCTCCAGGGAGCCCGGGCCGGTGATCAGCACCGGCAGGGTCTTGCCCCGGAGGAGAGAGGATTTTTCCCTGGTTATCCGGTTCTGGAGTTCCTGCATGGCATGAAGCCTGGAAAGCCGCTCCGGCACCGGCACGCTCCCCGGCATTCCTGCGGCTGCGGTACCGCTCCGCTCGCTGTAACGGAAGAGGAAGCCGTAATCGAAGCGCACCTCCGACAGCAGGGAAAGGCTGTCATGGAAATCCGAGTCGGTCTCCCCGGGAAAGCCCGCTATCATGTCGGTGGAAAGCACTATCCCCGGAATCCGCTCCCGGACCATGGCCGTCTTCGCCAGGTACTCCGCCCTGGCGTAGCCCCGGTTCATCCTTTCCAGTATCCGGTCACTGCCCGACTGGGCGGGCAGGTGCAGGGCGGGACAGATGTTGGGACGTCCGGCCATGGCCTCCGTCAGCTCCGGGCCGAAATCCCTGGGATGGCTGGTAACGAACCTGATCCAGCATTCCGGGACGGCCCGGGCCACCATGGACAGGAGTTCCGGAAACCCGGTTCCGCCGTCACGGTAGGAGTTCACGTTCTGCCCCAACAGCGTGATTTCCCTGAAGCCGGAGGAGGCAAGCTCCTCCACCTCCGCCAGGATGTCCCGGGGCTTCCGGCTCCTCTCCCTCCCCCTGACATAGGGCACGATGCAGTAGCTGCAGAAGTTGTCGCAGCCCCGGGCCACGGTAACGAAGGCCCTTGGGAACATGCTCCTGACGGGGCGGACCCCCTCGTCGCAACCGGAGCCGAGGCCCGTGGCGAAGGCCCTGACGCCGGACTCCAGCAGCCCGGGCAACCTTTGGTACTCGTCGGGCCCCACCACCAGGTCCACCTGGGGAAACCGTTCCAGAAGGCTCCCCCCGTGCTCCTGGGCCACGCAGCCGCAGATCACCACCACCGGCTTCCGCCGTCTGCGGACCCCCGCAAGCTGAGTCACCCGACCGAGGGCCCGGACCTCGGCCCTCTCCCTCACCGCGCAGGTCACCACCAGCACCACATCCGCCTTGTCCGGACCCGGCGCCTTCCGGTATCCGGCGGAGACCAGGATGCCCTCCAGGCTCTCCCCGTCCCGGACATTCATCTGACAGCCGTAAACCTCGATGTGGTAGAAGGGCATAAGGCCTTCACCCCGGGATGGCGAATTCCATCACCAGGCCGGCGATGACGGGGATCCTGAGGTTGTCGTCCAGGGGGATGTCCACCAGTTCCGCCAGCACCGCCG
>JAKPTG010000109.1 GCA_029571005.1 Candidatus Fermentibacterota bacterium
GGGCGGGCCGCCGCCAGATCGTTCAGCGCGGAAGCGCCCTGGCTGCCCCCCAGAAAGAGAACCACGCGGGCGTCGTCAGGGATGCCCAGCCTCTCCCGGGCCCCGGCCGCCCTCCCCCCGGGCCTCCTGGGAATGCCCACAACGCTTACGGGGCAGCGGAAGTACCCCTCCTGACCGGGAAACGCCGCGAAGGCCAGGCGGCATAACAAGGACACCCAGCGGTTGCTCCTTCCGGGGATGGCGTTGGTGTCCAGCACAAACCCGGGCACCCCGGAGAGCCATGCCCCGGCCACGCAGTAAAATGAGGCGTAACCCCCGGTTCCCAGCACCGCATCCGCACCCACGGACCGGACGAGCCTCACCGCCCGGACCAGCGCCGCGGCGGCGGTGAAGGGGAAGGCCGGCCTCGCCCCCTTGTCTATTCTCGGGCTGCGCAGCTTGAACACCCGATCCCCCTCCGGGCCGTACATCTCCTCGTCAACCGGCCTTTCGGTACGGACGTAGAAGACCTCGGCCCACCCTTCCTCAACCATTCTCCTGCCCACCGCCAGCGCGGGGGCTATGTGCCCGCCGGTGCCTCCGCCGGCCACCAGGACCCGTTTCACTGCCGCCTCCTTCCGGCGGCGCCGGCCAGGAAACCCAGGGCGCCCATGGTCATGACTATGCCCGTGCCCCCCCAGCTCACCAGCGGCAGTGGTATCCCTGTGGGAGGCAGCAGCTTCGTAACTACTCCGGCATGGATCAGCACGCCTATGGCTATCACGGCGGTGAAGCCTCCGGAAACCATGGAACAGAAGGTGGTGTCTGCTCTCACGGCTATCCTCCATCCCGCTGTGCAGACGAGCGCCAGACAGGAAAGCACCATCACCGCCCCTACAAATCCCGCTTCCTCGCCTATCACCGCCAGGATGTAATCGCTGAAGGCTTCCGGCAGGAATCCCCTCTGCTGGCGGCCGCGCCCGAGCCCCCGGCCCAGCAGTCCGCCGCTCCCCAGGGCGATACAAGCCTGCTGCGACTGGTAACCGCTTCCGGACAGCTCCGATCCGTCCATGCCGGTGGTCACCCTGTCCATCCTGTAGGGCGAGGAAAAGACCGCCGCCGCCGCGAAAAGGGCGGCCACGCCGCCGAGCAGCACCAGGTGCTTGAACCTGGCTCCCGCCAGCAGAAGCATCACCATCATCACCGCCCCCAGATAGGCCGAACCGGAGAAATCGGGCTGACTCAGTATCAGGACCATGGGAATCACCGCGGCAAGAGCCATCAAGCCGAAGTGCCAGAGCTTCCTGGCGTCCCACCAGCTCCGGGAAGCCATGAAGGCCGACAGGAGAACGTAGCCGTAGCGCATGAGTTCCGACGGGAGCAGCCTCACCGGCCCCAGGTGGAGCCACCGTGTGCTCCCGTTTATCTCCGGGGCCAGGGCGCTTCCCGAGGCGACCACCGTGAGCGCCAGAAGCGCCAGGGCCGCAAAATAGGCGGGCACCGCCAGGAACTGGAGCATGGAAGCCCTCATCCTCCAGGCGATGATTCCCACGACCAGCCCCACGAACACCCTCATCAGGTGGCCCTTCAGGTAGTGAAGGCTGTCGCCGGTGGGGCTGACCCTCATGGCAGCGAAGGAGCTGGCGGTCCATACCGCCAGTACGCCCAGCATCACCACTACGCCCGCAGCGATCAGAAGCGTGTTCCTGTCACGGGTCACCGGGCTCATGGCAGCTCCCCCACCAGCGATCTGAAGTGATCCCCCCGCTCCTCGAAGTTCCGATAGCAATCGAAGCTGGCGCATCCCGGAGAGAGGAGCACCGTGTCGCCCTCCTTCGCCAGGGCCGACGCCTTTCGCACCGCACCGGGAAGGTCCGGCACGATGACGGTCTCCCCCGCCCCGCTCCAGGCGTCCGCCAGCATTGACGCCGCCTCGCCGAAGAGAATCGCCAGCCGGGCCTTCCCGGCCACCAGCGGGGCCAGCACCGAGTAGTCGGTCTCCTTGGCCCTGCCCCCGGCCAGGAGGATCACGGGCTTCTCCGCCGCCTCCAGGGCGACCCTGAGGGAATCGGGGTTTGTTGACTTGGAGTCGTTGATCCAGGTTACACCGCCCCTGACCGCCACCTTCTCGATCCGGTGGGGGACGCCCACAAACTCCGTCAGCCCCGGAACCATCCGCTCCGGCGGCAGGCCGGCTCCGTAGGCCAGGCAGACCACCGCCAGGGCGTTGTACAGATTGTGCCTTCCGGAAAGCCCGATCCTTCCCGCATCGAGGACCGGTGTTTCCCTGCCGTCCATGGCCACGACCATCGTCCCCGAAGAATCCACCCATGCGCCGGGATGAACCGGCCTCTCGAGGCTGAAGTACATCTCCACGCCCCGGCTTACGCCGCAGAGCGCCGTCAGGTTCGCGTCGTCTCCGTTGAGCACCGTGACGTCATCGGAGTGCTGATTCATGAAAATCCTGGACTTGGCGGCGACGTAGCCTTCCATGGACCCGTGCCGGGCGAGGTGGTCCGGAGTGATGTTCAGTATCGCGGCCCCCCGGGGCCTGAACCTATCCACGGTCTCCAGCTGGTAGCTGGAAACCTCCACCACGAAGAACTCCGTTTCCGGGTGCTCCAGCACCGCCCGGCTGAAGGCGTAGCCCGTATTGCCGCAGACCACCGCCCCCCTCCCGGCCCTGGACAGGACGAAACCGAGCCACTCCGCGGTGGTGGTCTTCCCGTTGGACCCGGTGACCGCGAGTATCCCGCCTACGGTGTTCGCCGCAGCCAGTTCGATCTCCCCGATCACGGGAATCCCCATCCGGATCGCCTCGCCGGGCAGCCCGGCC
>JAKPTG010000113.1 GCA_029571005.1 Candidatus Fermentibacterota bacterium
TCCTTTATGGTGGATCCGGTGGTGGTGGACGAGCTGGAGCCCCCGGCGAGATACACCGGCCACCCCCGCCTGAGCCGCAGGGCCATCTTCCACGCCCTGAACCATAAAGCCGTGGCGAGAAAGGTGGCGGAGGAGCTGGGGAAGGACTACCGGGAGTGCAACTTCATCGTCGCCCACCTGGGCGGCGGGATCAGCGTGGGTGCCCACCGGCGGGGCAGGGTGGTGGATGTGAACAACGCCCTGGACGGCGACGGTCCCTTCTCCCCGGAGCGCTCCGGGGGGCTCCCCGCGGACCAGCTCGCGACGCTCTGCTTCAGCGGCGAGTACACCCACGACCAGGTGAAGAAGATGATAAAGGGCCAGGGGGGCGTGGTGGCCTACTTGAACACCAACGACATGCGCCTGGTGAGCGAGCGGATCCTGGCTGGAGACGAGGAGTGGCGGGAGGTTTACCACGCCATGGCCTACCAGATCTCCAAGGAGATCGGCGCCATGGCGGCGGTGCTCCACGGGGACGTGGACGCGGTGATAATAACCGGGGGAGTCGCCCACGATAAGCAGTTCACCGGCTGGATCGAGGAGATGACGGGTTTCCTGGCACCCCTGCGGGTGATCCCGGGGGAGATGGAGATGGAAGCCCTGGCCCTGGGGGCCCTCAGGGTGATCACAGGCCGGGAGAAACCCCGGATCTACGAACAGGAATGACCGGAGGAGGCATCCAATGACCAGTGATTTCGATAAGGCGGAAAACCTCTGGAAGGAGGGGCTTCTGAAGAAGACCCTGGAGAGGTTTCCGGAAAGGAGGGCGGAGTTCGCCACTCCCGGCGGAATCCCGGTGGAAAGGGTGTACGGTCCGGCGGACCCGGACGAGGGCTTCCTGGAGAGCCACGGCTTCCCGGGCGCATACCCCTTCACTCGGGGGGTGCAGCCCACCATGTACAGGGGCCGGTTCTGGACCATGCGCCAGTATGCGGGATTCGGAACCGCGGAGGAGTCCAACGCCCGGTACCGCTACCTGCTGAACGCCGGCCAGACGGGGCTGTCCGTGGCCTTCGACCTGCCGACCCAGATCGGCTACGATTCGGACCATCCCCTCTGCGCCGGGGAGGTGGGCAAGGTGGGCGTCGCCATAGACAGCCTGGCGGACATGGAAATCCTCTTCGACCGGATCCCCCTTGGGGATGTCTCCACCAGTATGACCATAAACGCCCCGGCGGGCGTCCTCCTGGCCATGTACATAGCAGTGGCGGAAAAGCAAGGGGTCCCGCGGGACAAACTCCAGGGAACGATTCAGAACGACATCCTCAAGGAGTACATGGCCAGGGGCACCTACATCTTCCCTCCCGTCCCCTCCATGCGGCTGATCACGGACATCTTCGCCTACTGCTCCCGGGAGGTGCCCAGATGGAACACCATATCCATCAGCGGTTACCACATCCGGGAGGCGGGAAGCACCGCGGCCCAGGAGGTGGCCTTCACCCTGGCGGACGGCATCGCCTACGTCGAAGCGGCGGTCAAGGCCGGAATGGACGTGGACACATTCGCCCCCAGGCTGAGCTTCTTCTTCAACGCCCATAACGACCTGTTCGAGGAAGTGGCCAAGTTCAGGGCCGCCAGAAGGCTCTGGGCGGGAATAATGAGAAACCGTTTCCGGGCTTCCGATCCGAAGAGCTGGATGCTCAGGTTCCACACCCAGACCGGGGGCAGCACCCTGACCGCCCAGCAACCCGACAACAACATCGTCAGGGTGGCGGTGCAGACCCTGGCCGCCGTGCTGGGAGGAACCCAGAGCCTTCACACCAACAGCCGTGATGAGGCTCTGGCGCTGCCCACGGAACAATCGGTGACCATCGCCCTGCGGACGCAGCAGATCATCGCCAACGAGAGCGGCGTCACCGAAACCGTGGACCCCATGGGGGGCAGCTGGTACCTGGAGAGCCTCACCGACGCGGTGGAGCAACAGGCGTTGGGGCTCATAAACGACATTGACGCCATGGGCGGCATGGTGAAGGCCATAGAGGAGGGCTACCCCCAGCGGCGCATTCAGGACGCCGCCTACCAGTACCAGAAGCAGGTGGAGTCCGGCGACAGGGTGGTGGTGGGGGTCAACCGCTTCCAGCAGGAGGAATCCCCGGCCTCGGAGCTGCTCAGGGTGAAACCCGTGGTGGAGGCCTCCCAGAAGGCAAAACTCGCTGCGGTCAGGGAACAGCGCAACCGGACCGAGGTCTCCGGATCCCTGGCGGCGCTGAAAAAGGCCGCGTCGGGAGAGGAGAACCTCATGCCCCGTATCCTGGACTGCGTTCGAGGGTACTGCACCCTTGGGGAAATCTGCGGTGTCCTCCGGGAGGTGTTCGGGGAGTACCGCCCCAGGACGGTGCTTTAGGGGCGCGCTCCTCCCTCCGCAGGGTCCGGCCCGCCGGGCGTCCGGGGCGTGGTCCCGGCGATGATACCAGGGGTTCCGAGACACCGGCACAGGGGCGGACCCTGAAAAAGCGCCAAGGGCGGTGCGGTAAGGAAAGGCCCGGAAAACGGCTCATCCGCCCTTCGGCAAGCCGCCGCGGTACGTTCAGAACACGGGGCGGCAATCTTCGGGGCGGGAGGTGCTTCCGAAGGCTTGACGGGTGACGGCGGGGTGTGTATACATATTTTGTTGCTTGCCTGGAATGTTTCCTGTTGGTTCGATAGGGGCGGGCTTTGCAAAGGGAGGAAAACACATGAGAACGGTTCTTGTACTGGTTATCATGGCGGCACTGGCCTTCGCCCACAACGAAACCGCTGCCAGAACGACGATGGCTCCCGCCCCGGAAACCGATTCCTGGCTCGAGGAGATCGGTTACTTCGAAGTGGAATCCTATGCCGGCAACGTATACAGCGTAGGGTGCGGCTTCGACGGCGAATACCTCTGGGTCACCAACGGAGCGGGCCAGGGCGGCGCGGGCACCGGCGTCTTCATGCTTTTCGAGGAAGACGGAACCTACGTTACATCGTTCCCCCAGAACAGCGCCCCCGGCTGGGGCCTCAGGGACCTCACCTGCGACGGCACCTACATGTACGGCAGCGTCAGCACCAGAATAGACTACTACGACATCACCTCCCGTGAAAAGGTGGGAGCCTTCTACGGCCCCCAGAACCCCAACAGGGCCCTCGCCTACGACGGCACCTACTTCTACACCGGAAACTTCGGCACCGATGTGTACCGGCTCACCTGGAACGGAGTCAGCGGCTCCACCGCCACAAGCACCCTCTGGTCCTCCGCGGCCACCAGCATCTACGGGGCCGCCTGGGATGAGCTGAACCAGTGCATGTGGACCACCAGCGCCGACTATTCGGGCGTCGTCGCCCAGATTGACGCCGACGGCAACCTCATCGAGAACCATACACTCATAAGCGGCGGTATCTACGGCGGCGCCTGCATGGGAACCCTTAACGGCAAGGGAAACACCCTCTGGATCTTCGAGCAGGGCAACCCCGACGCCATGCATGCCTATGACGTCAATCCCGAATCCCTCACCCGGGAAACCTGGGGCGCCATCAAGGCTGTGTTCTAACGCGATCCGCGCCCGGAAACGGAAGGCCCCTTCGGGGGCCTTCCTTGTATGTAACGGAGGGAAAGCTCCACAAATGTCAAAGTCGCTCGGGATTCTCGCCGCCGCACTGCTCGTGCAGGCTTCCTGCGGTTCCCCGGTTGGAAATGACTGGCTGGTGAGAACCAATACCGATACGATAACCGTCCGGGAGGCGGGGGAATCCTGGGCGGCCCTCGAACCGGAAGGCCGGGCGGTCTTCCTTGGCGCCGGGGATCCGGTGCCGTCATTCCTGCAGGCCCTGGGCCGCAGGTCCATACTGAAACGGGAGCTGGATGCCTCGGGAATCGCCGTTTCCCTGAAGGTAAGGGTTTTTGAGAGAGCCCGGGCCCGCTCCTCCATGTTCCTTGCCCTGTCCGACTCCTTGCCCGCGACCCTGGCCAGGGGGTACGGAGACGAGGATATCCTGTTCTTCAGGGAACACATGGGCAGCACCGTCTGGTTCACGGACGTCTCCACCGGAGTCTCCAGCGGCCCCGTACACCTTCCGGAACTCCCCGCAAACCTGGCCGCGGCACTGTCGGAGGCCGTTCCGGGCGAGAGGGTATCCTGCGGCGCGGAAACCTTAATACTGGACTCGATCCTGGTCGCCGACAGCACCCTGCTGGCGGAAACCCTGGCCGACTCCGTCAGGGTCGGCAGGCTGGCGGTTTCAAGGCTCTCCTCCGCCGAGGCCTCCCGGATCATGCGGGAGACGGAACGCCGGGCCATGGCGGACATGACGGTGGACACATCCCTGGTGCTCCTCATGGCCGGCGGCGGGACGCCCGCCCCGGAAGGTACGGTGCTGCGCAGCCCCCTGCTCACCCTCGGCCCGGAGGAACTCGAGTGGGAGATCGCCTTCTCCTCCCTGAGCACACCGGTGTCGCCCTCTTCCCCGACATGGCTTCTCTACTTCATCGGCAACCTTGTCAGGCTGGAAGCCGGAGCCGCGCTGTTCCGGGAACGCTGGCCCGAAGAGGCGGAAGATATCATGGCCGAAGCCGTTGAATACGCCGAGAGCGCCGCCCTCGATGAGCTTTACGAACGGAACGTCCTGTCATCGCTGATCGTCAGCGACTCCATGGTGGAAGCGGAATTCGATTCCCTGGACGAGCCGCCCCTTCTTCCCCGGCGAAGGGTGCTCGAGATGGGCCAGGTACCGCCCGGAATGATCGAGGACGTCCGCTCCGCGCTGGCTGCGGAGGATTACGGGGAACTCCGACGTCTGCTGCGCCCCTACTCCACCTTCGAGGGCTTCGACACCGGCTCGCTGGTCTCCATGCCGGTGACCGCCGAGATGGTGCCCGACGCCATGGGGAACATCGTATTCTCGGCGGATCCGATGGACACCGTGACCTGGTACGGTCCCATGGAGACCCGGCTGGGAACCGTGATGCTTTACCGCACGGTCCGGGAGCTTCCCGGGGAGCGGGCGGCCCTGGAGGACATCAGGGAACTGCTGGAGGCCCGGGTGCGGTCCCGGCTGGAGGCGGACGGGCTGCAGGCATGGATTGACGCCCTCGAACGGGAAGCGGGCCTCGAGATGAATCTCGAACTGATCCGCCGGCTCCCCGGGGATCCCGGGCTCTGGTCGGACCTTTGATCCCCGCCGGCGCCGCAGCCTTCGGCATACCCTTCGCCGTCGCGGCCCTGGCGGTTTTCCCGGGACTGTACGACCCGACAATGATGTCCAGGCTCGCGGTGTACCCCGCCCTGGGGGCCGCCCTGTTGCTGGCCGGAAGGGGGGCCGTCGGCAGGAATCACATCCTGGCCGGGGTTTTGACGGCCCTGGTTCCCATGCTATGGCTTTTCGTCCCGGGCTCCCCCCTTCCGGGAATACCCCAGGCGGTGCGCTGGGCATCCTTCGGCATGATGACCGCGGGGTTCGGGGGAACCGTAGCCCGGTGGGGATTCCGAAACCACCTTCGGGGTCTCGCCTGGAGCGCGGTTCTTTTTTCCCTTCATATGACCGTTTTCGGACCGGATTCCCTGAGCGGAAACCCCAACAGAACGGGAATGCTTCTGGCGCTGGGGATCGTGGCCGCGGCGGCGGAGAGGAGAAGGGCCACGGCGCTGGTGCAGGCGGGGCTCATCCTGCCGGGCATGGTGGTATCCGGTTTCCGTGCCTCCTGGCTGGCGGCGGCCCTGGGTCTGCTGATTCTGGCGGCGGGCAGGAGGGGGAAGTCGCCGTCCCCGGGCCCTCTGATAGCCGTGATGGCGGCGGTGCAGATCGCCTTCTGCCTTCTTCCGGGGAACCTGCGGACGGGCTTCCCGACCCTGGGGCTCAGGGCGACGATCTGGAGGACCGCGGGAAACATGTTCCTCGAAACCTTCCCCATGGGGACGGGAACCGGAAGGGCCAGGCTTTCCGTCTTCACCAGGGGAGGAGACGAACTCCAGCTTCCGGCGGGCCCTGAGAAAAGGGTTGATTTCCTGCATTCGGAACCCCTTGAACTCATCACCGGTTCCGGAGCCGTCGGGGTCGTGTTGTCGGCGCTTTTCATCCTATGGGTTTTCAGAAGCCGTCGGGATCCCCTGTCGGCTGCGCTTCTGTGCTGCTTCTGGGTGCTGTTCACCACCGATCTTCCCCTGGCCACCCCCCTCGGGGCCCTGCCGGCGGCCCTTGTGCTGGGGGGCTGCCTGGCCCCGGGCCCGGGGACCCGGGTTCCCGCGGCGGTGCCTCTGGTTCTCTTAGGCGGTTCCCTCTACTGGGGAATCACCGTGACCGCAGGGTACAGAGCCATGGCTGCGGGTTCGGGAAACCCAGAGAAAGCGGCCGAGGCTTGCAGGCTCATCCCCTTCGAGGAAAGGGCGTGGCTTCAGGCGGGGTGGTGCCGGCTCAGATCCGGCCATCTCCTGGAGGCATCCCGGTATTCCGCCGGATTCATCCGGATGTATCCGGGCTACCACGGCGGCTGGGAACTGGAGGGTGCGATCAGGGGGGCTCTGGGCAGGGATGCCGGAGCGGCATCCGCCTGGAGAAGGGCCTTCATGCTGGCACCGTCGGGCCTGAACGAACGGTTGATTTACGCCCTGAACGGAGTTCCCGGCGCGGAAAGCTCAGGAGATACGTTGAGGGCGATGGGGGAAGCCCTGGCCATGGATGTGCCGTGGATGGAGTCATTCCCGGGAACCGGCACGGAATCCTACCCGGAGATAGCCCGCCGGATCCTGTCGCTGGCGGAAAACCTCCTGGAGACGAACCCCGGTCTGGCCGGTGAACTCTTCTTCCGGGCGGTGGTCACGGCCCAAAGCGCTCCGGACCCCGGAAAGGCCCGGTTTATGGGGGACGCACGTCTCCTCTACGGAAAATACTCGTCCCTGATCCCCGGCGACCGGGAGAAGCTGGAATCCATCATCGGACTACGGTGAGCCTGCCGGTCAGGGATTCCGGCCCCTCCCCGGCCTTCACCAGGTAAAGCCCCGGGGACAGCCCGCCGATGGTCAGGGAGTTCTCTCCCCTGGCCACGATTCTGCCCGCCAGATCCGTCACCGTTACGGTGCCGGAACCGGTGATGAAAACGGTGCCCGGACAGGGGTTGGGGGCGATCGAAAGCCCGGGGGAACACGGGGGCGGGTTTCCGGTACCCAGGAAATGCATGGCGGGGACGATGGTCGGATCCCCAAGAAGGGTCATTCCCATGTGCCAGTACATCTCCGCCGGTGTGAAGCCCCCCTGCTGGATGTACTCCCACCACTGGAACATGGCCGACCCGAAGGTGCCGCCCAGCCCCAGAGGGCCGTAGAACCGGTCAAAATGCAGCATGGCTCCGCTCTTGGTGCTTCCCACCGCGGCGAGGCCGGTCTGGGTGCCGAACACGTACACGCACCCCATACACCAGTTGCTGGTGAACCGGCAGTTGGAACAGGCGAAGAGGTTGTAGAAACGGCTGGGAGGCTGGTCCCTCCAGATGTGGCCGCTGGTGGTGCTGGGCCCGGGGCTCCACTGGTGCCGCGTCGGACCGGAATGGACGAAGGGGCTGATCCAGGTGTACCCCGCTGGAAGCCTGTTGAACCGGTAGTCGGTTCCGTTGGTGGAATCCACCTGGTTCACCAGTTCGACATCGGAGTAGAGAAGGTTCATGGCGTCCCTGTAACTCGGGCCCCACCAGCTCCAGTCGTCGTCCACATAGCACAGGGCCCGGCGGGGCGGAGGGTCCCCCTCGAGCCGCCACTGGTGCAGCCGGACAAGGTAGTCCTCCACCAGTCGGAACTGGTTGCCGTGCAGGATGACGCTGGTCAGAATCCTGCCCACGTATATCTCCGGAAACAGATCCCCCTGCCAGCCGTCGTAGATCCCGTCGGGGCCCGGAACCCCGCCGGCGGGGTAGCCCGTCCACAGGTCCGTCCACTCCCCGTCCAGGTCCCAGTAGAAGTAATCGGTTGGAAAGGTTTCGTCGGAACGGTCGTCGGTGTAGTCCTCCAGGGCGGCCCAGGCCGACGGGATGTCACCCACCAGCACAATCCCCTGGAGCCCTTCTTCATGCAACCCGGCGAGCCAGGCCCGGATCTCCTCCGGGGCGCTCCATGTTACCTCCACCACTCCGACGGTCAGACCCGTTTCCTGAATGTCCGCGACCCACTGGTCCACTATTCCCTGGTCCAGGCTGTCCGCCATGGCTTCCGACATGACCACCAGAAACGTGGAGCCCCGGTAGTCGCCCTTCAGGGATGTCACCCTCAGGGGTTCGAAGGGAGGTCTGTTTCCGAGGTAGTCCTCCATGGTTTCCGGCGTACGGTCCGGGTCGAGGTTCCTGGTCAGGGGCGTGTATTCGTACACCCCCGGGAAAGAAAGAAGCACCAGTATCACGTTCAGCATTTTCCGTTCCCTTCCCCCGAGGGCTCAAAGATAAAAATACGGGATTATCCCGAGAAACCTCACCCCAAGGATCATCACGGGGTACAGAAGCCTGGAGATGACCCCAAGGAGGAGGAGCCCGAACACTATTATCATTCCGTACCGCTCCAACCGCATGTAGCGCCAGTAGAGATTCCCCCTGAGGAAGCTGGCCACTATCCTGCTTCCGTCCAGCGGCGGAATGGGTATCAGGTTGAACGCCATAAGGATAATGTTCATGAGAGCGGCGATGGCAATGGCCCTGGCAAGGAAGGGGGGCATAACTCCTCCGGCCAGCTTCAGCAGCAGGCTCATCAGCACCGCCAGGACAAGGTTGGTGACCGGGCCGGCGGCGGCCACCAGCATCATGCCCCGCTTCCTGTTCCTGAAGTAGGCGGGATTGACCGGCACGGGTTTCGCCCAGGCGAAAAGGAACCTGCTTCCCATCAGAAGAAGGGCCAGGGGAAGCAGGATCGTGCCGAAAATATCCACGTGTACCATGGGATTGAACGACAGCCTGCCCATGCGCCAGGCGGTGGGGTCGCCCAGTTTCCAGGCCACCATGCCGTGGGAGATCTCATGGCACACCACGCTGAAGAAAACCAGAACGATCACCAGCGGGGTTTCCAGAAGCACTATCTCCTCCGGCCCGCCATCAGAAGCCACACCAACTGGCCGAGGGCCGCCAGGGCGCTGGCCACGTAGGTCATCGAGGCGGCCTTGAGAACGCTCCGCACCCCTTCCATCTCATCCGGCGGAAAGCCCTGGGCCTTCTCCAGCCAGGCCACCGCCCGGGCGCTGGCGTTGAACTCGACGGGAAGGGTGAAAAGATGAAAGAGAAGCGCCACGAAATAAATGACTGCTCCTATGTAGATAAGGTTGGTTATCCTGAAGAGGAAACCGCCTATCAGTAAAGGAAACAGCAACTGGGAACCCAGGTTCGCCAGGGGAACCAGAGAGTTTCTCACCTTCAGCGGCGAGTAGCCCATGGCGTGCTGAACCGCGTGCCCGGCTTCGTGGGCCGCGATTCCCACGGCAGCCACGGAGCTGCCGCCGTACACGTCCCGGGAGAGCCTGAGGGTTGAACTCCGGGGATCGTAATGGTCGCTCAGGGTGCCCGGGGTCATCTCCACATCCACCTGGGCCAGACCGTAGCCGTCCAGGATGGCCCTGGCCATCTGCGCCCCGGACATGCCCCGGCTGTTGGGGACCCGGCTCCACCTCCTGTATGCGCTCCGGACCGCCCCGGAGGCGATCATGCCCATCACCATGGCGAACACTATGATGAGAAGCCCGGGGTTGATATCCATCAGATACAGCATTTCACACCTCTTTCATGCCTTTGCCATACACCGGGAAGCAATTCTCCTTCCCAGGGCAAGTGCATGTATGTAAACATAATACAATGCAACGGACCTACCGCTGGGCCTGTCCGGCGCAGAAATCCTCTCCGTACACCGCGAAAATCCTCCTGAAACAGGCGTCCCAGGTGAACCTCTCTGCGAATCTCCTGAAGCCGGCCTTCTTCGCCGGGGCCTCCTCAAGGGCCTTCCCCACCGCGTCCCTGAGCGCCGGGGGATCGTTCCAGGGGCCGTAAACGCTTCCCCCGCCGGCCCCCTCCACCAGTTCCGCCGCCGCCGCCTCCCGGCAGGCGGCCACCGGCGTTCCGCAGCAGAGGGCCTCCAGGGTCACAAGGGAAAAGGTGTCGCAGGGACCCATTGACATAAAGGCGTCGGCGCTGGCCATGAGAACGGCGCCCCGGCCGCCCTGGGAGGCGTAGGGCAGAAGCCTGAGCCGCCCCCCGAAACGGGACTCCGCCCGGAGAACCCGATTCCTCCAGTGGCCTCGGCCCGCCACGACCACCACGGTGCCCGGTTCCCGGAAAAGCAGAGGGCATGTTTCCAGGAGGACATGGATACCCTTTTCCGGGGCGAGCCTTCCCATGTACAGCAGCAGCTTGCCGCCGGGCCCCACACCCAGCTCCCTCCGGAGTTCCTCGGACCTGGCGTCCGGGGTGAAGACCCCCGGGTGCGCCCCTAAGGGTGTCTTCCTTGTGCTCTTCACCCCCCCCTCCCTCAGCACCGCGAGGGAGGTCTCACTGGCGCCCATCACCGCATCCAGCCCACGGTAGGCCCTGCCCATCCAGGGCACCGCGAACCGCCTGAACCATCGGGGGATCGGGCCGCCGGTGATGTCGAGCACACTGAGGGGCAACGCCACCGGCCAGTTGGAGTGGTAGAAGCCGAAGGAGCGGATCCCCCGGAGGCTCTCCCGGACCATGCCGGGAACCACGATTCCACTTCCCAGCTCCACCACATCGGGCTTGTACGAAGCGATTATCTCTCTCAGGGGGCCGCCGCGGACGAAGAAGTGGTAGCCCGAGCGGGCCAGGGGAGGTGACTTCACAGCGTACATCGTTCCGCCTTCGAAATCGCTTACCGAATCCTTGCCGGCGGGGTAAACCAGTGCGCACTGGACACCGTTTTCGCGGCACCACCTCATCTTCTCCCGGTGGTACACCCTTATTCCACCGCCCACCGGGCTGTAGAAATTGTTGATATCCAGAACCCGCAGAGGTACCGAAGCCAAGGCTTACCGAACCCTGTCGCCGGGAGTCGCCCCGGGGTCCGGCGTCAGGAGTTTCACCCCGCCGGCTCCGTCGCTGGCCAGCACCATCCCCCGGCTCTCCGTACCCCGCAGAGTCACGGGCTTCAGGTTCACCGCCACCACCACCATCGCCCCCTGGAGGGATTCCTCGGTGTAGTGCCGCCGGAGCCCCGCCACCACCTGCCTTGGAGTCTCCTCGCCCACGTCAACCATGAGGCGGTAGAGTTTGTCCGCACCGGCCACGGGGCTCACCGACAGAATCCTGCCCACCCTGAGGTCGAGCCTGGCGAAATCGTCGAGTTCCACCAGGGGTTTCTCCTCGCGGGCCGGTGCAGGTGCGGCCGGGTTTTCGAAGGCCCGCTGAAAGCCTTCCTCCAGCTTGGTGAACAGTATCTCCGGAGGTCCCAGGGGAGCGCCGGGCTCCAGGATTCTGCCGAGGGCGGATTCCCACCGGAGTTCGCCGGTTCCCAGCATCGCTCCGATCCTGTCGGAGGTGAAGGGAAGAAAGGGCCGGAATATCACCTGCAGGGCGGCGCAGAGGTTCAGACACCCCGCCATGTCCCGACGGCAGGCCTCCGGATCGGTATCCGCCGTCTTCCACGGCCGGACCGCATCGAAGAACCTGTTCCCCTCACGGGCGATGTCCATGGCCGCAGAGGCGGCCAGTTTGAACCTGAAGCGCTCTATGAGGCCGCCCACCTGGGCCGCCCCCCTGGCGGCCATCTCCAGCGGTTCCGGAGAGGGTTCCGCCTCGGGCACCCTGCCCCCGAGCCTGCCCGTCGCGAACTTCATCGTCCTGTTGACGAAGTTTCCCAGCACATCCGCCAGCTCGTTGTTTCTGGCCAGGTATTCGTCCCAGGAGAAGTCCGTGTCCCGGGTTTCCGGGGCGTTCACCGCCAGGGCGTACCGCATGGGGTCCGGAGGAAACCGGTCGAGGTAGTCCCTCAGCCAGACGGCGGTGCCCCGGCTGGTGCTGAACTTCTGCCCCTTCATGTTCAGGAACTCGTTGGCCGGTACGTTCCAGGGCAGGTTGTACGTGCCCATCCCCCGGAGTATCGCCGGCTCTATGATGCAGTGGAATACGATGTTGTCCTTGCCGATGAAGTGGACGAGCCTGGTATCCGGATCCTTCCAGTACCTTTCCCAGCCGTCCGGGTCGCCCTTTTCCCTGAAGTATTCCCGGGTGATGCTGATGTAGCCCAAAAGGGCTTCGAACCAGACGTAGAGAACCTTACCCCGGGCCTCGGGCAGGGGAACCGGGACACCCCAGTCCAGGTCCCTGGTGATGGCCCTCTCCCGGAGACCGTCCTTAAGCCAGCCCCGGCAGTAGTTCAGAACGTTGTCTTTCCAGTTCTCCCGGGATTCGAGCCATTCCGATATCCAGCCCTGAAACCGGTCCAGCAGCAGGAACCAGTGCTTCGTCTCCCGGACCTCCGGGCTGTTTCCGCAGATGCTGCACCTGGGCTCCAGCAGCTCCAGAGGCTCGATCCAGACGCCGCAATTCTCGCACTGGTCCCCCCGGGCGTCGGCGGAACCACATCTGGGGCAGGTTCCTCCGATGTACCTGTCCGGAAGGAACCTCTCGCAACTGGGGCAGAAAAGCTGCTTCATGAGGCGGGGCTCGATGCTCCCCTTCCGCAGCAGCTCCAGGAATACCGACTGGGCGAAATCCCGGTGCTCCTTCGTGGTGGTGCGGGAGAAACTGGAGAAGGATATCCCGAAATCCCGGAAGTCCCTCTCTATGATGCTGTGGAACTTGTCCACGGTTTCCGCCGGGGTGAGGCCCAGTTTCTCGGCGGTGATGGTGATGGGCACTCCGTGTTCGTCGGTGCCGCAGGCGTAGAACACGTCATGACCATTCATTCTCAGGTACCTGACGTAGATGTCGGCCGGCAGGTATGCCCCGGCGAGGTGCCCCAGGTGGGAGGGGCCGTTGGCGTAAGGGAGTGCGCTGGTGACCATGTACCGGGCCATCGTCTTCACCGGTTCCTTTCCCTGTCGGCGCCCGCCGGCTTCCGCCTTCTGCGGCGGCGTTTCCTGGAACCCTCGGAAGCTTCGGGGGCCGCCTTCGGGGCGGCGGAGGCGGGCTGCGGCGGGGGCGCGGGCTCCTTCATGGCTTTTCGCAGGTTGAATTCCTCGATGGTGAGGGTTTCGGCCTCCGACGCCCCCTCCTCCCGCACCATCACTGTCCCGTGGAATATGTCCACAGCGGTCACCTCCCGGGGGGCGCCGGCGATCTTCACGGTCTGCCCCGGCTGCGGGTAGTCCTTCCGGGCCTTCTGATAGAAGTCCGCCTCGTAGGCCAGACAGCACATGAGCCTCCCGCAGGTGCCCGACACCTTGGACGGATTGAGGGAGAGATTCTGGGTCCGGACCATCTTCAGGGTGACAGACTGGAAGTCATCGAGAAAACTGGAACAGCACAGCTCCCTGCCGCATATCCCCAGCCCCCCCTTGTACCGGGCGTCGTCCCGGATCCCTATCTGCCTCATCTCTATTCTGGCCCTGTAGTTGGCCGCAAGGTCCCGCACCAGGCCCCGGAAGTCCGTCCGCTGATCCGCGGTGAAGTAAATGCGGATCCGGTTCCTGTCCAGTTGTGCTTCACAGGCGGTGAGTTCCATGTCGAGCTTCCGGGATTCTATCCGCTCCCGGCAGTACCGCAGCACCTCCCGCTGAAACCCTTCGTTCTCCGCCGCCCGCTCCCTGTCCTCCGGTGTGGCCTCCCTGAGGTACCCGCCGACGCACTGCCCAAGGTTTTCCTCATCCGGAGGCAGCTTGGCCAGCACCCTGCCCATGTCAATCCCCCGGTCCACTTCCAGGATCACCAGGGCTCCGTTATCCACCGGAAGCGGGCCGTTGTTCCTGAAACAGCCCTTCCTGCCGGCCCGGAAAGCCACCAGGAGGACTTCCAGGGCTGATTGCCCGCTCATTCTCTTCCGTTCTCACCCAGAGACAGCATCGCCGCCTCCAGGGCCATGGCGGGGGAAACATTCGCCCGAAGCCTGACCCCGCACCTGAAAAAGTTCTCCTGCACCTCCGCCAGAAAAGCATCCGTGAAACCCCCGGTGGAAACGACCCCGGGGCGGATCGGCGCCCTTCCGGCCAGGACCCGGCGCGCATCCTGCACGGCGCACGCCATGTCGTCGCAAAGACTTAGCAGTCCATCTCTTCCCAGCTCCCTGACGAGATCGCCCGCCGCTTCCAGCAGTTTTTCCTGGTCACGGGATTCCGCCAGAAGCCTGAGGAGTCCTGGAGCCCGGTTTTCGCCTTCCCCCTCCCATCGTGCGGCCATCGCCAGAGCCTTGCCGGGGCTTCCGCCGGCGGCCAGGGCCAGTTCCCGGGCGGCCTCCGGGTCCAGGGAGGTCCGCCGGGCGATGACCTCCTCCACCAGGCCCGGGGCCAGGGAGCCCAGCCTCACGCAATGGGCTCTGGACCTGACCGTGGGGAGTATCCCCGAGAGGTACGAGGTGGTGAGGATGAGCAGCGTGTGCTCCGGAGGTTCCTCAAGGGTCTTCAGCAGAGCGTTCGCGGCCTCACGCCTCATCAGGTGCGCATCCAGGATTATCTCCACGTGCCCCCTGCCCTCGAAGGATTTTCTGGAGAGCCGGGCCTCGATCTCCCGGATCTGACCGATCCCCGTCCCGGTATTGCCGGGGAAACGCAGGGGTGTGACGCCGTCCGCGGCCCTGGCCTCCAGCAGCGCAGCCTCCTCCTCCGGCGTCGTCTGGGCGGTTCTGGGGATCGTGAGCCGCACGTCCGGATGACTCAGGGAGAAGATTCGGGAACAGTGCCGGCAGTCGCCGCAGAAACCCGCCTCCTCTTCCGGACAGATCATACAGGCCGCCAGGTCCAGGGCCATGGAGAGCCGGCCGCACCCCTCGGGCCCCGCCAGCAGGTAGGCGTGGGCCAGCCTGCCGGACTCCACCGCGGCGAAAAGCAGTGCCCCGGCCGCCTCCTGACCGAAAATGCCCTGGAACGGTTTCATTGCGGCGGTTCCAGGTAAGACATGGGGTCCACGGGTTCCGCTCCCTTTCTCATTTCCAGGTAGTACCCCGGCCTTCCCCCGGGCAGAGGCCCGGCGGTTCCCAGGGCGGCTCCCGGGCCCAGCGAATCGCCCCTTGCCACATGCATGTTCCCCAGGTGGCCGTATATGGAATACCACCCGTCCCTATGGTCGAGAACCACCATGCGCCCGAGGCTCATGAACTCCCGGGAGAAAACGACGGACCCGGCGGCCAGGGCCCGGATAGTTTCCCCCGGGGACGTGGCCACGCTCACTCCGTCGCACACCGTCTCGGTACCGTAAACCGGGTCTCTCTCCACGCCGAAGCGTCTGACCACCGCCCCGCTGCCGGGCCACGCCAGGGAGCCCCGCATCCTCTCGAAATAGGAATCCCCACCGGGCTGCGCCGGCAGGGCAGGGGCGCCTCCCGCACCCCGGGAAGCGACCTGCAGACCCGCCACCAGCGCCGAGAGTTCCCGCCTTTGGGCCTCGATAGCCGCCGCTGCCTCCGCGGCCGCCGAAATCTCGTCCCGAAGAGTCATCCTGAGAAGGGCCTGACTCTCCTCCTCCCGGTAGATCCTCTCCTGAAGCTCCTCCATCTCCAGTCTCAGGGAGTGGACACCCTCCCTGAGGGTTTCCAGCGAGTCCCGGAAATGGGCCAGACTGTCGCCGCTCCGGGTGAGGATCTCCACCTGTTCCGCGGCACGCCGGGCCAGGTGGTCCAGGTACACCCTGCGCCGGATCATTGTCTGTACCCCACCCCGGGAGAACAGAAGCGCCGGCGAGACCCGGGAACGCTGGGAGTAGAGGTACACCAGATAATCCTCCAACCCTTCCTGGAGTATGGATCGGGCCGAGTCCGCCAGCAGCCACCGGTCGTTCAGCCGGTCTATGGCCATGGCGATACCCGCCTCCCGGAGCGCCAGTTCGTTGTAATACTCCCTGGCGGCCGCCAGGTGATCGTGCAGGGCCAGAAGAAGCTCCCTGGCGTCGGAATCCCGGCTCTGCAGAACCTCCAGGCGGAGCCTTGCCGCCTCCAGTCTGGCGTCGAGGCCGTCGGCCCCGGCGACTCCGGCCAGAAGGAGGGCCAGGACGGGAAGAAAGGGCACCGGCCTACTTCAGCAGGAGGGCGGCCAGCTCGTCGGCCTTGTCGGTTCTCTCCCAACGGAACGTACCGTCGTTGCCGTTCACCCTTCCGAAATGCCCGAAGCTCGCTGTCTTTCTGAATATCGGAGCCTTCAGGCCCAGCTCTTTTATGATGTCGTAAGGCTTCAGGGGGAAGAGGTCTCTGATCGCCTTCTCCACCGCCTCCGTATCCCTCGTCTTCTCGGTTCCGAAGGTGTCCACCCTCACACTGATGGGATCGGGGTGGCCGATGGCGTAGGCCAGTTGAATCTCGCAGCGGTCCGCCACCCCGGCGGCCACCAGGTTCTTCGCGATGTACCGGGCCATGTACGCGGCGGACCTGTCCACCTTGGTGCAGTCCTTCCCGCTGAAGGCGCCCCCACCGTGGCGACCCATCCCGCCGTAGGAGTCAACTATTATCTTGCGCCCGGTGAGCCCGGTGTCCCCGTTCGGGCCTCCTATGACGAACCGGCCCGACGGGTTGTACCGAAAGTTGCCGTTCCACTCCAGGCTGGGAACGATCACCTCCAGCACGGGGTCAATGACCTTCGCAGCCACGTCGTGCCTCATCCGGTCGTTGGCAGCGTCCGCCGCGTGGTGCACGGACATGAGGATTTCCGTGATCGCGACGGGCCTGTTACCCTCGTAGAGCACCGTGACCTGGCTTTTGGCGTCGGGCCTGGCCCAGGGAAGGTTTCCCTTGCGCCTCTCCTCGGAAAGCCTCTCCAGCAGCCGGTGGGCCAGGTGGATGGGGTAAGGCATCAGGGCCTCGGTTTCGGTGCACGCAAAACCGAACATCATGCCCTGATCCCCGGCGCCCTGGTTCAGGGTCACACTCCGGTTGATGTCCTGGGACTGGGCATGGATTCTTACCTGGTACTCGACCTCGTCGGCACTGAAACCGATGTCGGGGATATCGTAGCCGATGGAACGGACCGTCTCCCGGGCCACGTCCCGGTAATCCACGACCCCGTCGGACCTCACCTCGCCGGCTATCAGGCAGAAGTCTCTGGTGACCAGGGTCTCGCAGGCGACATGACTGTCGGGGTCGAGGGAAAGGTGGGCGTCAAGGACGGCGTCGGATATCTGGTCGCAGACCTTGTCGGGATGGCCTTCGGACACGGACTCGCTGGTAAAGAGCTTTTTCATGGTTACCTCCGAAAACGAAAAAGCCGTCTGCCGACGGCTTGAGGCTGAGCTGACGGCTTTTTAGCATTTTTTTACGTGGCTGCAATATGCCTCAAATCACTCCACGCGCAACGGGGAATATCACCGCCGCCGCGGCGCGGGTCAATCCCCGCTCTCCAGGGCCAGATCCGCTATCTGGTCGAGGTTATCGGGATCGCCCTCGGCCCTGGAGCTTCCCACGGCCCCGGAAAGCTTTTCCGAAAGCGTTTCCATATCGTCGGAGAACCGGTTGACCAGGGCGTTGTCCCTCAGCTCCTTCCGGCGGGACTCGAGAAGCCTTGCCTCCTCCTCCCTCACAGCGGCATCCATTCTGTTCTGCTCGGCCTGTCTTTTCTTCTCGAGGTAAGCCCTGCCGGAACTGTCGGGGAAGAGGTAATAAAGCAGCTTCTCGCGGGCATTCTCCGCCAGGGGCAGCCCGGTTCCGGAAGCAAGGGGAATATCCCGGTCGAAGGAAGACGCATCGTACTCCCTCGCCTCGCTGAAGCCGCACACCTCGCGGCGGTAATCGGGGCTGACGGGAAACGGAGTCTTGCCGTAGTATCCGGCGATGAGGTTCACGAACTGAACCGGATTCACGTCCTTCCCCATGGCGGTGAAATAGGCCTTCACTCCGACGATCTGACTGGTGGGGGTTACAAGAGGGCACCATCCCGCCTTTTTCCTGACCTCCTGAACCGCCTCCAGTGCCCGCCCCAGGTACTCCGACTTGCCGTCCCGGGCCAGCTGGTTCACGAAGTTGGAATACATGCCCCCGGGGATCTGGGCTTCGAGAACCTTCAGGTTCGGCGGGGGGAAGCCGCAAAGTTCCTCCATGCCGTGCATAACCCGCAAAGCCTCGGAAACCCTTCCCCGGGCCAAATGCCCAAGAACCGCCTCGGCCAGGGGCAGAAGCTTCTCCCGGCCGGGCCATACCGAACGGTGCACCTTCAACCCGAAGCGCCCGACGGTTTCCTCCACCGCCTCTCTCATCTCGCGGTGAAGGGGCGCCAGGGTCTTATCCGAAAGATCCATCCCCGTGTCCATGCCCAGGACCTCGGCGAACACCCCGAGCAGCTCCGCCGACGGGTGGGAGCTGCCTCCCGCCAGGGGAAGGAAGGCGGTGTCTATCATGTCGATCCCGCACAACATGGCGATGACCGCCGAGATATGGCCGTACCCGGGGGTGCAGTGGGTATGGCTCACCACCGGAACCCTGAGCCTGGCCTTGAGACCGCTGTAGTACTCCCAGGCGTCCGTCGGGGACTTCAGCCCCGCCATGTCCTTGTCACTGACCATGTCCGCCCCGAGTTCCTGGAACTCCAGGGCCTTGTTCACGAAGTATCCGGTGTCGTAGGGGGCTCCGGTGGTGTAGCAGACCGCGGCGTCGAAGACGCCGCCGGCCTCCCGCACGCCGGCGAGCGCGGCCCTGAGGTTGGGAGCGTAGTTCAGGGCGTCGAAGATCCGCATCACCGTGGTGCCGGCCTTTACGGCCTCCCGGTTGAAGTCGCTTACTATGTCGTCGGGATAAGGGTCGTACCCAAACAGGTTCTGCCCCCGGGAGAGGGTTCTCAGGCCCGCCCGGTAGGCCCCGGCCTTTTCACTCATGAGAGTCAGCCTGTCGAAAGGGTTTTCGTCCAGAAAGCGCATGGCGCTGTCCAGCACCGCCCCTCCCCATACCTCCATGAGGGTGACGCCGGTGTCCAGGATGGGCCCCATGAGCCGCATCACCTGGGGCGTGGACATTCTGGTGGCAAGAAGCGACTGCTGCCCGTCCCTCAGGGACAGGTCCACGAACTTGACGGACCGCGCCCCCCGGCTCTCCATTTTCGGGGCGGGCCTGAGCCGGGAAAGAATGCTGGAAACGCTCATCACCTGGCCTTTCGGAAGTCGGATACGTCTGTGGGAACCGTAGTGATTATATTGCATTTGGTTTTTCGGTGGTATTCATTCCTTGTTTCGTTCATCGAAGGCGGGCAAACTCGTGACTGAACAGGAAAAGGTTCGTGACCTCATCGTCGAGGCCAGGGAAAAGGCCCTGTCCGGAAACAGGGAAAAGGCCCTGGAACTCATCCGCAAGGCCATCGCCATGGACCCTGACGAGCAGGTCATAACGGATTCGATCCTCGCCATGGAGAAAGGCGCCTGGGAAAGGGCGCCCAGGGCCCCCAGGGAGCCGGCAACGGCGACGCCCGCGGAAACGACGGCCCCCGAAGCCGCGGATCCCAGGCTGGAAAAAGCGCTGAGTCTTTCCAAGCGGTACCGGCTGGAAGGCGACAACGCCAAGGCCCTTGCGTGCCTGAAAAAGGCCGCACGGCTCTTCCCCGACAACACCCTGGTGAAGAAGCGGCTTTCCTCCCTCACGACGACCCTGCAGGCGGAGACCATGGTCTCGGTGGCCAGGAAGCGGATGGACGAGGGCGACATGGCCGCCGCCGTCCTGGCTGCGAGACAGGCCTTCCACATTCTGCCCGGTGTTTCCGGCCTGGAGGAACTCCTGTCCGACATGGAGGCTTCTTCGGAGACCGGCTTCGGTACGGAGCCGGAACCCTCGTCGGAAGCCGGCTTCGATTGGGATGACGACGATGATGAGGATTGGGAAGAAGAAGAAGAAGTCGTCCTGATGGACGACGCCGGAGGCTCCGTCGAGGACCTGATAGAGAGGATACGCCTGCTGGTTCGGGAGGACCGGTGGGAAGACGCTGCGGTGCTCGTCAGGGAGGGTGTCGCCGCGTTTCCGGAAAACGAACTGCTGGAGTCCTTCAACATCAAGTTCAAGCGGCTCGGGCTGAACGGCTGACGCCGGAGAAGCGGCTACCCCCGGAAAAAATCCGGCACACAGGTCAGAAGAATCCCGAGTATCAGCAACACCATCCCTGCGGTGAAAATCACCCCGGGCAGAATACCGTGAAACTTTCTTTCCCCGAGCATCACGAACCCCAGTGACGCCCCCAGAAGCCCGGGGATAACCATGGCAAGGTAACCCAGATTCACCGGCGCGACCTCCAATGAACGACCTCTTCCGGAATATAGCCCTTACCAAAAAACATGCCTATCCGCCGGTTTTCCTCAGGGTTTCCCAGAGTTCCCTCTCCCCGGGCGAGAGACCGACTGGAATCCGCACCTTGACATGCACCAGCTGGTCCCCCCGGACTCCGTGTCGGACCGCACCCTTGCCCCGGATCCTTATCACGGTTCCGGGCTGGGTTCCCTCGGGTATCTTCAGACGCACCTTGCCATCCAGGGTCCTGACCATGATCCGGGTTCCCAGGGTCGCCTGGGGCGCCGTTATGGAGACGTCGCAATGTATGTCCCGCCCCTCCCGGCGAAAGAACCTGTCGGGAATGACCCTGACCGAGGCCTGGACGTTCACGCCGCCCACGGGGACCCTGAGAACGCTTCCGTCCTCCACCCCCGGGGGGACCGTGACCGTCACCCTCTGCCTGGAAGCCGTCCTTCCGCTTCCCTGGCAGACGCCGCACACATCCCTCAGGGTGTACCCCCTGCCCCCGCAGTTCCGGCAGGCATGGCTGGTGGAGAAGAGCCCGTGTCCGCTGTTCACCCGACCGCTGCCGCCGCACGGGGTGCAGGTTTCCCGTCCGGAGCCCCCGGTTCCACCGCAAACCCGGCACTCTTCGGGGATATCCGCCGACGTTTCGACCGTCCCCCCCCTGGCGGCGACGGCGAAGGGCACGGCAAGGTCTATCACCGCTCTTCCGGGACGGGGTTTTCCCCCGAAAGCCCCCCCGAATATCCCGCCAAGGATGTCGTCCAGGCCCCCGAACCCTCCCTCGAAGACGGTCTCCCGGCCGCCCTGATGGAAGAAGGGGCCTCCGTACTTCCCCGCTTCATCGTACCGGCGGCGCTTCTCCGGGTCTCCCAGGATGTCGTAGGCCTCCTGGACCTCCTTGAACCGTTCCTCCGCCTTCCCGTCTCCGGGATTGGCGTCGGGATGGTACTTCTTGGCCAGCTTCCGGTAGGCCTGCCTGATCTCGTCCTGACCGGCGCTCGCCGAAACCCCGAGGGTGGAGTAGGGGTCCCTATTCACCGGTTTCTCCGACCTCCCGCCGAAGAGCCCGGACCACCTTCACCCTCACCGGACGGATCAGGTCCTGCCCCAGCCGATAGCCCTTCTGGATAATCTGTTGCACCGTGTCGGCGACGGCGTCCGGGGAATCCTCCGCCATCATGGCCTCGTGAATGTTGGGGTCGAAGAGGTCTCCCTCGGTGGTGTTCACCACGCTGAGCCCTTCCTTCTGAAGAACCGACTCCAGGTGGTTGCCTATCTGGACGAGACCCGCGATGATCTCCGACTCCGGGTGGTCGCCGTCCAGGGTTTCCCTGGCCCTGTCGTAGTTGTCGAGGACCGCCAGGAGTTCGATGATCAGTTGCCTCCGGCCCTGGTTGATAAGACGGTTGAAGTCCCTGGCCTGTCTCTTGCGGTAGTTGTCGAAGTCCGCCGCCAACCGCTTGTAGTCGTCCATGAGGACTCTGTAGTCCTCCGAAGACAGGAGTGCGGCCTCTTCCGGAACCGACTCCTCCGGAACCGGCTCCTCCACGGGAGCGGCGGGTTCCTCTGAAACGGCGGGTTCCGCGAGAGGCCCGGCTCCGCCGCGCCTTCTCACGGAGGGAACGGTTCTCCTCCGGGGGTCTCCCCCGGAAGGCCTGTGCCGCCGGTTACGCCTGGTCATTGTCATCCATCACTTCGTAGTCCGCCTCCATTTCAGGCCCCTCCCCGCCCGGAGTTTCGCTTCCCTGTCCGGGCTCCTGCCCGGCGGCATGCTGATGGAGTTTCGCCCCCAGCTCCTGCCAGGCCTTTTCCAGTTCCCTGGAGGCTGCGGCTATGCGGTTGTCGTCCTCCGCGGAAAGCGCCGATTTCACGTCGTTCACCGCATTCTCGAGCCGGTTGCGGTCCGCCGGGTCGATCTTGTCGCCCAGTTCCGCCATCTGCCGGTCAACCTGATAGGCAAGGTTCTCCGCCCTGTTCCTGGCCTCAACCGCATCCTTGCGCTTCCTGTCATCCTCGGAGTGGACTTCCGCATCCCTCACCATCCTGTTGATCTCGTCCTCGGTGAGGCCGCTGGAGGCTTCGATCCTTATCTTCTGCGCCTTGCCGGTGGCCTTGTCCGTGGCGGAGACGTTCACGATGCCGTTGGCGTCTATATCGAAGGCCACCTCTATCTGGGGAAGCCCCCTGGGGGCCGGCGGAATACCGTCGAGGTTGAACCTGCCCAGGGTCTTGTTGTCCGAGGCCATCTTTCTCTCGCCCTGAAGCACGTGGATCTCCACGCTGGTCTGGTTGTCGGCGGCGGTGCTGAATACCTGGCTCTTCCTGGTGGGGATGGTGGTATTCCTCTCGATGATGGGGGTGGAAACTCCTCCCAGGGTCTCGATGCCCAGGGTGAGCGGCGTCACATCCAGGAGCAGAACGTCCTTCACGTCCCCGGCCAGTATGCCGGCCTGGATGGCGGCGCCCACCGCCACCACCTCGTCGGGGTTCACGCCCTTGTGGGGTTCCCGGCCGAAGAGTTCCTTCACCCTGGCCTGGACCAGGGGCATCCGGGTCATTCCCCCAACCAGGATGACCTCGCTGATGTCGGAGGGCTTCACCTTGGCGTCCTTCATGGCGTTCAGGCAGGGCTGAACCGTGCGCTCCACCAGTGCGGAGGTGAGCTGTTCGTACTTGGCCCTGCTGAGGGTCATGCTCAGGTGCTTGGGTCCGGCGGCGTCCGCGGTGATGAAGGGGAGGCTGATGTCGGTGCTCTGGGTGGTGGAGAGTTCGCACTTGGCCCTCTCCGCCGCCTCCTTGAGCCTCTGCACCGCCATCTGGTCGCTGGACAGGTCAATGCCCTGCTGCTTCTTGAACTCGTCCACCAGCCAGTTGATTATGACCTGATCGAAGTCGTCGCCGCCAAGGTGGGTATCGCCGTTGGTCGACTTCACCTCGAAAACGCCGTCACCGATCTCGAGGATGGAGATGTCGAAGGTGCCTCCGCCCAGGTCGTACACCGCCAGGGTGGCGTTCCCCTGCCCCTTGCCCAGACCGTAGGCCAGGGCGGCGGCGGTGGGTTCGTTGACTATCCTGAGAACCTCGAGGCCGGCGATCTTGCCGGCGTCCTTGGTGGCCTGCCTCTGGCTGTCGTTGAAGTAGGCCGGAACGGTGATGACGGCCTTCTTCACCTCCTCGCCCAGGTAGTCCTCCGCGGTCTGCTTCATCTTCTGCAGAATCATGGCCGATATCTCGGGGGGAGAATACTTGCGCCCCTGGATCTCCACCCAGGCGTCGCCGTTCTTCCCCTCCACTATCTTGTAGGGCACCAGCTCGACCTCTTCGCCGGACTCGGCGAACTTGCGGCCCATGAGCCGTTTGATGGAGAAGACGGTGTTCCCCGGGTTGGCCACGGCCTGACGCTTGGCCACTATCCCCACCAATCGTTCGCCGCTGTCGGTGAGCGCCACCACGGAAGGAGTCGTGCGGGCCCCTTCGGCATTGGAGATGACCACCGGGTCTCCGCCCTCCATCACCGCCACGCAACTGTTCGTGGTACCCAGGTCTATGCCTATGACCTTAGACATTATATCCTCCATTCAAACAACTTTTTGTAAGTATCGGTCCGGACAGCCCGCCCCGTTCCGCCACCGGACTGCACAATGCTGACTTACGTCAAAGCAACCTCTTTGCCACTCGCTCCAATTACAGTCATATCGCTGCACTACATGGTTTTATGTCCATCGGAGGCTCTCCGGCGGTCTCCCCGGTCTCTGTCCGGGGGTCTTTGTGGCACGGAAATCCCGGGGGCGGCTATATTTTCAGATTCCCCGGGAGAGGCGGTGGAGTTTTGTCCGCACATTCCATCAAGGTCAGAGGGGCCAGGGCGCACAACCTGGCGGGTGTCTCCGTGGATATTCCCAAAAACCGGCTGGTGGTTCTCAGCGGCGTGTCCGGTTCGGGAAAGAGTTCCTTCGCCTTCGACACCCTGTACGCCGAGGGACAGAGGCGGTACATCGAGTCCCTGTCCGCCTACGCCCGCCAATTCCTGGGACAGATGGACAAGCCGGATTACGACTCCATCGAGGGGCTGTCCCCGGCCATCGCCATCGAGCAGAAGACGGTGAGTCACAATCCAAGGTCCACCGTGGGCACCGTCACGGAAATCGCCGACTACCTGAGGGTGCTCTTCGCCAGGGCCGGCGATCCCCACTGCCCGGTATGCGGAAGACCGGTTTCCTCTCAGACGGTTCAGCAGATGACCGATTCGATTCTGCGCATGCCCCCGGGGACCAGGATCATGGTGGCCGCCCCGATCGTCATGAACAGAAAGGGCGCCAGGGCGGACCTGCTCGCCGAGGTCCGGAAAAAAGGCTTTGTCCGGGTTATCCTTGACGGAGAGGTCATCCATGTGGAGGACCTGAAGCCTCTGGACCCCAAAAAGCGACACTCCCTGATGATAGTGGTGGACAGACTGCAAGTGGGCCCCGGAGTGGAAAGCCGCCTGGCGGACTCGGTGGAGACCGCGGTGAAGGAGGGGGAGGGGATCCTGGCGGTGGTAGAGGCGGACACCGGCCGGGAGTTCCTCATGAGCGAGAAGAACGCCTGCGTGAAATGCGGAGTAAGCTTTCCGGAACTCACTCCACAGCTCTTCAGCTTCAACAACCCGGCGGGGATGTGCCGGAGCTGCTCGGGGTTGGGTTTTCAGCTCGGGGTGGACCCCGACCTGGTCGTCCCCAGACCGGCCCTTTCCATAAAGGACGGTGCGGTGGCCCCCTGGGGGATACCGCACGGATGGGTGTCCGCGGCCCTGAAGAGCCTGGCAAGGGAGTTCGATTTCAACCCGGGAACTCCATGGAAACGGCTTTCCGAGGAAGTGAGGGACCTGATACTCTACGGCTCCGGCGACCGGCGGGTGAAATTCGACTGGCAGGGAACCTCCAGTCAGGGCAGCTGGACGGGCCCCTTCGAAGGGGTGATACCCAGGCTTCAGAGGCTTCAGAGGAACACCAGCAGCGAAGGCGCCCGGGAACATTACGAGAAGTACTTCCGGCGGTACTCCTGCGAGGACTGCGGGGGAACCAGGCTTCGGCCCGAGTCCCGGGCGGTGCTCTTCTCCGATGTGTCCATAGACCGGGTGTCCTCCATGACCGTGGGGGAAGCGGACGCTTTTTTCAGCGGCCTCGTCCTGGACGAGGGCAAGGCGGCGATAGCTTCGGGCCTCCTCAAGGGAATCTCCGCAAGGCTTGGCTTCCTCAGGGACGTGGGGCTGCACTACCTCACCCTCGACCGACCGGCCCCTACCCTGGCGGGGGGCGAGGCCCAGAGAATCCGTCTGGCAAGCCAGATCGGAAGCGGGCTGACCGGGGTTCTTTACGTTCTGGACGAACCCACGGTGGGGCTTCATCCCAGGGACACGGCCCGGCTGATCTCCACCCTGGAGCATCTGCGGGACCTGGGCAACACCGTGCTGGTGGTTGAACACGATCCGGACACCCTCCTGAAGGCCGATTACATACTGGATTTCGGCCCCGGCGCCGGAACCCTGGGCGGCAGGCTCGTGGCCCGGGGGACCCCCGGGGAAATAATGGACAACCCGGAATCCATAACCGGCGACTACCTCTCCGGCAGGAAGACCGTCCTCCGGCTGGCGGCCTCCAGGAAGGAGTCCCGCGGAACCCTGAGAATCCGGGGGGCCTCTCTGCACAACCTGAAGTCCCTTGACCTCTCGATACCTCTGGGCAAGCTGGTGTGCGTTACGGGTGTGTCCGGCTCGGGCAAGAGTTCGCTCATCACCCGGACCCTTTACCCCGCCGTGGCCTCGGCGCTCGGGACCGGCGGCCCATCCCTCAGGCCCGGCCCCTTCAAGGGCATGACGGGCATCGAGCACATCGACAAGGTCATCTGCATATCCCAGGACCCGATAGGGAGGACTCCCCGATCCAACCCGGCCACCTACACCAAGGTGTTCGACTCGATAAGAAACCTCTTCGCCGAGCTTCCGGAATCGAAGGTCAGGGGATACAAGCCGGGACGGTTCAGCTTCAACGTGAAGGGCGGAAGGTGCGAGGACTGCAGCGGCGCCGGGGTGA
>JAKPTG010000121.1 GCA_029571005.1 Candidatus Fermentibacterota bacterium
AACGGGGGACGATTCGAGGGTGACCGGCGTGGACCTGCAAACCCCGGCGGGCCCGGAGCACATAGACGCCGACGGCGTGTTCCTCTACGTGGGAACCACCCCGGCCACCGATCCCTTCCGCGGGCTGGTGGAACTGGACGAAGGGGGCGCGGTGGTCACCAGGCGCATCGTTGAGACCTCGAGACCCGGCGTCTTCGCCGCGGGCGACGTTACGGCCAACGGCTTCCGACAGGTGGTCACCGCCGCCGCCGACGGGGCCAGGGCCGCCTGGGCCGCCTTCGAATACCTTACGGACGGGAGGTAGCCGTGCCGCTGCTGTCCAACGACGACAGGGCCGCTGTCAAGCAGCATTTCTCCCGCATGAGGCACCGGGTCGTGGTGACCCTGAGCCACCCCCCGGAAGGCCCCGGCCAGGTCGGGGAACTCCTTCGGGAGCTTGCGGAACTGACGGACCTGCTGGACCTCCGCATGAACCCCGGGGAAAACACGGAATCCCCCGTAATATCGGTGGGTCCCCACGGAAGGGTTCTCTTCTGGGGAACCCCCTCCGGCTACGAGTTCAATACCCTGCTCACCGCCATACTGGACGCCGGCAGGGGGGAGGAAAGGCTCGCACCGGACACCATCGCATTCCTGGAGGGGCTGACGGAGGATCTGGACGTAATGGTCTTCGTGACCCCGACATGTCCCCACTGTCCCGGAGCCGCCGTACTGGCCCACAGGATGGCCGCGGCGTCCCCCCGGGTCACCGCCCGGGTGATCGAGGCCCAGGAGCATCCCGACCTGGCCGAGACCCACAGGGTGAAGGGCGTCCCCAGGACGGTGATCAACGGCAAGTACCACGCGGAGGGCAACATGGCGGAACCCATGCTGATCCCTGCTCTTTCCAGGGCCATGGCTTCCGGGAGCACCGGAAGCATCATTGACCTTTCGGAGTTCATGTGATCCATACACTGCTTCTGCTTTGCGCCGCATCGGTCACGTTCCCCATGGAGCCCTCCGGCGAGACGAACCTCAGGTACTTCTTCCAGCACTCCCTTCAGAACTTCCTGCGCGGGGAGGTCCGGGGCAGCATGAAAGCCGTCGAAGCCGGCGGGGTGGACTGGACCTTCGGCCTTTCCACCGAAACCTTCCTGGGCAGGCAATGGGACCACCCGGAGATGGTCTTCCTGGTATGGAAGGCCCACTGGACCATCACCTCCCAGTTGGCGTACCGGATGGACCCGGTGGCCCTGAGGCTCTACTCGGAACACGAGTGCTACCACCTCATAGACACACCCGACACCCTGGGCCACTACATCAACAACCTGAAGCTCGGGGCGGTTTACGAGCCTCCCCTGGACAATTCATGCGAAGAGTTGCGGTTCCTCCCCGAGGTAGGCGTCCCCCGCGGATGGCTCAGCGCCGTATCGTACATCCCCCGGGGAACCGGCTTTCAGAAGGGCCACAACTACGACTGGGGGCTCGAGGGGGAAGCCACGGTGCACCTCACAGCCAAGGGCTCGGCCAGGTCCGGCATCACCGCCAGGTCGAAACTGATGGTCAATCAGGACGGCACGGCCCTGGGCCGCCTGGAGGGAGAGCTGTTCTGGGGCATTCAGAGGGAGCGGGGAGGGTTGCAGTTCTTCACCTCCTACCATTTCCTGGACAACCGCCCCATAGACCCTCTGGAGGGGGAAGGCTGGGTCGGCTTCAGGGTAATCTGGTAGCAGCGCCCTGCAACAGGGCGATCCGCACCGCTTCATAAGGGAAAACACACGCAGCGCCCCCCGCTTCCCGATCCTCATCATTACGTTTCAACTCTATATTCCTTACCCTGTAACAAGGATTATGAACACCCCGACACGAGTTGATGCTCATCCGCCGGAGGTCGCTGATGGCAAGTAAGTGCCCGAATTGCAGCATGCCCATCCAGGGGCATCCCAGGAACTGCCCGCTGTGCGATTACGAGTTCCGCGCACATGATCCGGGCAGATGCGAGTTCTGCGGCACCAGGATCAAGCCCGGCAATGACGACTGCCCCAACTGCGGAGCCCCGGTCAAGCACCCGGCCGACTCCGAACCCCGGCCCGACGATACGCCGTCACAGCCGGCTCCGGTTCAGGAGACGCCCTCGCCCCGTATCGAAACCTCGGCGTCCTCGAAGGGCACCCGCAATGTGACAGGCTGCGTGATACTCAGCCTGTTGATTGCGATTTCTCTGGTGTTCGGTGCCGTCATCCCGATCATACAGTGCAGCTCTGACATGATTTCCTGCGCCCCGAGGGATTCGACTCTGGACGAGAGTTCCGTCCGCATCACCATGGCGCCGGTTCAGGATTCGATATACCGGGCTTCGATCATCAAGGGGAAGAATACTATAGAGGATGTCTGGCCCAGGGTGATCGCCGATCTGCCTGACTCATGCTCCTACCCCCACCCATACGACCCATGCGCCGCCTTCCAGTTCCACGTAGAAGGGCGGCATTCTCTCGTCCGGATCGATGCCTCCGCTCCGATTGACCTGGTGATGACGCTGCTGCGACGAAGCGACGAGGACGTCCTGAGCTTCACGGCATGGAACGAAGACAGCCCGCTCGGCCGCGATCCCTCGTTGACGGTGCTTCTCCGGCAGGGCGCCTACATCGCCCTGATCTCGCACTATGGGGGATGGGATTACGGCGAAGTGCGCTTCCTCTGGACCGTGCTCCAGCCGGAGATCCCGAGGCTCGAACCCGATACGACGGTCGATCTGGCATTCACGGATCGCATGCGGAGCTTCTATTTCTTCATCGACATAGAGGAGGGGTCGAACTACGTGATTTCGACGAGCTGCCCGGACTTCGACTCGTATGTCGAACTGCGAACCGAGGGCGGGGCGGTGCTCTGCGACGACGACAGCGGCGGTCCGTGCTGGGGCGACGCGAGGCTCTCGTTCACGGCCACGGTGCTCAATGCAGGCGAGGCCATACTGGTCGTCCGGCCGTACTTCGACAGAAACATCAGGGCGGGGAACCTGACGCTGTCCGTCACATCGACGACCGAGGCTCCTCAATAGTCATGAACGACTCCGACGCGAGCTGCAGGATCCGCGACGAGCTGGCGTGGCGCAGGACCGCCCTGGCCAACGAGCGTACGCTTCTTGCCTACGCCAGGACGGCGCTGGCCATGGTCGCCGGAGGCGCCACCATGATGAAGTTTTTCGGCAGCCCGGCCTGGACCCTGACGGGCGTAGCGATCTGCGCGGGGGGCATTCTGGTCGGGATCATCGGCGCAGTCAGGTACGGGCTCGTGAAGCGGGAGCTGGCGAGGGACCCCGGAAGACCGTCCCGTTTCACTTTACCGGAAAACCCTTGACGGGAATGCTTCAAGTGTATATAGGTAATAAATTACGAGTCCGGGAGGGGTTTCCGGATGAATACCGAAAGGGTTTTGCGGCGCGGGTTCACCCGCAAGGAGGGGAAAATGCAGTTTCTGATGATTGCACTCTGTATCGCCGGCTTCGGCGACGACCTTCCCATCACGGGGGAGGGGCCGGGCTGGTCTCCGGTTGACGCCGAAATCCAGTTCGAGGTGTTGAACGACTATCACATCACCTGGGCGGACAAGATTTGCGGGATGGCGTACGTGCCTATATTTCCATTTTCGCCGGACCCCCTTGTCCTTTTCAGTACTCAAGACTCGGCAAAAACCCTCAACCCCGCCACCGGCGCGCCCGGCAACTTTAGCGAGTGCAGACCCGACGGTTCCGGCTTGGGTTTCGGCATAGCAGTAGATAACATTGATTCTACCATAGTCTTAAACAGTGAAACCAACACCAACCTCTGGTACTATTTAGGGGGGGAGGACTGGCTGACCGCACCCAACCCCGCCGGCACCAACGGCACCGGCTTGACCTGCGAAGGGGACGGTTATTACTGGCAGGGCAACGGTACCGGCTTGATGAGGCTCAAAATCAACGGCCCCAGCACAAACTTCTCGAACATGGCCCCCTCCGGTATCTCCGGCGTAACGATCGTTCCGTCCGACGACCCCTCGAAGACCCGCATCCTGGTAACCACCTACGACACCGACACATTCGTTCTCTGGGAGTTCGACGGCGGCTCCATGACCCAGATCGCCACCGGCGTCACGCCCCCATCCCTGAACGCAGACCGCCGGTGCGGCCTCTGCTGGGACAGCTCAAGGAACTCCCTGTTCTTCGCCTACCAGAAAAGTGACGACACCTATAGAATCTGCGAGCTGAACTTCGAGGTCCTCTCCATGCCCCAGGACACCTGGGCCGGAATCAAGAGCGCCTTCTGAGCCATCCGCGGGTAAAGACGAGGGGCGGGGGAAATCCCGCCCCTCTTTCCATATCCGTAGAAAGACCGGTGAGGCGCAGAACCGCATCGAACCCGCCGACGACCCTGCGGGAACCGAGCCCTTGAAATCCGAGTTCCGACTGAGCATTATCGGGTAACGGAGTGCTTTCATTGCCGGTCGCTTTTTGTGGTGTAACTTGTGCTTGTACAATCAATTATGCCACTTTAGAACGGCCTTGTGCAACTCACTGGTGAGCAATCCGGGTCAGCCATCCTTCACCGCCCACAGGGCAGCGGCGGGAAACACCCCTGCTGGCAGCGGACAGTTGCATTCTCATCAATTTCCTGCGCCTGAAGAGTTTTCCCGTACTCACCGAAGCGTGTGCTTTTCGGTTGGTGATCACCCGG
>JAKPTG010000122.1 GCA_029571005.1 Candidatus Fermentibacterota bacterium
CCGGGTGATCACCAACCGAAAAGCACACGCTTCGGTGAGTACGGGAAAACTCTTCAGGCGCAGGAAATTGATGAGAATGCAACTGTCCGCTGCCAGCAGGGGTGTTTCCCGCCGCTGCCCTGTGGGCGGTGAAGGATGGCTAACCAATGGGCTCCAGAGACGAGACCGCCTCCTCCACCTCTTCCCTGCCAATATCGGCCAGGGAAGCGATCTCGACGACTCTTCCGGTGGTCACCAATCCCCTTCGATAGGCTTCCAGTGCCAGACCCATAAGCCTGTCCCTGAAACTTGATCCCTGGTCTTCCCTGCAGAAGGAAGGCGACCGGAACACCCCTCTGAAACGCTTCACACCGCCGTTTCTGAGACTGCTGAGAACATCGTCCCTACCCTTTTCCGAAAGAAGACGGATATTGGCCAACCTGTAAACGGCAGTTTCGGGGCTTACACCGAAATGATCTGCGAGCAGAAGGATATCGTAGAGCTGAATGCTCTGCTCCACGGCAACGTTTCGTTCGTTGGCGAAAACCTCGGAATGTTCGTCAAAGGAGGCGTACTCCACCCGGGACGGCTTCCCCTTACCACAGGCATGAATGAAACGCACGCAGCCTTCTTCGGGCGCGAGAAACGCCGCAGCAAATGCATTGGCTCTGACCTCACGCAACGCATCAGCATCGGAACTCTGGCTGATGACCACTCTGGAATCGTGCTTGAGATCAAGAAGAACATGGGCGTATTCGTGCGCCAGGGAAAACCTCTGTCTGGCCGGAGAGTGGTTGGAATTCACAAAAACATAAAACCCGTTGTCCTGCATGATGGATACACCCGAAATCTCCGCAGAGAGAGGTACGAGGCTCGCACATACACCACTATCGGACAGAACATTGACGACATTCTCTATCGGAGTGTAGCCAAGCCCGAGCCTCTGCCGTTCCTGAGCGGCAATCCTCTCCCCCTGCCTGATTGATTCCATCTTGGAGGAAGGGGGCTGCACCCTGTAGCTTGGCATTGATTCGGATGCACGGGGGACCGCAAGCCTCTCCTCCAACCAGGAGACTTCCTGACCTATCCTGACGCACTTCCGAACACACTCCTGAGCTTCTTCATTCTCCTGAAGACCCGGATCGGCCCTGAGCAGCACAACTGTTGGGTCAATACCTTCGGGACTCGTCAAAAGGGATTCCACACCGCACCCCAACCGGTATGCCATGTTCTCGAGCACCGAGATTCCGGGATTCCTCATACCCGACTCGTACGAAGCCAGGGCGGACCTGGAAACACCAAGCCATTTGGCAAGGGTTTCCTGGGAGAGGCCCTGCCTCTCCCGGAAGCTCCTCAACCGTTGCGCAAGGCTTTCTTCAGCCAACTGATCCTCCAATCACTTGCCCAGTACAGGCAGGCCGGCCGGAGTGAATACATCCAAAATCTGGTGTGATAGAAAACCGAAGAGAGAGGCCGTTATAAAACAGAGAAAACTCAACAGAATCTCTCTCTTGCATTCCTCCTCCCGCGAGTTGTAGAAAAGGGCTTCAGTCTCGCTTTCGGCGATGCTTCGGATAGCATTCAGGCACTCCGGGACCAGCAGAAAAGCCACGGTTCCCGCCACAACGGAATGCAAGAAACCGCGGTGGTTTGGACAGTCGGCAGGTTCCAGCCTGTCGGGCAGAGTGGAACCGGCAACCGAAGCCGCCAGTATTCCTGCAGCAGTTATGGGGCTAAGTGCCCGGCCGGCCGCCTTCTTGCAAAGCACTATCGCCGGAACGGCCGATACAACGCCTGCAGTGATATGAGTATTCTTTCCTGGCATGACTCACTTCCTCCCCTTCAGGGAGGATAATACTACATGTGTCAGTACATGTCAATTCTTTCCATTTTCAGTCACCCGAACCGTCCGGGATTATGGAGACGGTTTTGTGTGAGAGGATCTGAGCATGGAGCATCGGAACAGATTGCCGGTAGAATCAGCGGATAACGGTGCCGCCCTGGTCGGGGAGGCCCACCAGGGCTCTGGTGAACTGCACCGGATCGAAGACGGAGAAGTCGTCACAACCTTCCCCGGTACCGATGTATCGGATGGGAAAACCGGTTTCATGGGCCATGGCGAATACCGCGCCTCCCTTGGCGGTGCCGTCGAGCTTGGTCACCACAAGCCCCGTCACGGGAACCGCCCGGGAAAAACCCTCCGCCTGGGGCAGCGCGTTCTGTCCGACGGAGCCGTCCAAAACCAGAAGAACCTCATGGGGGGCTCCCTCCAAGGCTTTGCCCGTCACCCGGTGAATCTTGGACAGTTCGTCAAGAAGGTCCTTCCGGTTGGGAAGCCTGCCGGCGGTGTCCAGGATCAGCCTTTGAAAGCCCCTGGCCCGGGCGCTGGCCACGGCATCGTAGGCCACCGCCCCCGGATCGGTGCCCTCGGACCTGACCACCACCGGAATGTCCAGTTTCCGCCCCCAGAGGGCCAGCTGCTCCCCGGCGGCGGCCCGGAAGGTGTCGGCGCACGCCATCATGGTCATGTGCCCCAGGTTCCGGTACATGGCGGCCAGCCTGGCTACAGTGGTGGTCTTCCCCGAACCGTTGACCCCCACCGTCATTATCACCCTGAGTTCCCGCCCGCGGCATTCTTCCGGGACCGGCGGAAGCATTGACTCCAGAAGCAGAGCCAACCCCTCCCTCATCCCCACTCCCCGGGAGGAGCAGAGGCCGGGAAGGTCCCTTATCACCTTTTCCGTGAGCTTCCATCCCAGATCGGCCTCCAGAAGGGCTTCCTCCAGCTTCTCCAGCTCCTCGAAACCGGGAGAACCGGATCCGAACAACGCCCCCAGTCTGAAGGCCAGGGCATCCCGGGTCTTTCTCAGCCTATCCCCGAGATTCATTTCCGCCCCCTTCATCGTAGTCCGACAAACTCACAGTGGTGAGACTTGAGACGCCGGGTTCCGCCATGGTGATTCCGTAAAGCCTGTCGGAAGCCTCCATGGTTCTCTTGTTGTGGGTTATCACGAGGAACTGGGTCCGGCTGCTGAACCTCCTGAGTATGGCCATGAAACTGTCTATGTTGGCGTCGTCCAGGGGGGCATCCAGCTCGTCGAGTATGCAGAAGGGGCTGGCCTTCACGAGGTACAGGCTGAAAAGAAGGGCGACGGCCGCCAGGGCCCTCTCACCACCGGACAGCGAGGTGACGCTTTCCAGCTTCTTCCCCCTGGGCCTCGCCATGATCTGGATTCCACCCTCCAGGGGATCTTCGCCCTCCAGCGCGGTGATGTCCGCTTCACCGCCTCCGAACAGCTCGACGAACACTTCCCGGAAGTGCTCCCGCACCCGCTCGAAAGTCTCCCTGAACCTTGCCTGAGCCTCCTGGTTGATCTCCGAAATCGCCGTTTCAAGAGACTCCCGGGCTTCCTCAAGGTCACGTTTCTGTTCCTCCAGGAACCCCAGTCTCTCCTCGGCTTCCCGGAACTCGTCCACCGCCAGCGGGTTGACGGGGCCGATGCCCTCGATGATCCGGAGCTGTTTCCTCTCCTCCTCCGAAAGGGCCTCGGGAGGCATGTCCAGGAAGGGGTTGGTCTCCGGCGAGTCGGGGATTCTCCCTCGAAGCGCCTCGGCCTGCAGGGCCATGGCCTCGGTTTCCGCTCTGGCCCCGGCGAACCTTTCCCGGGCGCCGGCGTGGCGGATTCTTGCTGAAGAAACCTGTTCCTCCAGGAGAGCGGTACGCTGCATGAGTTCCCCCCGTACCGCAGCGGCCCGGTTCCGGTTCTCCCCGGCCGCCCCCCTCGCCCGCTCCAGGTCCGCCGTCCGGCCGGAAAGAGCCTCGAGTTCCTTCTCCATCCCGGCGGCGCTCTGCAGCATCCTTTCGGAGTCAGCGTCCAGCTCCTCCGCCGACCTTTCGGCCGCATCCGCATCGGCCAGCAGTTCCTCGATTCTGGAAACCGCCCGGGAAGCCATGCTGCCGGCCTCCCTGAGTTCCATGCCCGCCTTCTCCCGGGCCAGGAACGCCGAATTCGCCTTCTCCCGCGCATCGTCCAGGACGGCGGCGGCATCCAGAACCGCCCGCTTGCTTGCGGTCAGCCGTTCCTCTGCCTCTCCGGTTCCGGGGTCCCGGTCGGGATCGGGGCCGGCCTCCTCGGAAACCGCCTTCAGTTCCCGGTCCGTCTCCTCTGCGAAGGAGGTCAGGTCCGACAGCTTCCCCCCGACATCCTCCCGGCGGGAATCCAGAACCGCCTCCCGCTTCTGAAGCTGCGCCAGAGCACTCCCGGCCTCCTCCGCCTCCAGCTCCCTCGATCCAAGGGTCTCCCGGGCGGACAAGGCCGCCGCCGCCAGGGCGTCGGCCTCGCCGGTAAGACTTTCCAGCCTTCGTTCAGCATCCTCGACGGCGGCCGCCAGCTCCAGAACTCCGGCGGCGCCGGTGGGAACGCCTAACCTCACCGTCCCATCGGGCCTCAGGAGGTGGCCCTCCCGGGTCACCACCGCAACGGGTATCTCCCGGTGGAACCACTCCAGAGCCGTTTCCAGGTCCGGAGCCAGCACGTAGTGCCTGAGCACCGACTCCGCCGCGGGGCAGCCGGCTCCGATGAACCTGTCCATCCTCTCCGCGCCCTCCGGGATCGGTTCCGGGGCCTTTCGCCCCCCCACGGCGTACCTTGCGCCGCCGGCCGGCAGCCCGGGTTCAACCCTGTCCACGGGAAGAGCGGATTGCACCCCGTCCAGGCACGCCCCCACCGCATTGCCCATTCCGGAGGCCGGTTTCAGGGCGGCTCCCAGGGTATCGCCGCTGCCGGATCTGGCCAACGCCTCCTTCAGGCCCTCGGTCTCCCGGACGCACGCCTTCCGCAGAGCTTCAGCCCCGCCGGCGGCCATGGAGGCGTCCGACGCCTTTCCCCTGGCATCCGCGAGGGAGGCGGCGCTTTCCTCCACCGCTTTTTCCGCGGCGACCCTTGCTTCCCGTACGGCCGCGCTCTCCCGTTCGATCTCCCGGAGGGCGTTCTCCAGCCGCTCGATCTCCCGACGGCTGTCCTTCAGGCTGCCGGCGAGTTCTCCGATCCTCTGCCTGCGGGATTCCCCCGCCCTCACCCGCTCCATGTACCGGTCCCGGAGTTCCGCCAGTTCGTCAGCGCACTCCGCCTCCCTGCTCCTGGCCGCCTCCAGCTCGCCCCGGGCCTTCTCGAGCAGCCGGGACCACTTCTCCGCAGCGGCAGCCGTTTCCTCCCCGGCCTTCGCCGCCGAGGCGGCCGCCGTCTCCCACCGGCGCACCTCCGCTTCCGCCTCCGAAGCCTCGTTCCGGTACTTCAGGGCCCTTTCCCTTTCCTGGGCGCACCGGGCCCTGTTCTCCCCGGCGGTCCGCCTCATTCCGGCGATTCTTTCCGCGGCGACCGCACGCTCCAGCTCCAGGGAGGCGATGGAAGACTCCACCCCGGCACACTCGGCATGGGCTTCGTCCAGCCTGACCTGGGCCTCTCCCAGGCGGATTCTGGCTTCCGCCAGCGCCGCTTCCATTGACGAGAGCGCCGCCGCCTGGGCGGCCTCCTCGGCTCCCGCCTGTTCCATCTCCTTTGTCGCTGCGGTGACCCTTTCCTGAAGGACAAGCAATTCCATGGAAGCCCTGGCGGACCGGATCAGCTCCACGGCATCCCGGGCCTTCTCGTGCCTGCGGTAGGCCGCCGCCTGTTTCTTCAGTACACCGTGACTCCGCTCGACCTCCGAAATGATGTCGGAAAGGCGCTCCAAGTCGTTTCCGGCGGCCTCCAGCTTCAACCCCGCCCTGTGCCTCTGGATCTTGTAACGCCCTATCCCCGCCGCCTCGTCGAAAAGTTCCCGGCGGTCTTCGGCCCTCGGAGAGAGGATGGTCTTCACCATCTCCGTCTCCAGTATCCAGTAGCCGGTGCTTCCCAGCCCCCGATCCACTATCAGGTCCGTGATGTCCATCAGCCGGCACCGGTTCCCGTTGATCAGGTATTCGCTGGCGCCGGAACGGAAGAGCCGCCTGGTGACCGAGACCTCGTCGAAGTCCAGTGGGAGGGACCTCTTTGTGTTGTCGAACGTGACCGTGACCTCCGCCATACCCAGGGGTTTCCTGCCGGAACTGCCCTTGAAGATCACGTCCTCCATGACTTCCGCCCGGATCTGCCTGGCGCTCTGGGTCCCCAGCACCCACCTCAGGGCGTCGGCCACGTTACTCTTCCCGCACCCGTTGGGCCCCACCACGGAACTGATTCCGGGCTCGAAGTCCATGATGAAAGGATCGGCGAAGGATTTGAAACCGACGATCTCCAGCCTCTTCAGGCGCACCTTCGTCCACCTCCTTCAATGAGCCTCCGGAAAGCGGCCAGGTACCAGCCGAAGCTGTACAGGAGGGACGCCAGGGCGATGACCCCCAGCAGGTCAGCCCCGGGGAGGATGCCGGGAATCACCTGCGCCTCCGGGAACAGCGCCTGTCTGGCCAGAAAAAGGGCGGTGGCCCCGGTGGAGACCTTTCCAGGCATCCCGGCGGAGGGAGGTTCGCCCCTGACGGCCACCAGGAGCCCTCCCAGGCCGATTATCAGGTCCCGGGCGACCATGGCCAGCAGTATCCACGGCCGCAGCAGGCCGCAGAGCACAAGGGCCAGGGCGAACAACCCGAAGGAAACCTTGTCCGCCAGAGGGTCCAGTATTTTCCCCCAGCCGCTCACGGTGCCGGTGGACCGGGCCAGGTACCCGTCCAGCCAGTCGCTCGCCGCCGCCAGGACGACGAACACCCCCGCGTGAAGCCGCAAGCCCCGTGCGACGAAGAACGCAGCGGCGACGGTGAGGGGTATCCTCAGGAGGCTGATCAGGTTGGCCCAGGTGACAAATCTTCCCTCAGACACCGCGGCCTTCCCTCAGTATGCTCCTGGCATGTTTCAGGGCGGCCTCGCCTCCGCCCAGCAGCCTTGCCAGTTCCGCCGCCCGCTGATCGAAACCCTCCAGGGTCCGGGTGACCGACTCGGGAACGCCGTCAACCAGTTTCTTCTCCACCAGGATATTCCTGTCGGCCCGGCCCGCCACCTGGGCCAGGTGGGTTATCACGATCACCTGGCGCTCCGCCCCCGCCCTCGCCAGGGCCTCGCCGAGGCTGTGGGCGGTCTCACCGCCGGTCCCGGCGTCTATCTCGTCGAACACCAGGGTGGACACCTCCGACGCTCCGGCCAGGGCCAGTTCCAATGCCAGGGCCACCCGGGACAACTCGCCCCCGCTGGCTACGCTGGAAAGGGGCCCCGGGGGCATCCCGGGGTTGGCGGTAAAGAGGAACTCGGGCTCCGTCATCCCGTTGACGCCCAGTACCTCCCCCCCGGCGGGGATGCCCCTGGCGGCCCGGGTGAAACCCACGCTGAACGCCGCAGCGGGCATCCTCAGCCTGGAAAGCTCTTCGCCGCACCGGGCCGCCAGTTTTCCGGCCCCTTCCCTCCGGGCCTCGTCCAGCGACCGTGCGGCGGCTGTCAGTTCCCTTTCCATCCCGGGTTTCCGGGCCTCCAGGGAGAGCAGCTCCTCCGCCGCCGAGTCTATTGCAGCGAGTTCGGCTTCCAGCCTCTCCCCGGCTCCCAGCATGCTCTCCACGCTGCCGCCGCTCCGGGTCATGAGCCTGAAGTAGGCGTCCAGCCTCTCGTCTATCTCACCGATCCTGTCCGGGGCGTCCTCGAACTCCCCCAGCAGCCTCCGGCCTATCCGGGCCGCCTCCGAACCGCATATACCGGCCTGATCCAGGAGTTCCAGCAGCTCATCCTGGCCCGGATCCAATGACCTCACGTTCCCGGCCAGGCCTGCCAGCCTGCCGATGAAGCCGCCGTCCCCCTCCAGCGCCTCCCCGAGCCCCGCGTAGAGGGCGGCGAGCTCCCGGGCCTTCTCCAGCCTGGCCCGCTCGTCCCTGAGGCTCTCGTAGTCTTCCCTGGAGGGGCCGAGCCGACGGAACATGCCGAGTTCGTGCAGAAGCAGCTCACGGCGGCCGGCGTTTCCCGCTGCGTCTCCCGCCAGCCTTTCGATCCCGGCCAGGAGGTTTCTGTAGCCGCCGTACAGCTCCCGGTAATCCCCGGCCAGGGAGGTGCAGCCGGAAAAACCGTCCAGTATCTCCACCTGCCTGGGCTGACGGAGCAGCGCCGGGGTGGAGCGCTGGGTATGGAGCCCGATACGCCCCTCCAGTGCGGAATGCACCTCTTCGAGGGTGCTCAGGGCATCGTCCAGAAAAACCCGGCTCCTGCCCTCGGCGAACACCTCGCGACGGATACACACATCCCCGCGGGCATCGCTGAAGAAGGCCTCGACCGAGGCCAGTCTGGCGCCGGGGCGCACCAGGTTCCTGTCCGCCCTGGCTCCCATGGCCAGCAGAAGGCCGTCTATGAGGATGGACTTGCCCGCACCGGTCTCTCCGGTGAGCACGTTAAGCCCGGGCCCCGGCTCCAGAACCGTGTCGCTTATGGTTGCCAGGTTGGAAAGGGCCAAGCGGTTCAGCATGTCATCCCCGGTAACTCCAGCCCAGTTTCCTGCCGAGCCTGGAATAGTATCCCTCTTCCCCGGGGAACCTGACGAGAAGGCTGTTTACGTGAGCCATGGATATGACCGCTCCATGCCCGTCAGTCAGAACGCAGCCGATCTGCCGGCCGTCCGGGCTGACCTGGGCCTTGTCGCCGGGCCCAAGAAGGGTGATGGACACCGAGGCGTCCGCAGGAATCACTATGGGCCGGAGGGAGAGCAGGTGCGGACACACCGGGGTTATCACCATGGCCGGAATGTTGGGGTGGAGTATGGGACCGCCGCAGGACAGGCTGTAGGCGGTGGAGCCCGCGGCAGTGCTCACCAGCACTCCGTCGCCGGTCATCATGGCGGCGGTCTGCCCGTTGACCCGGATTTCCAGGTGGAGAAGGCCGTACTCGGAGCACCTGTGGATGCAGACATCGTTCAGCGCCGTATGGACCGCTCCCCCGGGCAGCCGGACCTGGAGCCTCGGCAGCTCCTGAAAATCGTAGGTTCCGGAGGCCAGCATGGCCGCCGCCCCGGGCAGTTCGTTCTCGTCGCACGAGGAGAGAAAGCCCATATGCCCGGCGTTCACCGCCAGCACGGGAGCCCGGAACTGATTGAAGCATTTCAGGAAGGTTCCGTCACCCCCCACGGCCGCCACCACGTCCGGATCACTGTCCACCGTCCGGATTCCCGCCCCCTCCAGAACCCCGACGGCGGCGTCGCGCTTTTCCGGGAGAAACGGGGCGTAAACCAGAACCCTGCGGACCTTCTTCATTGACTCTCCACCGCCTTCAGTACGGCCTCGGCGATGCCCTCGGGGTCGAGCCCCAGCCGGGAGAGAAGGTCCCCGTGGCTTCCGTGGGGCTGAAAATCGTCGGGAATGCCGAGCCGTGTGACCGGTGTCCGGGAAAGCAGGGCCTGAACCCCTTCGCCGAACCCTCCGGCGAGACACCCCTCCTCCACGGTCACCACCGCCCGCACCCCCCGGCAGATATCCGTGATTTCATCCTCCGGAAGCGGCTTGAGCCATATCGGATCGTACACCGCCGCCCGGACCCCCCGCCGGGCCAGGATGTCGGCGGCACCGACCGCCGGAGAGACCATGACCCCGGCGGCCAGGATAACCGCGTCCGTTCCGGGCCTTATCAACTGCCCCCGGCCCATGACCGGGTTCTCCGGCGGAAGCGCCGCCCTCTCCGGTTCCAGCCCCTTGGGGTATCGGATACCGGTAGGCCTGTCCAGGCTCGGCAGAACGGTCCTGAGAAGGGCCTCCAGAACCCCGCAGTCCCGGGGGGCCGCCAGGGCCGCGCCCGGCACCTGCCGGAACATGGCTATGTCTTGCACCCCGTGGTGGGTGGGGCCGTCGGCCCCGACTATTCCGGCCCGGTCCAGGGCGAAAAGCACCGGACTCTTCTGCAGGGCGGCATCGTGCACCAGTTGATCGAAGGCCCTCTGGAAGAACGAGCTGTATATGGCCACCACGGGCTTGAGCCCTCCGAAGGCCAGGCCGCAGGCGAAGGTGACGGCGTGCTGTTCCGCTATGCCCACGTCGTAGAACCTGTCCGGGTAAGCCTCGGCGAACCCGGCAAGCCCGGTGCCGTCGGGCATGGCGGCGGTTATGGCCACTATGCTCCCGTCACTGCGGGCCATGTCGCCCAGCACGCGGCCGAACGCCGACGTGAAGCCCTCGCCCCGCCGTTCGCCGGAAACACCGCTCACCCCGTGGAAATCCACCGGTTCGCACTCCGCCGGTTCGTAACCCTTGCCCTTCCTGGTTATCACGTGCACCAGCACCGACCCCTTAAGCTCGCTGACCCGGGCGAGCACCGCGGTCAGGAGGGGGATGTCGTGGCCGTCCACCGGGCCGATGTAGCGGACGCCGAACTCGTCGAAGATATTCATCGGGTTCATGATGGCCTTCTTCACCGCGGTACCGGCGTACCCCGCGGCCCGGCGCACGGTGTCGCCCAGGCTGGGGAGCTTTCCCAGGGTGTTCCAGACCTCTTCCCGAAGCCGGTTGTACGTCGGGTCGGTTATGAGCTTCGTGAAGTGCCTGCTTATTGCGCCGACATTGGGTGAAATGGACATCTTGTTGTCGTTCAGGATGACCGTCATGTCGGTGTGGCTCTGGCCCAGGTTGTTCAGCCCCTCGAAGGCGAGGCCGGAGGTCATGGAGCCGTCCCCGATCACCGCGACGACCCGGTGGGTCTCCTTCCGAAGGTCCCGGGCCAGGGCGAAGCCCAGCGCGGCGCTGATAGAGGTGGAGCTGTGGCCGGTACCGAAACAGTCGCACGGGCTCTCGTCCCGGCGGGGGAAGCCGCTGAGCCCGCCGGTCTGCCTCACCGTGTGGAACCGGGCCCTTCGGCCGGTCAGGAGCTTCCAGGGATAGGTCTGATGCCCCACATCCCACACGATGCGGTCAACCCGGGGGTCGTACACCGAAAGGATGGCCACGGTGAGTTCCACCACCCCAAGGCTGGAAGCCAGGTGGCCTCCGGTGCAGCACACCACATCCACTATCCTGCGCCGCACCTCCTCCGCCAGTACCGTTTTTTCTTCGAGGGTCAGATTCTTCACATCCCCGGGATCCGATATCCTGTCGAGAACGGAATCCATCAGCTTCTCCGCCTGGGAAGGTAAAGGCACAGGGATGACACCGCCCGCCAGCCTCCGCCCAGTTCCATAAAACCCGAAGACAGCCTGTCGGCCCGGGAACGAGCCTCCGCCTCCGCCTCTGAAAGCCCAAGGGCCGTGACCGGGTTCCATTTGCCCCGGGAGACGTCCTTGCCCACCGCCTTGCCCATCTCCTCCTTGGAGCCGGTGACGTCCAGTATGTCGTCGGTGAGCTGAAAGAGAAAGCCGAACTCCTCCCCCAGTTTGGAAAGCCTGTCCACGACCTCCATGGAAGCCCCCGCCGCAAGGGCGCCAAGCTCCAGGGACACCCGGAGAAGGGCCGCCGTCTTCCCGGACACCATCCGGGTAATCCATGCCTTGTCCGCCGCCTCCGGAGGAAACATGTCCATATACTGGCCGCCCACCAGACGACCAGCGCCGGAGGCGTCCGCCAGCCTCAGGATCATCTCCCCCGTCCGCCCGGGAGGGCCGGGAGTGCCGGCCAGGGTTCGGAAAGCCTCGGTGAGGAGCCTGTCGCCGGCCAGTATCGCGGTTCCTTCTCCGACACGCCGGTGGAGGGTCGGGAGCCCCCGGCGGAAATCATCGTCGTCCATGGAGGGAAGATCGTCGTGGACCAGGGAGTAGGTGTGCACCATCTCCACGGAGCACCCGGCGGGGAGGGCCCTGTCGGGATCGCCTGAAAGGGCGAGGCAGGCCTCCCTGACCAGGAACGGCCTCAGCCTCTTGCCCCCGGCGGAGAGGGCGTACCGGCAGTGGGCCGGCAACCGGGTTCCGTCGGAGTACATCCCCAGAGAGGAAAGCCCTTCCTCGACCCACGCCGCGGCTTCCGCCAGCCGGCTGCTCAGAAACGGATCCATGTCACCCCTTTCCGGGTCACTTGGCGGTCTCGGAAGCCCTGACCTCCCTGATCACCGTAACCTTGATCTGACCCGGGTACTCCATGTCGCTCTCGATCTTCCTGGCGATCTCCCGGGCCAGGTCCGAGGCCCCGGTGTCGTCTATCTGCTCGGGCTTCACCGCTATTCTGAGTTCCCGCCCCGCCTGGATGGCGTAGGACTTGCTCACCCCCTCGAAGGAGTCGGCTATCGCCTCCAGTTTATGAAGCCGGCGGACGTACAGTTCCAGGGTCTCCCTCCGGGCCCCGGGGCGGGCGCTGCTCACCGCGTCCGCGGCCTGTACCAGCACGGCGTACAAGCTGGTGGGCTCCACCTCCTCGTGATGGGCTCCTATGGCATTGCAGATCAGTGCCTGCTCATCGTACCGCCGGGCCAGCTCCATGCCCGCCACGGCGTGGGAGCCTTCCAGGTCCTGGTCCGTGGCCTTGCCGATGTCGTGGAGGAGGCCGGCCCTCCGGGCCAGGGCCGGGTCGAGTTTGAGTTCGCCGGCAAGAAGCCCGCAGATGTGGGCCACCTCCAGAGAGTGCTGGTACATGTTCTGCCCGTAGCTGGTGCGATACCTGAGCCTTCCCAGGTGCCGGATCAGCTGGGAGTGCAGCCCCGGGACATTGGCCTCCAGAGCCAGTTCGTTGCCCAGCTTGCGGACCCTCTTCTCCATGTCCGCCGTGGCCTTCTGGACTATGCTCTCGATACGGCCGGGATGGATCCGGCCGTCGCTCATCAGTTTCTCCAGGGCCTGCCTGGCAACCTCCCGGCGCACCGGGTCGAAGCACGACAGCACCACCGCCTCCGGGGTGTCGTCTATCACCACGTCCACTCCGGTGGCGCTCTCGAAGGCCCGGATGTTCCGGCCCTCACGGCCGATGATCCGGCCCTTCAGTTCGTCGCTGGTCAGGCTCACCACGCTGACGCAGTTTTCCACCACATGGCCGGCGGCGCACCGCTGAATGGAGGTGGAGAGGATCATGGCGGCCTTCTCCTCCGCGGCCTTCTCCGCCTCCTCGATGATCCCCCGGGTTATCTTGGCGGCTTCGTGCCTGGCCTCCTCCCGAAGGTTGGACAGGAGCAGGTATCGGGCCTCTTCCCGGGTAAGGTGGGAGATGTCCTCCAGCTTCTGGTTGTGTTCCTCGATGAGTTTGTTGGCTCTGACGTGTTTGGCGTTCAGAGCCTGCTCCCTTTCGGCCAGGACGGTTTCCAGCCCGCTGAGCGACTCGGCCTTGGCGTCCAGGCTTTCCCGGTTCCTCTGGAGCTGCTCGGCCTGCCGGTTCAGATGGCTTTCACGCCGGTCCATCTCGGACTGGGAGTGCCTCAGCTTCTCCAGCATGGCCGCCTTCTCGCCGGCGATGACTTCCCTTCCCTCCAGAAGGGCTTCCTTTTTGATGGTCTCCGCCTCCCGCCGGCCCTCGGTAAGGATTCTATCCACCTCGGAAAGAGCGCCCCTGCGCTCCCTGGAGACCAGAGACCTGTGCAGGGTGAACCCCAGAAAGAAGATCACCACCGCCATCAGTCCTGCGACAGCGTATATCATGCCGCTCATACCACGCCCCCGTTCAGGCGCAGGAGTATTTATGGAATCGGAAACCCGGCGGCGCTGTCGGAAGCGCATCCCGGCGACCCTGCGCACACCGCTGTGGGCACCAGGTTTCCGCTTTTTCAGCGGTTTCCGGAGGTCGCGCCGGCACTGGAGGGGATTGCGGCCCTCTCGGCGACGGACTCCCGGACGACGGTCTCCTCCGGGGCTTCGCCGCATCTCTCGAGGGTTGTCTCTATCTTCTCGGCCAGGGAGTCAAGGAATCCGGCCTGCCTCATCCTCTCCTCCTCGTTGGCCTTCTCCAGCCGGAACAATTCGTCGGTTATGTTCAGGGCCGCCAGAATGGCCACCTTGGAGGTGGATGCCATGGTGACGTTATCGGTCATTTCCCGCATGCGCATATCAACGAAATGAGCGATCTCCGCCACGTAGGCCGAATCGCTCTCCCCCCTTATGGAGTACTCCCGCCCGTAAATGTTGACCCTGGTGCTGTCCGGACGGTTCGCCATCTGCGCCTGCGCTCCCTACTGCCGGTCCGCTCTCTCCAGTTTCAAAAGCAACGCCTCCAGCCTCTGCCTGACCTCCTGCCTCTCCTGCAGGAGTCTGGCGCTGTGCAGGCGAAGGATCCTGTAACCCTCAGGATCCCCTTCCCCGCTTCGATGCTCCAGCCGGCGCTCCAGTTCCGCCACCGCCGCCGCGAGCCTGTCCCTCTCCTCCGCGGTCTCCCTGAGACGGAGAAGGAGCATGTCCACGGCTTCGGACAGCCTCTGGGAGGCGCCGGACAGAGCCACCGGTTACCTCAGCGCGGTTCTCGCCGCTTCGACGACCTTACCGAAGGCCTGAGGGTCCTTTACGGCCATGTCCGCCAGAATCTTGCGGTTCAGCGCCACTCCGGCCTTGGTGAGCCCGTCGATGAACGAGCTGTAAGTCATCCCGTTTTCCCTGACCGCCGCGTTGATCCGGGTAATCCAGAGTACCCGGAAGTCGCGCTTCTTGTTCCTACGGTCGCGGTACTGGTACTCCAGGGCCTTCTTGTTCGCGTCGTCCGCCACGGTGTAAAGCTTGCGGCGGCCGCCGAACTTGCCCCGGGCCTCTCCGAGTACCTTCTTGTGCCTTTTGTGCCTTGCTACAGAGAATTTCACCCTGCTCATGGTACTACCTCATCCGTTCTCAAGGCAGAAGCCTGCAGATCCTCCCGGCGTCCGGGGCGGAGGCGATTCCGCTCTTCCGGAGATGTCTCTTGCGCTTGCTGCTCTTTTTGGTCTTGATGTGTCCGTTGTGACTGTGGCGCACCGTGATCTTGCCGGTGCCGGTCCTGCCGAAGCGCCTGGCGGCGCCCTTGTGGGTTTTCATCTTTGGCATTTCATTCCTCGGCATTCTGGGGCTTTGACTTCTTCTCCTTCACGGGGGCCAGTATCATGCTCAGAAACTTGCCCTCCATGACGGGTTCCTTCTCAATCTGCGCCAGGTCCGCAAGGTCTTCCGAAAGCTTGTCCAAAAGCCTGCGGCCCTGATCCTGATAGACCAGCTGCCTCCCCCGGAAGACAACCGTGGCCTTGACTTTGCACCGCTCCTCGAGAAACCCCCGCGCGTGCTTCATCTTGAACCGGTAGTCATGGGTATCGATGTTCGGCCGGAACTTCACTTCCTTCAGGCCGCCGGTGGTCTGCTTCTTGCGGACCTCCCGGGCCTTGCGGTTCTCCTGATACTTGAATTTGCCGTAATCCATTATCCGGGCCACGGGCGGATCCGTGGCGGCGCTGATCTCCACCAGATCGAGTTCCGCTTCCGCCGCCATATCCAGAGCCCTGGACAGGGGAACGACACCTACATGATCACCGTTCTGATCTATCAGCCTTACACTCTGACTACGAATCTCACCGTTTACGCGGGTAGTATCCCTGATAGCCGCTACCTCCACTCCATGAAGGGTGGCCTGGCGCACTCCCTCGAAACGATGTCAAGGGCCTCATCCAGGGAGACGGCCCCCTGATCGCCCTTTCCATGCCTTCTTAGCGCCACCTTCCCTTCCCGCTCCTCGTTTTCGCCGAGGATGAACATAAAGGGAACCTTCCCGGTCTCCGCCTCACGGATCCTGTACCCGATGGTTCCGCTGCGAAGATCGGCCTCACACCTCAAACCCGCTTCCGCCACAGCCCTTTCCACCTTTCCGGCGTATTCGTGCTGGGAGGAGGTGATGGGTAAAATAACCACCTGCACCGGAGCCAGCCAACCCGGGAAATTGCCGGCGAAATGCTCTATCAGATTGCCGATGAAACGCTCTTCGGAGCCGAACAGGGCCCGGTGAACCATATACACCCTCTGTTCCCTGCCGTCCTCGCCCACGTACGTCAGATCGAAGCGTTCGGGGATGTTGAAGTCGAACTGGACGGTGGGCCCCTGCCATGTGCGGCCGAGCGCATCGCGCATCTTGATGTCCACCTTGGGGCCGTAGAAAGCCGCCTCGCCCTTCACCACCCGGTAGTTTTCCCCCATCTCCTCCAGGGCCTGGGCCATGGCCTTTTCCGCCCGGGCCCATTCCTCCGGGGCTCCGGCGTAGTGATCCATGTTGTCGGGATCGCTCAGGGACAGCTCGATGTCGTAGCCGAACCCGAAGAGCTTCAGGAAGTAGAGGGCGAACCGGATGACCTCCTGCACCTCGCCGACCATCTGGCCGGGAGTGCAGAAGATATGGCCGTCATCCACGGTGAAGCCCCTCACCCTCATCAGGCCGTGGAGCACCCCGCTGCGCTCGCAGCGGTAAACGGTGCCCAGCTCCGCCAGCCTCAGGGGCAGGTCGCGGTACGAGTGCTTCCGGCTCTTGAAGATTATGATGTGGCCGGGGCAGTTCATGGGCTTGATGGCGTACTCGCCCTTCTCCACCTCGGTGAAGTACATGTTCTCCCTGTAGTAGTCGTAGTGGCCCGATGTCTTCCACAGTGCGGCGGGAGCTATGTGGGGGGTGACCACCAGCCGGTACCCCGCCCGGATGTGGGCGTCCTTCCAGAACCGCTCGAGCTGGTCCCGGAGCATTCCGCCCTTGGGAAGCCAGTAAGCCAGGCCCGGCCCCCCGAGGCCGCCCATGGTAAACAGGCCCAGTTCCGGGCCGAGCTTGCGATGGTCACGCTTCCGTGCCTCTTCCAGCATGTCGAGGTGGGCCTTCAGGGCCGATGCGGAATCGAAGGCCGTTCCGTACACCCTGGTGAGCATCGGATTGTTCTCGTTGCCCCGCCAATAGGCGCCGGCCACGGAAAGCAGGGCCGTGTGGCCGAGGTATTTCGTGGACGGTACATGGGGGCCGCGGCAAAGATCGGTGAAGTCGCCAAGGGTGTAGAGGCTCACGTCCTCGCCCTTTTCCCGGATGTCTTCCAGAAGCTCCACCTTGAACTGCTCCCGCCGGGACCTGAAGAAGTGAATCGCTTCGTCCATCGACTCCTCACGGCGCAGGAAGGGCAGGTTCAGCCCGACGAGACGCTTCATTTCCGCAGCGATGTCGGGAAGGGCCGATGCCCCGGGGAAGCCGGGGATGTCCATGTCGTAGTAGAAGCCGTCGCTGACCGCAGGCCCGACCCCGAACCTGGTTCCTGGGTAGAGGTTGGTCACCGCCGCGGCCAGCAGGTGCGATGCACTGTGGCGCAGGATTTCCATCCCTGCCTCGTCGTCCGGGGTGATCAGCCTGAACTCCCCGGAACGCACCGGGGCCGACAGGTCGTAAAGGGCCCCGTCCGACGAGAAAGCCAGGGCTTTCCTGGCGAGGCTCCGGGAGACGGAGGCCGCAACCTGGGCGCCGGTAGTCCCCGCGGGATACTCCACGGAGTTGCCGTCGGGAAACACCAACTTTACCATCTCAGCCTCCTTCCCGGCCCACGGGCCTTTTTGCATAGAAAAATGGTGGGCGATACTGGAATCGAACCAGTGACCTCTTGCATGTCAAGCAAGCACTCTAACCAACTGAGCTAATCGCCCACCGCAAAGCTGTGAAAAAGTACTCCCGGCGGGCGCTATTATCCTACGCGCCCGGGTGTTCTGTCAAGAGAGACCGTGCCTTCACGGGACCAATGTGGTGCCGGTCTCCCCGGCCAGGGCGCCCAGCAGGCTTCCCGGGCAGGATATGACCACGCGGCCCGTCCCGCAGTTCTTCAGGAACCCCAATGCGGCCTTTATCTTGGGAAGCATACTGCCCGAGGCGAAATGTCCCTGCTCCATCAGGTCCTCAGCCTCTTCGGCCGTCAGCCGACGGAGGGCCCTCTGGGAAGGCTTTCCGAAGTCGGCGTAAACCTCGCGCACCCCGGTGGATATCACGAAGGTGTCCGCCTGCAGATGGGTCGCCAGCAGGGCCGAGGCGTGGTCCTTGTCGATGACCGCAGCAACCCCCCTGATCCTGTGTCCCTCCCGGACCACCGGAACACCGCCGCCGCCGGTACAGATCACGATCTGCCCCGCCCGGACCAGGGCCTGGATGCTGGAGAGTTCAATGATCTTTTTGGGTATCGGCGAGGCCACCACCCGGCGCCATCCCCGGCCCGCGTCCTCCCGCATCACGAACCCCTCGGACTCCATCAGCTTCCGGGCCTCCTCCCGGGTATAGAAAGGCCCCACAGGTTTTGTGGGATTTGAAAAGCCCGGATCGGCGGGGTCCACCAGCACCTGGGTCACCACCGAGGCCACCGGTATGTCCCGCCCCCTCTCCTCCAGCACGTCTCCCAGTACCTGCTGCAGCAGGTATCCGATGTACCCCTGGGTCGCCGCCACGTTCACGTCCATGCCGTCGGGCGGAACGATGTCCGAGGCCGAGGCGTTCCGCAACAGCTCGAAGCCCACCTGGGGGCCGTTCCCGTGGGTGACCACCAGGCTTCCCACTGCTCGGCCATGGCCTCCAGCTCCATGCACACTTCCCTGGCCAGGGCATGGGTCTCCCGGTTCCCGGTGCAGGTCTTGGGGCTGGTCAGGGAGTTGCCTCCGATTGCCGCCACAATGGTGCCCTTACGCTTTTTCATCACCTTCGGCTCCCTTTCCACCGGCTTTGAGAAGCATCAGCACCCCGCCGACCACCAGGGCGATGTCCGCAACGTTGAACACGGGCCAGCGGAGAGTGCCGATGCCGATGTCTATGAAGTCGGTCACGTGCCCGTGGAAAACTCTGTCCATGGTGTTTCCGAGGGCGCCTCCAAGGATGAGCTTCTCGAAGCGGTCTACAAACTGGTCGCTGACACTCTTGGCATTCAGGGGGACAAGGATGGCGTTCATGCGTGCTCCGGCTGGTGGTAATACCAGCAG
>JAKPTG010000123.1 GCA_029571005.1 Candidatus Fermentibacterota bacterium
GCAACATGGTGCCCCTGGGCACCTTGATGGACGCACGCATGATCGAAAGCTCCGAGATCGTGAACATGTACCAGCTCTACCCCGCGGCCGCCGTATTCGGAGGCGCGGCCCCGGGGTTCAGCTCGGGACAGGCCCTGGATCTCATGGAGCAGGTGGCCAGGAACACGCTTCCCCGGGGAGTGAACTTCGAGTGGACGGCCACGGCCTTCCAGGAAAAGCAGGTGGGAAGTATGGCCTATTTCATCTACGCCCTCTCCCTGACCCTGGTCTTCCTCGTCCTGGCCGCCCAGTATGAAAGCTGGACCGACCCGGCCGCCGTAATCCTGGTGGTTCCCATGGCCCTGGTGGGCGTCCTTCTCGCTCTCATTCTTCGAGGCTTCGACAACAACCTGTACACCCAGGTGGGCCTGGTGCTGATGATCGCCCTGGCAAGCAAGAACGCCATCCTGGTGGTGGAGTACGCCCGGGAGCTTCGGGCCGAAGGGATGCCCCTCATGGACGCCGCCGTCGAGGCCACTCGACGCAGGTTCCGCCCTATCGTCATGACTTCCTTTGCCTTCATCCTGGGGGTCGTGCCCCTCTTGGGGGCCCGGGGAGCAGGGGCCGCCAGCCAGCAGGCCATCGGCACCGTGGTGTTCGGCGGAATGCTTTCTTCCACCATCCTCGCCATCCCCTTCATTCCGGTCTTCTACGTGTTGATGCAGAAGCTGAGCGGACGTTTCGGGAAAAGGAAGGCCGAGGAGCATACCGAGGCCGTCGAGCCCGCGCCGGAAGCATCCTGAGCAGGGCCCCGCAGGACCGGGTCTTCCCGTCCGCGCCGGAATCGGCCGTCCGTTGCGGCGGAAGCCGGAATCCCGGGCAAGTGCCCGGATTGCGAGTCTTGAAAACCATGGAAATGCGTTTATGAACGAAAAACTCAGGCAGTTCTATGAAGATTCCAAGGCGTTGATCACCTACCTTCTCGAGGAACACGTCTTCGACAAGATGGCCGACTGCGGGTGCGGCGGGGTGGATGCCTACCGGTCCGAAAGGTTCGACGAGCTCATTCGGAAGGCCGCAAAATCCCTCGGAGAGTTCGAACGGGAGATGAGTCCCCCCGGCCCCTGAATCCCCCCTTCCTTCTGCTTTGAGCCGGATGGAACGGACAATCCCTTCTCCCGGTTTGCCGGGACCATGCCGGAATTGTGTGACGGCGATCTTCTCCGACTGCAGTATCTGAACAACCTCTCCTTGGATCCCGAAAAGGTGATCATTGCCATGGATTTCGGCAGGGAGTTGTTCGACTACTCGCTGGGGTGCATGGGCGCCCCCCGATCCCCTCGAGGCACCGGACGGCGCGAATTCCGATCCGTTAAGGCGATTCGCCCTCCTCCCGGCGCGAGGCGGAGGCCGGATGGAGGAGGCTTAACCCCCGGATGGGAGGGGTTAAGCCCCGAGGAGGATGAAAAGCCCACTTACGGACACGTTCTAGTCGTTGTCCTTGATGGTGACCGTGGCCTGGGTGGGGGTTCCCAAATCGTAGGCAGGCTTGTCCACCAGGGTCACCTTGACCGTTTCATTCACTTCCTTCTTGGTATCGTTCTTGGGTTTCACCTTGACCAGGGCCGTCTTGACTCCCGCGGCCATGGTGACCTTGCCGGGAAGAGCCGTGTAGTCGACTCCGGCAACCGCGCTCCCCGCAACCTTGTAGTAGATGGTCACCGAGGTGGCGGCCAGGTCCCGGGCGAACTTGAAGGTCCCGGTGGTGGCCCCGGCCTCGGTGGCTACATTGTCCGGAGCGGTGACGCCGACCTTGGGAAGCTTGGAATAGATCTGGGAGAGGTTCGAGGTGGTGTTCGCCTTGAGGCCCGTGATGGTGAAAGAATCGGGAACGGTGCTCATGGTGCGCAGGCCCTGGGTGGGCTGCAGGGCGGCGGCCAGGTTTGCC
>JAKPTG010000007.1 GCA_029571005.1 Candidatus Fermentibacterota bacterium
GGATCGCGGTGGTTCGATGACGGTGAAGGTAAGGCCGGCCGTGCCCGGGGACAGGAAGGGCTGGACCGATTTCGTTCTCCGCTCCAACAACGGCACGATCTTTCACCTGCCGGCATTCATGGACTACCACCCCGAAGGGCGGTTCAGAAACGAGCACCTTGTCGCCGAGGATGCCGACGGCGGCTTATGCGCGGTTATACCCGGCGCCCTCGAGGTCCGGGACGGGGTGACCTGGCTGAGGAGTTATCCGGGCGCTTCCTACGGGGGGCCGGTTCTGAACGATGAGGCTTCCCTTTCCTTCGTGGAGTCTCTCATGGACGCGCTCCTGGATTACTGCCGGGGAAGGGGTTTCGGTGTTCTGGAGATGACCATGCCGCCCTCGGTCTATTTCCGCAGACCCCATGATTACGTTGACTTCGCCCTGACGAACAGGGGCTTTTCCTACTCGAAGAGGGAACTCACCGCCGTGATAGACCTTCGCAGGCTCGGGGAGGAGATGGATCTGGCTTTCCGCGAGTCCGCCAGAAGGGGGGTCAGAAAGGCGATGAAGTCAGGGCTGACGGTGGTGGAGGATCGGGACTTCTCCAGGTTCTACCCGGTTCTCGCCGGCAATCTGAAGGACAGGCACGGTGTGAACCCCACCCATACCCTCCGGGAGCTTTACAGATTGGAGAGCCTTCTCGGGCCGGAGAAAATCCGCCAGTTCGTCACGGTGGACGACAAGGGAGAGGTCCTTGCAGGGATGGTGATGTTCCATGCAAATCCGAGGGTCACCCTTGCCTTCTATATCAGTCACAACGAAAAGCACCAGGCCCGAAGGCCCGTTAACCTTGTGTACAGGGAAGTCATCGAATGGTCCAGGTATATGGGCTATAACTATCTCGACCTTGGAACCTTCACCCTGAACGGGGAAGTGAATCACGGCCTGTGCCGTTTCAAGGAGAGTTTCACCGCCCGGGGGCAGTTCAGGAACACCCTTGTCGGAAAGATCTGAGAGGCATTCCTTCAGACGGTCCCCCCCCGCCCCGGCGGTTATCTGGTCGGGGCTTCTGCTCCTGGTTTTCGGAGGGAGGCTCTTCACCACCGATGTGGTCGCCCAGTACCAGGTGGCCGAATCCCTGCTCGGGGCGAGGCCCCTTTTCACCGCGGAGCACGGCTGGCTGGTGGAGGGGATCCGCTCCGACAGCTACGTCCCCCACGGCCTCGGTTATTCGATTGTACTCCTGCCCGCCGCCGCGGCGGGTCTTCTAATTGGCGCTCCCGCGGGAAAGGTGGCCGGCGCGGCAACCGGAGCCCTGATGAGCGTCGTGCTGATACTGGGCCTGGAAGCCCTGGGCAAGGGGTTCTTCGGCCGTATAGACAGACGGCGTCTGGTGCCGGTCATGCTGGGGAGCATGGGCCTGCTCTACGGGAGGATGCCCTACGACGTCGCCGCCGCCGCGGCCCTGGCCCTGTGGGGGGCCGTGATGATGCACCGGCGCAGGTTCTGCCCCGCCGGCGTACTGTTCGGGGCCTCCCTGCTGGTAAGATCGGATTCCCTGGTCCTTCTGCCCCTTTACTGGATGGGCGCCCGGGAAGGCAAAGGCTATCTGGCTTTCTGCCGCGGCGTTCTTCCCTTCGTTCTGGCGGCCATGGCCTACAATCTTTACAGGTTCGGAAGCGTCCTTGAGGACGGGCACGGACAGGACCCGGCCCTCCGTTTCAATCCCGGCTCCCTGGGGATAGTGGGCCTTCTCTTCAGCCCCGGGAAAGGGCTTACCTGGTATGCCCCCATGTGGATACCGGCTGCCATGACGTGCAGGGACTTCAGGCTCTGGCTTCCCTTCGCCCTCTCACTGCTCCTCCATGGGATGATCCATGACTGGACCGGGGGAACCGGCTGGGGCCCCCGTTTCCTTTACCCGGTGCTGCCTGTTCTTTTTCTTCCCCTGCTTCAGCCGGAAGCCGGCGGCAGGGCTTTCCGGTGGTTTGCCTGTCTGGCGCTGGCGGTCTCCCTGGCGGCGGGGTTCACCGACACCAACGCCCTGGAAAGAAGCCTCGGGCCGGACCTGGTGGACACCGCCGGCCGTCGCGAGGTCCTGTGGACGGTCACCGGCTCGCCGCTGGTGAATACCATAGCCTCCCCGGGTTTCTCCGGGCCCGACATACTGGGATACAGGGCGGCGGGAATCCCGGGAGCCCTGGTGCAGGTTTCATCGGCCATCCTGGTCATCGCCGCAGGGGTGGTCCTCATGAGGCGGGCCCCGGATTGAGGATACTTCACCTCTCTCCGCAGAACTACACCGGGGTCCTCACCCTGTTCGTCCGCGGGCACAGGAGCCTCGGGCATGAAAGCAACCTGGTCACCTTTTACCGTTCGAAGAACCTCTATTCCGACGATATCTGTCTGAACCTGCCCTTCGTGGGCCCCATGGAATGGCTCTGGGCCCTGAAGCGCCTGGTGAAGAGCGGCAGTCTCAGGGTGCCCTTCACCGGCACTTCGGAGAGGATATTCTGGTCCCCCTCCAGGGTCGAGCGGGTTCTGATGGCCATGAGGGACCTGGCCTGGATTCCCCTGATCGCCCGGGCCCGGCGGAAGCACGGGCTGGATGACTTCCAGATATACCACCTGGAGGGCGGCATGAGCTTCTTCAGGGACGGCAGGGACGTAAGACGGCTCAAGGCCATGGGAAAGAAAATAGTCAGCAACTACCACGGCCTGGACCTGAGAATGAGGGGAGCCATAAGGCCGGTCTGGGAGGCCACGGACCTGCACACCACCTGTGAGTTCGACCTGTTCCGGAGGTTTCCGGAGATTGAGTACCTTTTCCTGCCCTTCGATCCGGATCGGATGCCAAAGGCGGCGGAGAAGGGACCGGAAAGAATCAGAGTATGCCACGCTCCCCGGATACGGTCCGTCAAGGGTACGGAGGATATCGTCAGGGCCGTGGAGAACCTGTCCCGGTCGCTTCCGGTGGAACTCGTCTTGATCGAGGACATGCCCCATTCCGAGGCGCTGAGGCTGAAGGCGTCTTGCCAGATAGCCGTGGATCAGGTTGCGAGCGGGGACATGGGGTACGGAGTGAACTCCCTGGAAAGTCTTTCCATGGGCATCTGCACGGTAACCAATCTGTCGGAGGCCTACAGGGAGTTCATACCGGACCATCCGTTCTGCCTCGTGACCCGGGAGACGTTGGAGAAGACCCTCAGGGGACTGGTGCTGGATGCGGACCTCAGGAAGAGCTACGCCGTCTCCGGTCCGCCCTGGGTCAGGAAGCGGCACCACTGGAGAAGCGTGGCGGAGCACCTTCATGCCCGTTACAGGCAGATGGGGTGGGAAATTGGGGATTGATTCCTTCCGCCGGGACCTGGGGATGGAAAGCCTGCTTTACGCCGGGGCCATGGTGGTGAGCGGCCTGGTGCAGCTGGCTTTTCTCCCCTTCGTGAGTGCATGGCTCTCCCCCGCCGAGGCGGGGGAGCTGGGAGTGCTCACCGCCATCAGCGAAGCGGTGGCGGCGGTGTCGGTGCTGGGGCTTCCCAGTGCGGTGATCATGGCGTGGCACGAAAGCCCGGCCAAGCGGCGAATAGTGATTCTGGCCTCGGTTCTGCCCCTGGTTCCCGGGCTGGTCTGCGTCGTGCTGACGGCGCTCTTTGGGGAAGGCATCGCCGGGCTTTTCAGGGTTTCCGACCCGGGTCTGCTCTTCCACGCCCTGGCCCTGGGGTGCGGCGCGGCCCTGTTCCAGGCCGCATCCGCCGCTGCCAGGGCACGGGGCATGGCGGTTTTCTTTTTCCTGCTTCAGCTCTGCCGGGGGTTGGCCGGAGTGGGCCTTCTTCTGCTTCTGGTGTCGGGATTCGGCAACGTCCCGCCCCTGGAGGCGTTCCTGGCCGCCCGATGGATTCCGACCCTGGCGGCCTTCGGCGCCGTGGTCCTGGTGATGTTCGGGAAAACGGCCCGGGACTCCGGGGCCCGGGACCCCCGCCTGCTCTCCAGGCTTCTGGCCTTCGGTCTGCCCCTCATGCCCGCCGGTCTGGCGATGATCGTGCTGTCGGGCGCGGATGTGGTGATGCTGCGAACCATCTGCACCGACCTGGATCAGAGCGGCTACTACGAATGGGCCTCCCGGGCGGCCCTGGTGCTCTCGCCGGTGACACTCGGATTCGGAATGGCCTGGCAGCGCTACATTTTCCGGAAGAAAAAGGAGGGTGGAACCCTTGGGGAAATGGGGAGGACCGCCCTGGTCTTCATGACCTGTGTTGTCTGGGCGGCTGTGGTGCTGGCCCTCGGATCCAGCGAGGTGACGGAAGCGGTGGGAGGGAGCCGATGGCTCCCCGCCGCCCGGGTGCTGCCGTGGATCGCCGCGTCGGGGGCGCTTTACGCCCTCTTCATCATCAGTCAGACGGGCCCGATGCTCACGGGCCAGACCCGCTACATAGGCGGGATGACCTTCTTCGGAGCGATCCTCAACATCGGCTTCAACCTTCGGCTGATTCCCACGGCAGGGGCCGTCGGAGCCGCCTTCGCCACGATGGCAGCCAACATGTTCATGGGTATGAGCCTTTTCTGGCTTGGGCGGCGGGTGTTCCCGGTGAGCTTCCCCGCGGTTCTGATCCTGATGGTATCTTCCGTGGCGGCCGGAGCATTGTCGGGCTTCGGCGCCGGGATCAGGTCGGTTCTGGTGCTGGTCGCGACGGGAATCGCCGCGCTGGTTCTTCTGGGCCTCAGAATCGCCGGAAGGGAGGACGGGCCTGCCTGATATATCGGTCCAGATCCCGGTCAGGAACGGTGGAGACCTTTTCCGAGGCACCCTGAAGTGCCTGGCCCGGCAGGAGACCCGGGGGATTCCCTGGGAGTGTGTGATATGCGACGACGGCAGCCGGGTTCCCGTCGAGTCCGAATTCCGGGCGGAACTCGCTTCGTTCCCGGCGGAGGCGGTGGTGAAGGTGGTGCGCCGGGAGGGCCCGGGGAGCAGACCGGCTGCAAGGAACGCCGCCCTGGAGGCGGGAGACGCCCCGGCGGCCCTGCTGATGGATGCCGATCTGACCTTCGGCCCGGGCCTGCTGGTGGAGCACCTCGAGTGCAGGAAACGGGTCGGTGCGGATTTCCTCATGGGAGCCCGGGTGAACGCCCACTCTCCGGAAGCCACCCCCTGGCAGCGATGGTTCGACACCAGAGCCATGGGACACAGAAGGGCGGGCCCCTTCCCATGGAAGTACTTCATCACCGGGAACATCAGCGTGGATCCGGCCGCGCTGCTTGCGGCCGGGGGTTTCGACCCCGCCATCGAAAGTTACGGAGGCGAGGATGTGGAGGCCGGCCTGCGGTTGTGGAAGCGGGGGGCGGTTTTCCACTGGGAGCCGGGAATCAGGGTTTATCACATGGACCCGGTGACCGCCAGGAGGCATTCCGAAAAGATGTGGGAGTACGGGGCCACGGGCCTCGGGTACACACTGCGGAAGCATCCGGAGGCGGAAGGGCTTCTGGGGAGCCGCTGGGTGAAACCCCTCTTCGCTCCGCCCGTCTCCCCCGGGACGGTGATAATGCGGCTGGCCTGCCGTTTCGCCCTGCGCCCCGGCCTTTACCGGCGGGCGCTGGCTTTCATGGAAAGGCACGGCCGGCCCGGGGTCGGGTTCACCTACCTCTCGGTAGGGGCCTGTCTCATGGGACTCACGGGCAGAAGGTGGATGGATTGATCAATACCGCCGCCATGATAGCCTTTCCGGACCGTTGCCGGATTGTTCCCCTGTCCCGCTTCACGACCTGGAGGATAGGGGGGCCCTGCGCCGTTCTGTTTCCCTGTGATGTAGGGGAGCTGTCGGCCATGATGGAGTGGATAGCCCGGGAAAACGTGCCGTGGTCCATGCTCGGCCGGGGGTCCAACCTCCTGGCGCCGTCCCGGGGCTGGGACGGGGTGGCGGTGAGCCTGCAGGGGCCCTTCAAGGGTTTCGAGATCCAGGGTCGGGAGATTCACGCCGGAGGCGGCGCGGCCCTGCCGACCCTTGTCGGGGCGTGTTGCTCCACCGGTCTTTCGGGGATGGTTTTCGCGGCGGGAATCCCCGGTACCCTTGGAGGAGCCGTGTTTATGAACGCCGGGGCGTACGGCGGCGACATGAGCGGCCTGGTGGTCGGGGTGCAGGCGGTTTTCCCCGGCGGGGAGATCGGGTGCCTGTCCGGGGAGGAGTGCCGGTTCGCCTACCGGTACAGCATATTCCAGGATCGGCCGGGAGCCATCTACCGGGTGACGCTCAGGCTGGCCCCCGGAAACCGGGAGGAACTCCGCCGGGAGGCCAGGGAAGTGCTGGAGAAGCGGAGAAATAATTTCCCCGTCAGGGTGCCCAACGCCGGCAGCGTTTTCCGGAGGCCCGATGACGGCCCTCCTCCGGGCAGGCTTCTGGAGGAGTGCGGTCTGAAGGGCAGGTCGGTGGGTGGCGCCAGGTTTTCCCCGGTGCATGCCAATTTCATTGAAAACACGGGTTGTGCCGACTCCGATGACGTTCTGGCCCTGATACGGCTTGCCAAGGAAGTGGTGCTTGATCGGACCGGAATACTGCTTCGGGAGGAGGTAAGGGTATTGGGAGGCGGGGAATGAGGGAGACCCCTCTGGGGATTCCCATCCCTGAAGGGCCGGTTCTGGTGACCGGGGCCGGGGGGTTTGTCGGCGGACATCTCATGGCCGGGCTCGGGCTGACCTCCGGGGACGCGGCCGCCGACGTTCATGACACCTTCAGCGCTCCCCCCGGAGTGAGGAAGGTCCCGTGGAGGCTTCCCGGGCCGCCCCCTCCGGATATCGGCGGATTCGGGACCGTGGTGCACCTGGCGGCGGTGACCTCTGTGGCCGAGGCCCGGGGGAGCGTCGGGAATGCCTACTCGGTGAACCTGATGGGCACCCTGGACCTGCTGGATTTCGTCCGGAGCCGGTGCCCTGGGGCCCTGGTGCTCCTGGTGAGTTCCTCGGAGGTGTACGGGGCTTCGGAGGCCTTTCTCACGGAGGAGTGTCCGGTGAATCCCCGGAACGCCTACGGTGCCAGCAAGGCCGCCGCCGAGACCGCCGCGGGCTTTGCGGCCGGGGAATCGGGCCTCAGGGTCGTCACCGCCAGGCCCTTCCCCCACTATGGGCCCGGGCAGTCGGATCGCTTCGCCCTTCCGTCTTTCTGCCGCCGGATCATCCGGGCCCGGCAAGAGGGCCGAAAAACCATTCCCGCGGGGAATCTCTTTCCGGAGAGGGATTACCTCCATGTGTCCGATGTGGTCGAGGCTTACGCGGTGCTTCTCGCCCGGGGGGAGCCGGGAGGGACCTACAACGTATGCAGCGGTGTCGGCGTATCCATGGAATGGATGCTGCAAACCCTCATCAGGGTTTCCGGCCCGGGCCTTTCCGTGGAGTGCGACGACACCCTGGTGCGTCCGGCGGACCACTCCCGCCAGGTCGGCGACCCGGGGCGCTTGAAGGCTCTGGGCTGGGCCGGCCCCGCAAAAGATCACGAAAGCGGCCTGGCGGAGCTATATTCCTGGTGGAAGCGGAGGATTGAATGAGCCTGTTCTCCATTTTGCTGGCATGTACCATAGAAATCTCCCAGTGGGTGCATCACCCGCATTTCGGAGGTTTCAACCGGTTGCTGGAGGAGGACGGCCGGGTTCTGGCGGCCACCATGGGAGGCGTACTGTTCTGTTCCGTATCCGAAGACGGCATTTCCTTCGACTCCACGTGGACTTACCGGGGAAAGCTGGGGTACGACAGGGTTTCCAGCCTGTACAGATCCGGTGACGGCAGCCTTTGGATCACGTACCTGGGCGGGGGGATCGAGGTTTTCCATCCGGACGGGTCCGTCACCGGGTACGGCCATCTGGAGGGCCTTCCCTTGAATCTGAAGGTGAACCAGGTGTACCCCGACACGGTGGTGTACGCCGCCACCACCCAGGGGCTCGCCGTCAAGGCCCTGGGCTACTTCGTCAATTACAATCAGAGCGGGACCGGAGGCGGGCTGCCCAGCTCCGTGGTGAACTGTCTGGCGCCGGTGGATTCCGGGCTGCTGGTCGGAACCTACTCCGGCATGACCCTGCTGCTTCCCGGGCTGCCCCCCTCGGAAGCCTCATCGTGGCGCCCGGTGGCGCCGATGGCCGGCAAGTCCGTGGAAACCATGCTCTCCAGGGGGGACTCCCTCTGGTCCATCGCCAGCGGGGAAGTCTATCTCTGTCCTCCCGGAGGGGCATGGGAACGGATTGAATCGTACCCGGGAACCAGCCCCTACTCCCTGTGCACCGGCCCCTCCGGGGTGACCGTTGGCGACCTGAACGCCCTGTACACCTACTCCTCCGGAGACTGGACCTCCGTGGAGGGTGAATTCATGGGCAATCCCGTGACCGCCGTGGCGGAGGTGGAGGGGGTTGGGCTGGTGGCCGGGATGACCCACTCCATTTCCGTGGACAGGCTCGAAGGCACCGGTCTGGCCCTGGTGACCCCCGAAGGGGTGACCAGGCATGTGCCTCCGGGAGGGCTGTTCAATGATGTGGTCTCCGTCGGGGTCACCGGGGACGGAGCCTGCTGGGTGGGTGCCAACAGGTCCGGAGTGGCGTACCTGTCCGGGGGCGGATGGACCAGGCTCGACTACGACGTTCTGCCGTCCAACAACCAGGTATTCGCCCTGGAGGCCTCCGGTGAAACGATTTACGCAGGCTCCCATGCCCACGGGATAACCTGGATTCACTGGGACGGGCATAAGCCGTCGAAGGGGATTACCTTCACCGGGGAAGACGGCCTGATCAACGACCAGGTCGAGGCGGTGTCAATCTGGGACGAAGGGACCGCCTGGTTCGCCCAGAGGCCCTTTCAGCAGTCCACGGAGCCTTCCGGGGTCTGTCGTCTGACCTGGGAGCCCGGTAATCCCGAAACCGCTGTCATAAGCCCGGTTTCAGGCGCCCAGGGGATGCCCAGCCGCTTCGTCTGGGATATAGAGGCGATCGCTTCCGACACGGTGTATGCCGCCACCGAGGCGGGGCTCGCCATGGTGGTTCTGCCCCCGGGGGTGTCCCGGATCTACACCATCGCCGACGGTCTTCCGTCGAACTATGTGGCCAGTGTGGCGGTGACCGGGTCCGGAGATATTTTCGCCGGCACCGCCACGGGGCTTGCGATCATCAGCAACGGATCGGTGCGGGTGGTTCCGGAGGTGACGGGCTTCGTGGAGTGCCTCTGTGCCGATCACCTGGGTGGGGTTTGGGCCGGGGTTCCCGGTACCCTCTACCGAGTCGGCCATGATGGAGTCGTCCAGACATTCACCAGGTACAACTCACCCCTGCCTGAAGTGGATGTACGAAACATGGCGTGCGACCCGGACCGGGGAAGACTCTGGCTGGCCACCTCTCACGGCGTATGGATGGCGGATCTGGGGCAGGGGCTTTACCAGGGGACCGCCGGGGCCTTGGTTTACCCCAACCCCTTCAGGCCCGGGGCGGGGGAGGTCCTGGGGGTGGCGGGAATCCCGGATGAACCGGCGGTATTCAGTGTTCACGACCTGGGCGGCGCCCTGGTGCACAGGTTCCAGTCCAGGGGGAGGGACGACTTTTCCTGGGACGGCAGAGCCGGTGACGGTTCCTCCGTTCCCTCTGGCATATACGTGCTCACGATCCAGAGAGAAGGCGGGATGGAGCTGCTCAAATTCACTCTGGTGAGATGATTCGGGAGAGAATGATATGAAAATCCTTGTCACCGGAGGGGCCGGTTTCATCGGCAGCAACTTCGTCAGGATGCTGGCCGCGGAGAGAACGACCTGGAAAGTGGTGGTGCTGGACAAGCTCACCTATGCCGGAAGGCTGGAGAACATCGAGGATCTGACTGTGCGCCCGGGTTTTCGGTTCGTCATGGGCGACATCTGCGACCCGGCGGCTGTGGCGGGGGCCATGGAGGGATGCGATGCGGTGGTGAACTTCGCCGCGGAAACCCACGTGGACAGGTCCATCGAGGAAGCCTCATCCTTCGTGAGGACCGATGTCGAGGGAGTGAGGGTTCTTCTGGAGGAGTTCCGGAAGGGGGATCGCCTTCTGTTCCTGCAGGTATCCACCGATGAGGTCTACGGCAGCGTGGAGACGGGCTATTCCCGGGAAACGGACTCCTTGTGTCCCCGAAGTCCCTACTCGGCCTCCAAGGCGGGGGGGGAGCTCCTGGCCATGAGCTACCACTACACCTACGGCACTCCGGTGATCGTCACCAGGGCATCCAACAACTACGGTCCTTTCCAGTACCCGGAAAAGCTCATACCCCTTTTCATCACCAATGCGCTTGACGGCCTGCAACTGCCCCTTTATGGTGACGGGCTGAACCGCCGGGACTGGCTTTTCGTGGAGGACCACTGCAAAGCTATTCTCGCGGTTCTCGAGCAGAGTCCCGGAGGTTCGGTGTACAACATCGGCGGGGGTTTCGAGAAGTCGAATCTGGAGGTTACCAGGGCGGTGCTCGATTCCGTGGGCGCGGGGCCGGAGCTTATCAGGTTCATCGAGGACCGGCCCGGCCATGATCGGCGGTATGCGCTGGACATCGGCAGGATCACGGGGGAAACCTCATGGAAGCCTGAAACGGATTTCCGCCGAGGCATGGAGATAACCGTAGAATGGTACAGAACCCACAGAAAGTGGTGGGAAGGGATAAAGTCCGGGGAGTTCGGGGAGTACTACCGGCGGATGTACCGGGACCGGCTGGCCAGGTCCAGGGGGGTGCCTCAGGAATGAGGATTCTCGTCACCGGCGGAGCGGGCTTCATCGGCAGCCACCTCTGCGAAAGCCTTCTGGACGACGGCCACACGGTGGTGGCCCTGGACAACCTGATTACGGGCAGCACCGACAACATCGCCCATCTTGCGGGCAGGGACGATTTCAGTTTCATAAGGCACGATGTGACCGAGTACATCTACCTTCAGGGGGAGCTTGACTTCATCTTCCACCTTGCATCCCCGGCGAGCCCGGCGGACTACCTCGCCTTTCCCATACAGACCCTGAAGGTGGGAGCCCTGGGTACCCACAAGGTCCTGGGGCTGGCGTTGGAGAAGAAGGCCGGAATACTCCTTGCCTCCACCAGCGAAGTCTACGGCGACCCGCTGGTGCACCCCCAGCCCGAATCCTACTGGGGCAACGTCAATCCGGTGGGCCCCAGGGGGGTTTACGACGAGGCGAAGAGATTCGCCGAGGCCATGGTTTTCGCATACCACCGGACACATGGGGTTGACACGAGGGTCGCCAGAATCTTCAACACCTACGGCCCCAGGATGAGGGCCGATGACGGCCGGGTGGTGCCGGCCTTCATCTGCCAGGCGCTCAGGGGCGAGGACCTCACAATCTTCGGCGACGGCACCCAGACCAGGAGCTTCTGCTACGTTTCCGACACCGTACGGGGACTGATCAGCCTGATGAACAGCGGTTTTCACGAGCCGGTGAACATCGGCAACCCGGAGGAGATGACCATAGTCTCCTTCGCCAGGCTGATTCAGAGGGAGATCGGCGGCGGAGTCGGAATCAGGTTCGAGCCTCTTCCCCTGGATGATCCGAAAGTCCGCAGACCCGACATTTCCAGAGCCCGGGAGATACTGGGCTGGGAACCGACGGTTTCCCTGGAACAGGGGCTGGTTCCCACCATTGACTTCTTCAGGCGGGTGGCGGGCCGATGATCGGCGTTTTCACACTGTGCCTGCTTCTGGTGAGTCAGGTGGGTCAGACGACATACCCCCAGGGCTTTTCCGGAAACGCCTCGGAGGTGCCCTACTCCGAGGTTCTTCTGAGGGACGCCTACCTTCTGGGGCCCGGTGACATGCTTACCGCGGTGGTGGAGGGGGGCTGCAGCGATGTGATGATTCTGTCGGGGCTGCTTCCCGCGGCGCTTTGCCCGGTTTCCGGCGATGGATCGCTTCAGGTGCCCGGTGTCGGCCAGATCCGGGCGGACGGGCTGACCCTGGACGATGCCCAACGGCAGTTACAGGCTCTTGCCAGAAGGTACTACCCCGGTATCAGGATCGCCCTGTCCCTGTATGAACCCAGGACCATCACCCTGTGGGTTTCGGGCATGGTGGACAACCCGGGCCGCTACTCTCTGCTGTCCGTACAGAGGGTTTCCGACCTTGTCCGTGCCGCCGGAGGGGTTACCCCCTACGGCTCCCGGCGGGGCTTTATGTACCTTGCGGGCGGTGATTCCGTGGCGGTGGACCTGTCCTTCGGCGACGACGGAAGGCCGGTCAGCGACCCGTACCTTCAAAACGGCGCCTCGGTGGTGATTCCACCGGTGCTCAGGCCGGTTTTTCTGGTCCGGCCGGGGCAGGTGATCTACGCCAGCAACGGCACCCTCCTCCCCAATGCCCGGAACCTGGTGGATGCCTGGGACTTCAAGGCGGACGAGACGGTGTCGGAGTTCCTCAGACGCACCGGAGGCCCCGAGGGCAGGCTGGATCCGGCGGGGAGCGTTCTGGTATCCGAAGGCGGCGAATATCCGATCTGGAGCCCGGCGGAAGGGTTCTCTCCGCGGCTTCTGATGCCGGGAGACACCCTGAGAATAGCCTACCAGGCAAACCAGGTGTACGTGTCCGGAGCGGTGAACAGGCCCGGGACGATCCTGTACCAGGGCGGAATGACGGTGCGGGACTGCGTGAACCTTGCGGGGGGGGCCAATGCCGGCGGCAGGACAGGAGGAACGGTGCTTTCCAGGATGGGTTCGGAGATAGCCAGGGGGGCCGATGCCATGGCCCTGGAGGTCAGGCCCGGAGACGTGATAGAGGTGCCCTACAGCGTCGGAGCCAGGTATCAGACCACCATCGTTGTTCTTGCCAGCATAGTGACCATGACGGCCACGATCATCAACCTGACGAGGAACTGATGTCGGAGAACAGGATCAAATTCGATGACACCTTCGCGGCCGGGGTGATCCGGGCTGTGGCCCGGAATGCGGGAAAGGTGGCGGTATTCTGTCTTCTGGTCGCCGTTGGTGCTTCCGTCTACTCCCTGGCGGTAAAAAAACAGTGGGCTTCCTGGGCGATACTGATCGTTCCGGGTGAGCAGTCTTCGGGCCTGAGTTTCAGAGGCCTGCTGAACGATGTGGACCTCAGCGGCTTCGGCGGCGGAGCGCTGGAAAACCTCATACCCGGTATGTCGTCCGGGGGGGGTACCAGCGTTGCCCTGGCTCAGCAGGTGCTGGACTCCAGACCCGTGCTGGAGAGAATCATCCTCAAATACGACCTCATGGCGAGGCTGAAGGTTTCCAACATGGAGCGGGCTCTGGAGAAGTTCGGGAAGAAGCTTACCGTCACCCTGACTCCGGACGGGCTTTTATTCGTTTCCATCAAGGCGGACAGCCGGCAGGAATCCGCCGCCATGGTCAGGGATCTCATAGATTTTTCCAATCAGGAACTCTCCCGGCTGGTCACGAGCCGGGCCCGGCGGGCGAGGATACAGGCCGAGATATCTCTGGCCATCGCATCCGATTCCCTCGCCGCGGCCAATGCCAGGCTGGAGGACTTCCGCCGGGAAACCGGTTTCCTCCTTCCGGAACAGGGCACCGAGATGGTGGCCATGCTTTCGAAGATGCAGCAGGAGATGTTTCTGGCGGGTTCCGAACTCTCTTCCGTCTCTTCGGGGATATCCTCCGGAACCTCTTCCTGGGCCAGGGCTTCCGCCAAATACGAGTACCTTCTGGAAGCGGTCGGTCAGAGTGTGACCGGCGAGGGTTCGGGTTTCATGGTCTTTCCTCCCCTGGACAGCCTTCCCGGGTACATACGGGGGTACGAGGAACTGTTCCTCGAGACGGAAACCCGGCGAATGGTCTACATCCTGCTCCGGCAGGAGCTGGAGAACCTCAGAATAGAGGAGGCCAAGGAAAGCCCCACCCTCGAGGTTCTCGTTCCGCCTACGCCTGCCCACGAAAGGGCCTACCCCAGGCGGACCACCATGGTGCTCATGGTCACGGCTCTGGCTTTCGTTCTGGCGCTGGCCTGGATCGTCACCCTGGAATGGTTCCGGGCGGTGATGAGCGGTTCCACCGGTGCTTTCTGGAGGGAAACTTGGCGGACCGTCCGAAACCAGTTTCCCGGGAGACCCTCGGGAAAGAGCTGAACCTCCCCGGAGCCGTGTCCGGTCCGGTGGCGGTGGTTGAGGATGAGGAGGACATAGCCTCCCTGGTCGCCCTGCACCTGGAAAGGGCCGGTTTCACTCCGGTGGTGTTCCATACCGGTGGGGAATTCATTTCATGGCTTCAGACCGGCACCCCCTCCCTGGTCATCCTGGATGTGATGCTGCCGGACATTCAGGGCACCGACATCTGCAGGATCATCCGCTCATCACTGGCACACCCCTTTACGCCCGTCATCATGCTCACCGCCCTGGGGCACGAGACGGACCGGGTGCTGGGGCTCGAACTGGGTGCGGACGACTATGTGGTAAAGCCCTTCTCGCCGAGGGAGCTGGTGGCCAGGGTCCGGGCGGTACTGCGCAGGGTGGAGCGGCCGGACGCCTCCAGTGAATACGTGTCCTGGGGGCCTGTCGTTCTTCATCCCGATTCCTTTCAGACGATGGTGAACGGTGAACCGGTGGATCTGACCCCCACCGAATTCAGAATCCTGGAGGCCCTGGTAAGAGGGGCGGGAAAGGTTCTCACCCGGACGAGCCTTCTGGATCTGCTCTGGGAGGGTGAGAAATTCGTATTCGAGAGGACGATAGATGTCCATGTCGCCCACATCAGGGAAAAACTGGGGGCTGAAGGCAGGCTTCTGGGCAGCGTCCGGGGTGTTGGTTACAGGATGGTGAATTGAAGAACCGGCCGTCGGTCTTCATGAGCATATTCCGGGGTTACCTGGCGGTGGTCTTCGCCATGGTCGTCCTGCTGTCCCTGGTGATTCTTGGCGAGTTCCGCAGTTCGGCCCGAAGGGCCTCCCTGAACGATCTGACCCGTGTGGGAAGGGCTTTGGAGCCGTCGGTCACGCCTCTGGTGGCGGATTCGGTGTTTTCGAGGCTTAACAGCCATGTCCGCAGCGCCGGAACCGCCATGGGAGCCAGAATCATGGTTGTGGACCGGGCCGGGGTAGTGATAGCCGACAGCGATTCCGATCTTCCGGTTCCCGAAGGCATCAGAACCAGGCCCGATGTAATAGCCGCCTTCAGGGGCATGGAAGGCACCCTGGAGAGCTACGGTGCTTCGGGGGACCCCTACACCCTCAACGCTTCCATCCCCATTTTCTTCGTGGACAGCGTCATCGCCGTGATGAGGGTAAGCCTGGAGACCGACCGCTGGCGCGATGCCATGATGGGCCTGGCCCGGAAGATGCTTCTCCTGCTGTTGATCCTTCTTCTGACGGCTCTGGCGGCGGGATGGCTCATCGCCCGGGGAATCGCCGGTCCCCTGAAGGAGCTGGCGGAGGTGGCCGAGAGGGTCAAGGCCGGGGATCTTGGCGCCCGGGCTTCACCGGGCTCCACCAGGGAGCACATGCAGCTGGCCCGGACGCTCAACGAAACCCTCGCCCGGACTCAACAACTGGTGTCGGAGATCACCGCCGGCGACATGAGGAACAGGGCGGTGCTCGGTTCCATACTGGAGGGGCTGGCCGTCACCGATTCCAGTGGTTTTCCGATCATGGTGAACGACTCGTTCAGAAACATGTTCGGGGTTCCGGAAGGGGTTTCGGGGCTGCCTCCGGCGGTGGCGGAGGTGTTGTATTCAGGCAGGGAGAAGGGCAGGATCGAGGTTTCCGGTTCCTCTGTAGCCTTCGGTTCCGCTCCCATCGAGGGGGAGGAAGGGCGGGTCTTTTCCTTCAGGGACATGACCCTGGAAGAGCAGATGGAAAACATGAAGAGGGACTTCACCATGAACGCCGCCCACGAATTGAGAACCCCCCTGACCGCCATCAAGGGTTACACCGAGACCCTGCTGGAGACGCCGGACCAGGATCCGCTTCCCATACTCCGGGTGATAGCCAGGAACGCCGACAGGATGATCAACCTGGTGAGGAACATCCAGACCCTTTCGGAGATGGAGGATCGTCGTCCCCCGGAGGCCCGGGAGAGCGTGCCGGTGAGGGAATTGCTGGACTCGGTGCTCCCCCTGTTCAAGGCTTCGATGGAGAGGAAGGGGCTGGAGCTGGAGATCATCCAGGATGACCCGGAACTGGCCGTTCCGGGGGACGGGTACCGGCTGGAGCAGGTGCTGGTCAACCTGCTGGAGAACGCCCTGAGGTACACCGACCGGGGGCGGATCCAGATAAGCGCCCGCAGGTACGGAGACCGGGTGGTCCTGGCGGTGGCGGACACCGGCCCCGGAATACCGCCGGAGCACCTTCCCAGGCTCTTCGAAAGGTTCTACGTGGTGGACCGCTCCCGGTCCCGCCGTCTGGGCGGGACCGGCCTCGGTCTGGCCATCGTCAAGCACATAGTGGAGGGCATGGGCGGCACGGTCAGGGTGGAGAGCGCCCTTGGAGCCGGCACCATCTTCACCGTTTCGCTTCCCTGTTCGCCTCCGGCCTTTCCTTAACGGTTTCTTAACAAAAGGCGAATCCCCCGTTAACATCCCCGGAGAATCTTACCCTCGGCACTGCGGGTGCCGTACACAAAACGAAAGGGGATTAAGACGATGAAATCCTTCCTGATTCTGGTATCGGCGCTTCTTGCGGCTTCCCCGGCCCTGGCCGCGGGGGAGTTCGGCACCGGAGCCGCCGAGCTGCTCAAGTTCTCCGGTTACAGTACTTTTCGCTGGGACAAGTACGGCGCTGAGAACTCCGACCCCGACAACAACATGCGGGCATCCGCCAGCGTGAACTGGCTTCCCAGGCTGAACAGCTTCGTGAGCGGCAAGATGAACCTGGATCTGTACAGCAACAGCTCGAACAGCATCCGCCTGGCGGACATCAGCCTCAGCCTGAACATCACGGAAAACTTCACTCTGAC
>JAKPTG010000034.1 GCA_029571005.1 Candidatus Fermentibacterota bacterium
TCCGGCGGCCCGATCCGGGAGACGATCATCAGGCCGGCGGGGAAAAAAGCCGCCAGCAGCGCGGGCTGGACGATCACCGCCGCCCGGAGCAGAAAGCCCCCGGCCAGGGCGACGAAAACCGTGGCGATCCCGGAAACGACGAAAACGGTGACGATCACCGGCCGGGCGCCGAAGCGGTCCACCAGGGCCCCGGACACGAAGAGGATCACCACCCCGGATATCCGGGACAGACTGATCAGGGTATTCACCCGGTCCGGCGTGATGCCCTTGTCGGTCACCAGGAACATGGGCAGGATCGAGAAGATGCCCTGCTGGGCGCTCAGGGCCACACAGAAAAGGAAAAAGATGAACCAGGCCTCGGGAAGCCGGATCACCGCCCGCATCCGGCTGAAGTGGGGGGGCTTTCCGTGGGACAGGCCGCCGCTGCCCCGGCGGGAGTAGATCAGGGCCATCACCAGATTCAGCGCCACCACCACCAGCAGGATTCCCCGCCAGCCGAGCCGCGCATGAAACAGAAGGACCATCAGCGGGACGGCGAAATACGCCATGTTCGGCCCCATCTCGTGGATCGCCAGGGCCTGGCCCGCCCGCGTGGGGTTTATCGTCGCATGGATCGTCGCCACCCCCGAGGTGGGGTAGAGTCCCGCCCCCAGCCCCAGAACCCAGAGCCCCGCCAGCATGACCGGGTAGGTGGCGCTCAGCGAAACCACGAAGAGCCCCAGAGCCACCAGCAGCAGCGACAGGATGATGCCCCCCCGATGCCGGACCCGGGCGGTGAGGTATCCGGAAAACAGCATCCCCGGCGAATACCCCAGGGTTATGACCAGAAAGAGGCTGCCCGCCTGGGACTGGGACAGACCCAGGTCCTCCCGGATGTACACCAGAAGAGGGGCGAAGATAAGCCGGGAAAACATGCTGAGGAACAGGATGCCTGTCAGCAGGAGAAGGAGCCGCGCCTTTCGGGTGAACCTCATGTCCGCCCACCATATCCCCGGAAGATATTTCCCGTCAAGCGGGATCGTTGCCGCCGGAGGCTCATCGGCCCAGAAGAAGAACCAGGGACTTGGCCGTCACGTAACAGCGGTTCTGCGGGCGCAGGATCCGGGCCCCGTTTTCTCTGAAGTCCTCCGGCGCCTCCAGGGAAGTGTCGATGACCCGATGCCAGAGAGCCCCCGGCCGGGGCGGCGCCACCAGGAAGTTCCGGTCCGTGCCTCCGGAGTTGAACATGATGTAGATGTCGTTGGCGTCCCGGTCCCGGTCCACGTCCGCCTCGGTTCCATCGATCCGCAAAGCCAGAAAATGCTTCTGACTTCCCCAGTCCGGTGTTTCCCCCCGCTCGTCGAACCAGGTGATGTCCGGCATGGCGTTGTAGTTGGAGTCTTTTCCGGTGTAGAACTCCGGGCGCAGCAGGGCCGGGTGCCGGAGCCGGAAGCGGATGAGTTTGGCGGTGAACTCCAGGAAGTCCTGCCGCAGTTGGGGAAGCCGCCAGTCGTACCAGGACACCTCGTTGTTCTGGCAGTAGGCGTTGTTGT
>JAKPTG010000055.1 GCA_029571005.1 Candidatus Fermentibacterota bacterium
GGTCCTCTCGGGAGACGGATACTCGGAACTGCTCAGGGCCGGTTTCAACCGGTTGAGCATAGGCGTGCAGTCCTTCAGCCCGGAAAATCTGGGGTTCCTTGGTAGAATCCACACCCCGGAACAGGCGGTTGAATCCGTGAAAGCGGCCCGGGCCGCAGGTTTCGCCAACATCTCCCTGGACCTGATCTACGGCCTGCCCGGCCGGACCGAAGAACGGTGGAGGCGGGACCTCGAAAGCGCCCTGTCGCTCCGGCCCGACCACATCAGTTGCTACGAGCTGACCCTGGAACCGGGCACCCCCATCGGGGAGCGGGGGAGGAAGGCCTCGGAGGGCCGGTGCGCCGGGATGTTCATGGCTGCCCATGAAATCCTTTCCCGGGAGGGATTCCGTCACTACGAGGTTTCCAACTACGCCCTCCCGGGTTTCGAGTCGCTGCACAACAGCGCCTACTGGAGCAGAAGACCCTACGCGGGCGCAGGCCCGTCGGCCCACGGCTTCACCGGGGCGGTCAGATACTGGAACACCCCGGACACCGCCCGGTACATCGGTCTTTTGGAGCGGAACTCCCTGCCCCGGGAAGGGGAGGAGGAGATCACCCCGGCCAAGGCCCTCCGGGAGGAGGTGATGCTGGGGCTGAGAACGTCCCGGGGGGTCAGTCTTTCCCTGCTTCCGGAAGAGGGAGTGAGAATGCTTGTGAAAAGGGGTTGGCTGGAGATCATCGGAGAGAGGGCGGTCCCGACCCCGGAGGGAATGCTCTGGTCCGACTGGATGGCCCGGGAACTGACTCCCTGATCAACCCATGCCGGATATGATCCTTTTCATCCAGTGCCCCAGTGGGGCGAACACAGCCGCAAGGATTACGCCCGCTCCTACCCCTGCGATCATCGTGTCCGCCGCCCATCCGGTCGCAAGGCCGATTATCAGGGCTAAGACGATCGAGAACACCCCGGTCAGAATGGCGAAGAGCCTCATGCATCCGCCCATGCTGAACTTCTCCCCGGCATCGGCCGGTTCGGGCGCCTTCACGAGTTCAGGCTTCAGCGCCGAGACGTATTCGGCTATCCTGAAGGGAGCCCTGTGGTTCTCGTGGAACCGGAGCATCGCGTTGAAAATGATGTTCAGCAGTTTTTCGCCCTTGACCTTCACAAGCAGAGTGCCTGAGGCCGCCTGACCGATGGCTCCCTGAAGGTTGAGCTTGAGAAGCGTCGGTGTGGAGGCGTCGCCCCCGGCGGCGAAGACAAGCTCCAGGTCCTCGAAGGGTATCCTCCTGAGTTCCCTGGTCTTGCAGGAGACGGTGACGAATTCCAGTACCAGTGCGGAGGGGGTAACCCCCACGAATACGTTCCTGATCCCCAGCACCCCCCATCCGCACTCGGTTACGCCCTCGCCGGCGGCCTCGGTGAGCCTTTGAAAAAGTTCCTCGGTGTTCTTCACGACAGCCATATCGCCTCCTTTTCCGGGCACAATATCCCGACGTAGCTTCCGGAGCAACCCGTTTGACGCCCACCGGCTCTTTTGCCATAATTGCACCTCTCCGGTGCCCCTGTAGCTCAGTTGGATAGAGCGGCGGTTTCCTAAACCGTAGGCCACATGTTCGAGTCATGTCAGGGGCACCACACTTCTTTGCCGGTAGTCCGGTTCATGGTTCATCACCGTTAAGGGGGCGTTCCTCGTTTTGTAGCACTGCCGTCCCGCTTCCCAGATCCATGAAGTGAGCCGGAGTGAACACCCAACCCTCACCATGGCAAATGATCCTTCTATATATTTTACTGCCAACAGAATGTGCTATTATTATCCTTTCATGATCGCCACAAATAGTAGTACTTATTTGTTGCATGGTTAAGGGCCGTCTCCGAACCTTTTCCGGAAAGACGGTTCAGATTGCTCGGGGGCACCGGCCGGAGATACGCCGCCGGCGTTTCCGGGGTGGGGGGATGGGATGCGGGCAGGCCTGAAGTTGCTTACGGACCGTCCGAATCGGGCTTTTTGCGCGTTAACGCGGATCGAAACGTCCGCTGCCGGGCGGGCCGGGTTTCCCGCCGGGAAACGGGATGACATCTCAGTGAAGAACGGAACCCCACTGCGTCCTGAAAGCTGCGGCGGAGGGGTTCAGGCCGGGGTGCTACGGTTCGCGGGATGTTCTTCTGGAAGACATTTTGCAGGTTAACGCGCCCGCGTCAACATCCGCCTGCGCAGATGCCCCCGCTTTTTCCCGTGCAAGGCCATTGGATCCGGCACCGGCAGAATCCGCCCGGGTGTGGACGGCTACGGCGGCCTGGGGAGGAAGCGGAAGGGGTGCACAGCACGGGCGGCCCGCCGATTGCCCGGACCCCGGTGAAATGCTGTGACGACCCGTAGCGGTGCCGTTGACGGACGCAACCAGCCGGTCCGCTCATGGCTTCTGCTCTTTCGTGAGACAGACAATCATCAGGATTCAGACCACGATCTCTCGCCGGCGGCTTGAAAAGGTCAGCTCTAAAGGGGTAGCGGTCCGGGCGGGAAGTGTCGAGTATGCTTTAAGCCCGGGTCACTCCTCCCTCAGGCCGAGGCTGTGATAAATTCCTGCCGCTACAGCTATGAAACCACTGTTGGGCGAGGGAACATTGCATTGGCCTGCGTTGTTCCAACCCCATGCGACTATGGAGCCGTCGTTTCTCAGGCCGAGGCTGTACTTCCCTCCCGCCGCTACCGCTATGAAACCACTGTTGGGCGAGGGAACGTCGCACTGGCCTTTGTCGTTCAATCCCCACGCGGCTATGGAGCCGTCGTTCCTCAGGCCGAGGCTGTGACCCATTCCACCCGCGACTGCGATGAAAGCGGGGATGGCCCAGGGAGAATGGCTCTGGCCGTAGTCGTTATTCCCCCACGCGGATATGGAACCGTTGTCCCTCAGACCGAGGCTGTGACTCCATCCCGCCGCTACCGCGATGAAACCGTTGTTGGGCGAGGGAACATCGCACTGCCCCTCGATGTTCCAACCCCAGGCGGCTATGGAGCCGTCGTTCCTCAGGCCGAGGCTGTGATGCTCTCCCACCGCTACCGCGATGAAACCGGTGTTGGGCGAGGGAACATCACACTGGCCGTAGTTGTTCCTCCCCCAGGCGGATATGGAGCCGTCGTTCCTCAGGCCGAGGCTGTGCGTGACTCCCGCCGCGACGGCGATGAAACCGCTGTTGGGCGAGGGGACATCGCACTGGCCTTCGTCGTTCAATCCCCACGCGGCTATGGAGCCGTCGTTCCTCAGGCCGAGGCTGTGACCGTATCCCGCCGCTACCGCTATGAAACCACTGTTGGGCGAGGGAACGTCGCACTGCCCAGCACCATTCGAGCCCCAAGCGGATATGGTGCAGCCCCGGAGAACGGCGGTCTCCTCGTTGCTCCAGGAGGACAGGCCGGCGGCGTTGGTGGTGCGAAGGGCGTAGTAGGCGGTGGGTTGCGCGATAGTGGAATCGTTGAAGGCAAGCACGCCGGGATCGGTGAATACGCCGAGTTTCTCCGCCGAGAGGGTATCTTCGGCTATCCCGGCGACGTAGGAGCGGTAGAGGGTGTAGCTGGAAAAGTCCGCATCCGGGCACCGGGTCCATGACAGAGCGACCGTTATCCCGCCGGCGACCGCGGTAAGAACCGAGGGGGTGGGGGCGCCGGGGGTGGTGATCTCCGCTTCGTTGCTCCAGGCGAACTCATTGGCGGTGTTTCCGGTGCGGACGGCGTAGTGGTATGTGACGCCCAGCTCCACGTCATCGTCCTCGAAAGACCTCTGGTTCGCATCGGTGAAGGTAATGAGCAGTTCAGCGTTTCCCGGGTCGGCGGCTATGCCTGGGGATGTGGACCGGTACAGGGCATAGGACTGGAAGTCGTTATCCGGGCATATCGTCCAGGTCGCGGTGACCTTGCATCCGGACTTGGCGTCGGGGCTTCCGCCCCGGGTCGGTGTATCTCCGGCGGGAAGCGCTGCTTCGGTGAGGGCTTCCAGGCGCAGGAAAGGGTTGTCTCCACCGGTGAACTCCACCGTGAGCACAGAGGGGGTGGGGCCGTTATCCGGTCCGGAGGGGCTCTTGCCGCATGCGATGAAAAGCCCCGCAGCGGAAATCAGACAGACGGGGATCAAAAGGAACGAAATCCGTTTCAGGCTCATGGTTCCCCTCCTTCTTGGTTTAGCGACTATAAATATCCTCTTATGATGAATCCGGGGCAACCCCGGGAAGGCTGTGTGACACAGGGCGAACAGAGGGGCTTTCGGAGCGTGATGCGGGGATTCGGCCCTGCGGCGTACGGGAGGGCTTCGGCTGTGGGGCGGCGAGGGAGCAATCAGGTTCAGCGGGACTGCTACTGCGACTTGATCAACTGCCGATTGTCCGGACCCGGTGAAATGCTGTGACCCGTAGCGGTGCTGTTGACGGACGCAACCAGCCGGTCCGCTCAGGGCTTCTGCTCTTTCGTGAGACAAAAAACCCCTTGGGAATACCGATACTGATTTCCCACCACCGGATACAAAAGCCGGCTTTAAAGGGGTAGCGGTCCGGGCGGGAAGGCTCCCCGGGGCGGGTCGCCGCCCCGGGGTGCGGCAAGTATGCCCTCAGCGCGAGGTCACTCCTTCAGGCCGAGGTTGTGATGCTCTCCCGCCGCAACCGCTATGAAACCGCTGTTGGGCGAGCGGACGTCGCACTGGCCGGAGCCGTTCCCCCCCCATGCGGCTAAGGAACCATTCGACCTCAGACCGAGGTTGTGAGCTCCTCCCGCCGCAACAGCGATGAAACCGCTGTTAGGCGCGGGAACATTGCACTCGCCTGCGCCATTCCTCCCCCACGCGGCTATGGAACCGTCGTCCCTCAGGCCGACACCGTGGTAGCCTCCCGCCGAGACGGCAATGAAACCGGTGTTGGGCGCGGGAACGTCGCACTGGCCATCACCATTCCTTCCCCACGCGGATATGGAGCCGTCGTCCCTCAGGCCGAGGCTGTAACCCTCTCCCGCCGCTACCGCTATGAAACCGCTGTTGGGCGAGGGAACGTCGCACTGGCCATCGTCGTTCGAACCCCACGCGACTATAGAGCCGTCGTTTCTCAGGCAGAGTCTGTGATTCCGTCCCGCCGCGACAGCAATGAAACCGCTGTTGGGCGAGGGAACCGTGCACTGCCGGAACCGTTCCCCCCCCCACACGGCTATGGAGCCGTCTTCCCTCAGGCCGAGGCTGTACTTCCCTCCCGCCGCGACGGCAATGAAACCGCTGTTGGGCGAGGGAACATCGCACTGGCCGTAGAGTCCATCCCCCCACGCGGCTATGGAGCCGTCTTCCCTCAGGCCGAGGCTGTGCCATGCTCCCGCCGCTACAGCGATGAAACCGCTGTTGGGCGAGGGAACATTGCACTGGCCGATGTCGTTCTTCCCCTACGCGGCTATGGAGCCGTCGGCCCTCAGGCCGAGGCTGTGATCCCCTCCCGCCGCAACAGCGATGAAACCGCTGTTGGGCGAGGGGACGTCGCACTGGCCGGAGCCGTTATATCCCCACGCGGCTATGGGGCCCTGGGAAAGGATGGATTGGCTCTTGCCGCAGGTGATGAAAAGCCCCGCAGCGGAAATCAGACAGACGGGGATCAAAAGGAACGAAATCCGTTTCAGGCTCATGGTTCCCCTCCTTCTTGGTTTAGCGACTATAAATATCCTCTTATGATGAATCCGGGGTAACCCCGGGAAGGCTGTGTGACGCAGGGCGAACAGAGGGGCTTTCGGAGAGTGATGCGGGGATTCGGCGGTATGGGGCGTTCTCCCGTGTGACCGGGGGGTTCAGATCAGGCCTCTTTCCCTGAGGCTTGCCACTCCGGCGTCGGTGACGATGAAATGGTCCAGCACCCTGAATCCCAGCTCGTTTCCGAGACGGGCGAGGGACCTGGTCAGCTCCAGATCCTGGGGGCTGGCCTCCAGCCGGCCTCCGGGGTGATTGTGCACCAGGATGACTCCGGTGGCGTTGTGGGCTATGACCTTCTCCACCAGGTTTCTCGGGTGGACCGTCGCCCTGTCCACGGTGCCGAATTCCAGCTCCGCCTCCGCCAGCAGAAGGTTGTCCTGGTCCAGGAGGAAAGCGCATAACCTTTCCCGGCGCTGTTTTCCCAGGTGCGCCTTCAGATAGCTCCTCACCGTCTCCGGCCCGGTGATCCTGACCCTGCCCCTCGCGGGTTCCAGGGAAACGGCGGCGAGGGAGTAAACCAGGTTCAGCAGGACGGCCGCGGCGGGCCCGACCCCCTTCACTGTCATCAGATTGTCCGGTGACTGTCTGAGGGTGTTGTCCAGGGAGCCGAACCTGTCCAGCAGGCTCCGGGCCGTAAGCCCGGTGTCCCTTCTGGGCAGGGCGTAGGTGAGCAGCAGCTCCAGGGCCTCCTTGTCCGTGAAGCCCCGGATGCCCGCCCGGAGAAGACGGTTCCTGAGCCTTTCCCGATGACCTTCCAAGCTACTTTTCCAGGTGGACCGTACGGGTGGGGAATGCGAAGGCCAGGCCCTGGCCGCGTACTTCCCGCATTACCCGGAGGTTGATGTCTTCCCTGACGTTGAGCCACTCGCGGAAGTCGGTTGTGGTGATGAAGAACTTCATCTCCACGTTCAGCGAGTGGGTGCCGAACTCGGTGAAATTGACGAAAACGGCGTCATCGTGCACCATGGGGTGTTCCCCAAGAAGCCGCCTGAGCCCCTCCAGGAGTGATTCCATCCGTTCCGGCGTACTTCCGTAGGTGATGCCGATGGTGATCTCAGCCCTCCGCATGGGCCTGCGGGAGAGGTTGTCTATGGTGGAATCCACCACTTCCTTGTTCGGTATCGAAACCAGGGTCTTGCCCATGGTGCGGATCCGGGTGGATCGGAAACCTATCTCCTCCACGGTTCCGACGGTGTCTCCTATCTGGATGAAGTCGCCCACCATGAAGGGCTTGTCCAGGAACAGCACCACAGAGCTGAAGAAGCCGCTCAAGCTGTCCTGGGCCGCCAGGGCCACCGCCAGACCTCCTATTCCCATGCCGGTGATGATCCCGCTCACCGGGTAACCCAGCATCTGAAGGAAGAAGGCCGCTCCGAGGGCCCCCACCAGTATCTTGCACAGCTTCCGCAGCAGGGGGACCATCTGATCATCCAGCCTGGATTCAGTGGCGGAGGCCTTCCGGGCCATTTCCTCCGCCACCGCGTCAATCAGGGCCCAGACGGTCCAGACGCCCCCGGCCAGCATCAGGAAAAGCAGCAGCTTCAGGGCCAGGGCGGATACCGCCGGAGGAACCCCGGCGTACTTCAGGGCGAGGTAGAACCCGCCCCAGAGAACCATCATCCTTGCCGGCCTGGCGGCACTCCTGAGAAAGTCGGCCGTCACGGTGCGGGACCCTCCGGCGGCCCTTCGCATGAGTGCGTCAACCAGCTTCCGCAGGATCAGGGATATACCGACGAGAACCGCGAAGAGGGCGACCCTCCCCACGGGAAGGCCGGCGTAACGCAACGAGATGAGTTTTTGCAAAGCCTCCGCCAAGGGAACCTCCCGGGTGACCCGGTTTCAACATCACCAAGGGCGGCGCCTCTGTCAACCGTTGACGGTGGAGGTTTCTCTTCTCATTATGGGCGGCACTCGGGAAGGAGAGCCATGACCGGGAAAGCCCTCAAAGCCTACAACTGGTTCCTGCAGGTTGGGCTGGCTCTGCTTATCTTCTTCGGGTGCCTGCGCCCCTACATCATAGAAGCCTTCCGGATACCCACTCCGAGCATGGAGCGCACCCTTCTGGTGGGTGACCACCTGCTGGTGCTGAAGGTCTCCAAGGGGCAGTACATTCCGTGGACCGACCGGGTCAGGCCGCTGCTTCACAACTTCAGGGGGGGCGAGCACGGGCTGCTGATGCCCGGGCTTGGGGAGGTCTGCCGGGGGGAGGTCATAATTTTCCGGTATCCGGTGCAGCCGGACACCGACTTCGTCAAGAGAGTGGTCGCCCTGGCCGGCGACACGGTGCGGGTGTCGGGCGATACGCTCTTCGTGAACGATGAGCCGTCGCCGCTGGGAAGCATGTACCAGGACCCCTTCAGCAACAACGTGATAGACGACGACTGGCCGGGCTGTCTCCCGCGGCTTCAGGGAAGGGTGCCCCACCTGGCCCTGTCCCTCCTGGAGCGGAACGTGATCCGGGATTCCTCGGGCAACGCCGCCTACGTGGTTCCCGACGGGCATGTGTTCATGATGGGGGACAACAGGGATCACTCCAGCGACAGCAGGATCTGGGGGCCGCTGGACGAAGGGCTCATCAAGGGCAAGGCCCTGGTGATATACTGGTCCTGGGTTCCCGGGGGCGGTCTGCCGAACCTGTCCCGGATAACCATGCTGGTGAGGTGATTCGGCTTGCTTTCACTCCCCTACTCGGAGGTTCTGTTCAGCCGGATTCCCGTGGGGTTTCTGAGACTGAAGAAGGTTCTGGACAGCGCCATTGACGACCGTGACTACCGCAGGGACGGCTACTGGGAGGTCGGCGACGGGGACGAGACCGTAGGCAGGCTCATCCTGAAGGCCGGGCGGCCCTACTACATCCACGGCAATCCCTGCCTTGACGCGGGTTCGTTCATCAACTGGATGGAGCGGGAAACCAGGGAGATCACCCTCACCGTCAGGTTCCTGGCCGATGGATGCCTCCCGTCGCTGATGAAGCACCTCAGGGAGGAACCGGTGCTCACGGAACTGGAGAACCACCGGGGCGAGGTACTGGAACTCCTGCACTCCCTCAGGACGTCCGGCGAGAGCGGCCTGGTGTCCATGGGGTACAGCGCGGGACTGCTGCTCATCCCCGTGAACAAGGGCAAGGTCTCCAGGGGCTGGGGCGCCGGCGAGGACATGGTCGGCAGAAAACTGCTGGAGTTCCTCAGGAGCCCCGAGGCCGAGGCCGGGCTTGCGGACTTCCGGGAGGGAGAAGTCCAGGAGCTTTCCTCCCTGGGAATCGCCGAGGTGACCGTGATCCTTGGCTCCGTGAACACCTGGCTGGACTCCCTGCGGCCGGTCTGGCCCCAGTGCGAGGGTGTCATCCCTGAGTTGCTGGAGAAGATGAAAAAGAAGAACGAGTGGATGACCCCCCTGGCGTACGAGCCCGGCGACACCCTTTTCCTGCGGGAGCAGCTCGCGGACAACCGCCTTTTCCCCGAGACCATGGGCGCTTTCGTGAAAAGCCTCTGCAAAAGACACCCTTCACCGGCCACCGCCCTGAAGCTGTTCACCACCATAAACAGGGACAAGAAGACGGTGCTCGCCGCCGTGGGCATGCTGGACAAGCTCACCTGAGGGCCGGGAGAGAGGTCAGCCCAGCCTGTCGAAGTTCTCCTTGCTTCCTATGAGCCAGAGCAGGTCTCCCGCCTCCAGCATGTCTTCCGGCACCGGCACACGGTACTCGTACCCTGCGGCCAGCTTCTTGCCGAAGAAGGCGATGTTGATGCCGTAGATCCTGCGGATTTCCAGGTCGCGGATCTTCTTGTTCAGCATGTCTTCCGAGGGCTCCGTGATCCGGAGTTCTATCCCGGACCGGAGCGGTATGTACTCCTTGACGCCGGTGTAGGTGATGGCCCTGGCCTTGTTGATGCCCTGCTCGTGCTCCGGTCGGTAAACCTCGTCGGCGCCCACGGCCATGAGAATCCTCTGCTCCCGGTCCGATCCCGCCCGGCTGAAGACCCTCACTCCCATGTCCTTGAGTATCCTTGTGACGAGGACGTTCGTCCCGAAATCCTCGCCTATGGCCACCACCGCCAGGTCCACGGAGCCGAGGCCGTGACCCCGGAGAAGGCTCTCGTCGGTGCAGTCGAAGCAGACCGCGTTGTAAACCCTGTTGCTTATCTCCTGGATCTTCTTCTCGTTCCGGTCCACGGCGATGACCTCGGCGCCCTGTTTCTCCAGCTCGGTGGCCAGGCTGCTCCCGAAGGCCCCCAGACCGATCACCGCTATCTTTCCGGGCTTTTTCATCTCTATCCTATCGTGATCCTGGCTTCAGGATAACTGTACCTGGACGAATAAACCCTGAAGGTCGCCGCCGCCAGGGTGGCGGGGGCCGTCCGGCCCATGAACATGGTAACGATAACGATCCAGCGTCCCCAGGGGGTAAGGCCCGGGGTGACCCCGGTTGAGAGCCCCACGGTTCCGAAGGCGCTCATGGCTTCGAAAACGTAGTCCATGGGCTCCGGCCCGCGGGCATCGCCCTCGGAGATGAGGAGCGCCAGGGAGGATGCGGCGAACACGGTGAAACCGATGGTGAAGATCGCCCCGGCCCGCCGCAGGTCGAAATTGGGGATTCTGCGTTTCCATATCTCCGGATTGAGCCTTCCGGTGAGGAGTGATTTCGTTGACAGAAACATCAGGCCCAGCGCGGTGGTCTTCACGCCCCCCCCGGTGCCGCCGGGGGAGGCGCCGATGAACATCAGGAAGATGAAGAGCCACTTTACCGGAGGCAGCAGGGCCGCGGTGGGGACCGTGCTGAACCCTGCGGTTCTGGGAGTGACCGCCTCCAGGAAGGAGTTCGCCAGTTTCTGTTCCAGGGTCATCCCCGCCAGGGTGTTGTTCCATTCCATGCCCAGGAAGGCACCGAAGGCCGGCAGGACGAGGATGGCGGTTATCAGGCAGACGAACCGGGCCTGGACCGGGAGGCGGGTTCTGCGGCCGGTCCTCACGTAGTGCACCCAGTTGGAGGCTATCGCCGTGAGCACTCCGAAACCCAGGCCGCCAAGGATGATCAGGGATCCGATTATGACCGATGTCGCCGGCGAACCGCTGAAACCCTCCAGGCCGCTGCTGTTCAGGCTGAGGCCCGCGTTGCAGAAGGCGCTCACGCTGTGGAAAAGCGACTGCCACAGCAGCTCGCCGGCACTCCACTCGGGGCGCAGGCTTCTCCAGGCCGACCTGAGGAGAAAGGCCCCCGCCAGCTCTATCACCACGGTCCAGACTATGATGGAGACCAGGAGCCGTTTCAGGTCGCTGATGAAGTCGCTGTCCATCATGCGGCTCAGGGACAGGGCGTCCCTCAGACTGAGGTTTTGCCCCAGGGACAGGGCGAAGAAGGCGGCGAAGGTCATTATCCCCAGACCGCCGGTCTGGATGAGGATCAGGATTACGACCTGTCCGAACCTGGTGAAATCGTGTTCCGTGTCCAGAACCGTGAGCCCGGTGACGCAGGTGGCGCTGGCGCTGGTGAAGAAGGCGTCGGTGAAGTCAATGTCCGTGTTCCGGGGGGTCGCCTGGGGATGGAGCAGGAGCATGGCTCCCAGGAGTATCGTGACCAGGAAGCTGGCCGGGAGCACCAGGGCGGGGTTCAGCCTTCCCGCCAGGTTGACCACCATTCTCAGGAATACCCGCCCGGTCAGGAACAGGACGAACAGGGTCGTCAGGGTCACGGGATCGGGGCTCCAGGGAATCCGCAGAACCCCGAGGTCGTTGAGGGCACGGGTGATGAGACCGATGATCAGCGCCAGGAGGGGAATCAGGAACCAGACGTTCCGTCGCCCGGGAACGTAGCCCTCCCGGGTGGTCAGAAACGGGGTCACCCCCAGCAGCAGGGCCTCCACCGGAAAGAAGAGGTCCAGCCCCTGGAGCAGCCACCCGTCATGGATCCGGAAGTAATGCTTCAGCGCGAACAAAGCCATGACCAGCAGGCAGTTCACGGGTCCGAACAACACACGGCCCAGGGTTTTCACCGGTGCTTTCCCTTCCGTTCGGGATTGGGGCATATTTATCCTTTAGCGTGGAAAGGTCAAGCACCGCCCTGGAAGGAGCTTTCATGAACCACCAGAAGTACCTCGGATTCCTCGAACTGCGCCCTGTGAACGTAAGGGCCGCCCTGCCCGGGAGCCTTTGCGGTCTCGCCTCGGGCCGGGACATAGCCCGGGTCGCGAATCGGGAGGACGCCATCGTCATGGCCTGCAACATCAGGCACCACCTGTCGGTTCCGGGCATACTCAGGGCCGCCCGGAAGGCCGATTCCATGGTCATGCTCGAACTGGCCAAGTCGGAAGCCTCCTACACCGGCGTCACCTACGAAAACCTTCCCGGGGTTGCGATGGCGGTCTCCAGCCTTCTTGGCGACGGCATCGTGTTCGGGTTGCACATGGACCACTACGCGGTTAAATCCCCGGCGGACCGCGACCGGGCCATGAAGGCCATTCCAGACGCGCTGGCCCGGGGGTGGACCAGCGTCGCTATAGACGCCAGCCACAATCCGGACTGGGAAAACCTCTCCTTCACCAGGGACGTGGCCCTGGTCATTCCCCCGTTCATCGGGCTGGAGGCGGAGGTGGGGGAGATCCGAGGCGGAGATGTTCTCACCACCGTCCCCGAGGCCGAGTACTTCGTAGGGGGATTGAACAGCTGGGGGGTCTTTCCGGATTTCCTGGCGGTGAGCAATGGCTCCAAACACGGCACCTACGACAGCGCTTCGGGAGAAAGCGAGGGCATTGACCTGGAAAGAACCGGGGAGATAGCCGACGCCGTAGCCCGTTTCGGCTGCACAATAGCCCAGCACGGTATCAGCGGCACCCCCCTGGACAAGGTGGGAAGGTTCAGGGCCTACGGGATACGCAAGGGCAACGTGGGTACCCTCTGGCAGAACATCGTCTTCGGACTGGATATGGACCCCGGCAGCGGCAACGCCTTCACTGAAAAAGGCGCATGGGTCAAACGGCCCGACCGGGGAATCCCCATGGAGCTGTGGCGGGAGATGACGGCGTACGCCGAGTCCCTGGGCATGCCCGGTGACTCCGGCGACTACAAGAAGCTCAACCTGCCCTTCCACCACAGGATCATGGCGGTGGCCCCCGAGTACCGCGACCGCATAGTGGATGAGACCGAGAGATGGGCCCTCAGGCTCTTCGAGGAGTTCAATTCCCTGGGAACCGGGTCGAAACTGGTGGACATGGTGGTTGAGCGCGGCGACTGGAACAGCTCCCCCGACGGAAGAATACTGGTGGAGCGGGGAACCTACGGGGCCCACAACCCGCCCGACGGGGGTGTGGTCGAAGCCGAAAAGGGCGATTTCTCTGATTGACCTTTTGCTGGCCGGAGCCAGGGTGCTGAATCCCGCCCGGGGCACCGATGTCCAGGGGGACGTCCTGCTCCGGGGGGGGAGGGTGGAGTGGCCGGTTCGGGGAGCCCTCCCGGAAGACTGCCGCAGGCTGGACTGCCGCGGCTTCTGGGTCCTGCCGGGGCTGGTGGACATGCACGTTCACCTGAGAACCCCGGGCATGCCGGAGGCGGAAACCCTCGAAACCGGCCTCAGGGCCGCCCTGGCCGGCGGGGTTGTCGTCGTGGGCATGATGCCCAACACGAACCCGCCGCTGGATGATCCGGCGCTGGTGGAGTCCGTCCTTCGGCGGGCGGACGACCTCGGGCTGGCGGAGGTCGTGCCGATACCCTGCGTCACCAGGGGGGGGCGGGGTGGAAGGCTCACCGACCTGGAGGCTTTTCACTCCATGGGTATCCGGGCCTTTTCGGACGACGGCCGTCCCGTGCTTCCGGACGAGGCTTTCCGGGAGGCCTGCCGCAGGGTTTCCCGTTTCGACGGAGTGATCGTCGAGCATCCGGAGAACCCCGACCTCTCCGGGGGAGGCGTGGTGAACAGCGGGCCCGTGGCCGACCTCCTGGGTCTGCCGGGCATTCCGGAGGAATCCGAGTGGCGCGACGTCGCCCGGTGTGTGTCTCTCCTTGAGGGAACCGGAGGCAGGCTTCACCTGACTCACCTCTCGTGCCCCGAATCCGTGCGGATAGCCGCTTCGGCGGCGGCCCGGGGCCTTCCGGTGACCTGCGACGTCACTCCGCACCACCTGGCCCTGAACCATGACGCGGCGGCCGTCATGGGAACCCGGGCAAAAATGAACCCCCCCCTCAGGTCGGAGGAGAGCCGCCGGGAGCTTGCCCGCCTCTGCTCCGCCGGGATGGTGCAGGCGGTGGCCAGCGATCACGCTCCGCACACCCGGGAGGCCAAGGAGCTGGGCATGGCGGAGGCCCCCTTCGGGGTCATCGGTCTTGAAACCCTGCTCCCGGTCACCGCCGACGTACTCTGGCGCCGGTCCGGCATGCCCCCCCTGGAGGTGGCCGCCATGCTCACCACCGCCCCGGCGTCGGTTCTGGGGCTGCCTGCGCCGGACCTTTCCCGGGAGGACCCGGGCTCCCTGGTGCTTTTCGATCCCGCCGGGGAATGGGAGTACCGCGGGGGCTTTTCCCGCTCGGTGAACTCACCTTTTTTGGGAACCAGGCTTACGGGAAGGGTGGTCATGACGGTTTTTCGGGGGAGGGTCTTCCGGTGAGGCTTTTTCTTTCGGCGGCGGTGCTCCTGGCGGCGGTGTCCGGTTGCGCCTACTACAACACCTTCTACAACGCCAGGAACAAGTACCGGGAAGCCCTGGCCCTTTCCCGGGACAACCCGGACAACCCCGCCGCCCTGGAGGAGTCTCTCCTGAACGACGCCATTTACGGTGCGGGCAAGGTGCTGGCCAACTATCCGGACAGCCGCTGGGTGGACGACGCCCAGCTCCTTCTGGGGGACGCCCTCCTGCTGAAGGGGCAACGGACCCTGACCGGCAGCGGCACCTCCAGCTACCAGGACGCCATGATGGCTTACGGAGCGGTGCTGGTCATGAGCCGGAGCCATGAGGTCCTGGACCGGGCCAGGCTCGGGCTCGGGAGGGCGGCCATGTTCCTGAACCGCTACGTTGACGCCGCTGCGGCCTTCCGCGAGGTGAGCGACAACGACAGGAGGCTTCACACCATGTCGAGGCTTCTCCTGTGCGAGGCCCTCATATCCTCCGGCCAGCCCGGGCTCGCCCTGGAGGTGCTGGACACCCTCACCCCCAGGGGAGGCGACAGCCTCAGGGCGGAGTACTTCATAACCCTGGGGAGGACCCTGACCGAGCTGGGAATGCCCGACAGCGGCGCCGCCGCCGCCCTCAGGGCGGTGGAGATAGAAACCAGGGGCGTGGTTTACTACCGGGCCAACATTGCGTCCGCGGAGGCGTGGATCACGGCGGGCCGCAGCGATCTGGCCTCCGAGGTGCTGAACAGCCTTCTGGGCGGCTACAGGACCGGCAGTGAAATGGCCCTTATCTCACTGCTCAAGGGCAAGGCCGACGAGGCGGCGGGGAACCATTCCGGCGCGCTGCAGTCATACCTTGATGCGTCGGAGTTCGACAGGAGCCGGGAGACCGGCGCCGAGGCGCTGTACTTGAGGGCGCTCCTCCTGGAGAGACAGGGAAGGATAGACGAGGCCCTGGAGACCCTGGCGGAACTGGCCGTCAGACCGGGCGGCACGCTCTGGAGCCGGCTGGCCGGGGACCGGGAGAAGGAGCTGTCCCTGCTGCGCCGGTACCGGGAGGGGCTGCAAACCGCGGGAGGCGGCGACCGGTGGCGGTTCAGGCTTCTGGCGGCGGAGAAGGCTCTGGACCTGTACGGCGGAACCCCCGAAACCGTCCGGGAACTCCGGGAAATCGCCGTGGGGGCAGACCCCATGATGGGCGCCATGGCCCGGAGCCTCATCGCCGGGCTTCCCGAAACCCCCGGCGATTCCGCAGACCTGCTGTACCGGGAAGTGCTTGCCGAAGCCGACAGTTCGGACCTGGCGGGCAGAATCGAGACTATGCTCGGCCTTTCCCCGGGGCCCGGGGCGGGCTCCAGGCCCTCGGTGGTTCTGGAGGATGCCTGGAGCCGGATGGAAGCCGGCGACTGGGCGCGCGCCCGGAACTCCCTGAGGGACCTCCTGGGTTCCGTCTGGAGCTACGAGTCCAGGGCCCGGATTCTGTGGGCGGCCTACAGGGCCGCGGACGGGGCGGGGATGGAGCACACCGTCCTCGAGTCGTACCTTCGGGAACTGGTCAGGGACTACCCGGAAACCGACGAGGGCCGCCTGGCGGCCCTCCGTCTGAACGCCCCCGGGGAGGAACCCGGGGAAGGCGGGGAGGGGGAGTAAACGGTGAATCGGATACTTCCCGACGATTTCATCGCGGAAACGGCCTCCGTCCGGCGGATCCGTCCGGGAATCGTGTGCATGACCTTTTCGGCGCCGGGTTTCCGGAGCCTCCCGGGACAGTTTCTGGAGATAGAGGTGTCTCCCGGGCCGTTCCCCGTGACCCGCCGGCCTTTCACCGTCAACCGGCTGCTTCCGGAGGGGTTTGAGATTCTGTTCGACCTCAGGGGGAGGGGGACGGAGCTTCTCTCGTCCCTGTCCCCCGGAAGCCCGGTGAGGGTCCTGGGGCCCCTGGGAAACGGCTGGAGGCTTGGCCCGGGCAAATGGCTCCTTGTCGGGGGCGGAATGGGCTGCGCCGGTTTTTCCTTCCTGGCCGGAGAGCTGGAGGAGCCTCCCACCGTTCTGATGGGCGCCTCCACGGCGGACCGGCTGCTCCCATTCGATGACGGCGACCTGAGGGTGATCACCGAGGACGGTTCCTCCGGGCCGAGGGGTCGGGTCACGGACCTGCTTCCGGGGATCGAGCCCGGGGACTACCGGGTCGTGGCGGTGTGCGGCCCCGTGCCCATGATGCGGGGGGTGTGGCTTTCCCTTCCTCCCGGGCACCGGCGGCGGGTGCAGGTCTCCGCGGAAAGCAGAATGGGGTGCGGCTGGGGTGTGTGCGGGGGGTGCGCCGTCCCCGCCGCAGGGGGGGGCTACGTGAAATGCTGCAGCGACGGGCCGGTATTCGCCGGAGACGAGCTGGACTGGGACAGGTGGACCGTATGACCGCACCGTCCCTTTCAAGAAATCTCTGGGGGCGCAGGTTCGACTCCCCCCTGATCCTGGCGGGGGGAACCGCGGGCTTCGGCCGGGAACTGGCCCTTCTGGACTGCTGGGACAGGGTGGCTGCGCTGGTGTCCAAGTCCGTGACCCTGAAGCCCCGGGAAGGAAACCCGCCCCCCAGGATTCAGGAGACCGAGTACGGGTTGCTCAACTCCATCGGCCTGGCGAACCCAGGCGTTAACTCTGTTGTGCAACAAGAGATTAACGGTTCAGTTAACATTCCTTGCCCCCTGATCGTGAGCGTGGCCGGGGAGGAGGAGGAGGAGTTTCACCGGGTGGTGGAGGTGCTGGAGGGATCGCCGATGCCCTGGGCTTACGAGATCAACGTTTCGTGCCCGAACGTCGCCTCCGGGGGGCTCCCCTTCGGTTCCGAACCCTCGGCGGTGGAGAGGATTTCCAGGGCGGTGGCCCGGGTCTCGTCCAGGCCCTTTGCGGTGAAGCTCACCCCCAACGCCGGCGACATGGTGGAGACGGCCCTGGCCGCCCAGGAGGGGGGAGCTTCGGGGCTTACGGTATGCAACACCTTCCTGGGGATGAAGATGGACTGGAGGACAGGTTCCACCCTCATTCCCCGAAAGGTCGCGGGATACTCCTCACCGGCGCTGCTTCCCCTGGTCGTCGCCCGGGTATGGCAGGTCTCCAGGACCGTGTCCATTCCCGTGCTGGCCTCCGGGGGGGTGGCCCGGGGCGAGGATGTTCTGGAACTTCTGGCCGCGGGAGCGGAGATGGTCCAGGTGGGCATCAGGCTCATGCGCAGGCCCCGGGCCGCATCGGAGCTGTTCCGCGAAGCCGAGGAGCTCCTGCAATGAGAGCCATGGCGGCCGTCGTCACGGTGCTGCTTCTTACCTCCGGCGGGTGCGTGCTGATCCCCGGCTCCTGCTACAGGTACATCGGAATCACCGCGAGGCAGGCGGTGATCGGGGAACTGGTACTGCGCGGCTACGCCAGCTGGTACGGGGAAGCCTTCCACGGCCGGCGGACGGCCAGCGGGGAGATTTACGACATGAACGGCCTTTCCTGTGCGCACCGCACGCTTCCCTTCGGAACCGTCCTGGTGGTCACCAACATCTCCAACGGGCGTTCGGTGACGGTGAGGGTGAACGACCGGGGGCCCTTTGTGTCCGGACGGATAGCGGACCTGTCCCGGGGCGCCGCCTCCAGGCTGGACATGGTGGAGAGCGGGATCGCCCTGGTGGAGCTGAAGGTGGTGAACCAATGACCGAAGGGCTTGCCAGGGTTTTTGTGGCGGTGACCAGCGATTGCGGATCCGTTGCGGCGGAGATGCTCGAGCCCCTCCGAGGGCTTCCCCTTGGGGTTAAGATCGGGCTGGAACTCTTCACCCGGGAGGGGCCGGGAATGGTCGAGGAGGTGAAAGACCTGGGTTTCCAGGTTTTTCTGGACCTGAAGTTCCACGACATACCCCACACCGTGGCCGGGGCGGTCAGGTCCGCCTGCCTCCTGCGTCCGGAGCTGCTCAATGTTCACGCTTCCGGAGGGCCGGCCATGATGAGGGCCGCCGCGGAGGCCGTGACCGGGGGCACCAGGCTCATCGCGGTTACCGTGCTGACCAGCCTTGACCGGGAGGACCTGGCCATCCTTGCACCGGGGCTGACCCCCGCCGAGGCGTCGGAGAGGCTGGCCGCCGCCGCCGGGGAAGCCGGGCTTCATGGAGTGGTCTGCTCCCCCCGGGAGGCGGCCCGTATCAGAGCCGCCGCCGGCAGGGACTTTTTGATAGTGACCCCCGGCGTGAGGCCGGCGGACTCCTCCAGGGACGACCAGAAGAGGGTGATGACCCCCGTCGGGGCGATCCTTGCCGGAGCGGACTGCCTGGTGGTGGGCAGGCCCATAACCGGGGCCCCGGATCCGGGGGCCGCCGCGGAGGCCGTCCTTCGGGAGGTCGAGTCGGCCCTCGGGGGCTGAGGCCATGAAGCCTCTACGGCGATGGTTCGCGACGGCGGCCGTCACCGTCGCCGCCGTCTTTCTCTTGGAGGCCGCCCTCTCGTTCTCCCTCGGACGGTTCGTCGCCGCGACCCTGTCCCGGTTCGACCCGGAGGCTTCGGCGGCGTCGGTGGAGTTTTCCACGGACGCCCTGCTGATCACGGGGATGGTGATGCCGTCCATGGGGGTGAGCGCCGATTCCGCATGGGTGTTGCTGGAGGGGTTTCCCTTTCGGACGGTTCCGGTGCATGTGGTTCTGTCCGGAGTCGTCGCGGAGGCCGACAGGGAATTCAGGGAAGGGGGATTCCGGGACGGCTTCCGCCGCGATCTCCCCCCGGTGTCCATCCTGGACGGGACCCTGGTTATCGCCGGCGTCGAGAGCCGTCTGTCCGCCTTCCGACGGGAGGGGAGCACCCTCTTCCACCTCTCCGGCGACTGGGGTGCCGCCTGGGGTGAGCGACGGCCGGACGACGGCATCGGCGTCGTTTTCAGGGATTGCACCGGCTTTCCCGGATTGCCGGAGGTTTCAGGAATGGCCGGGGGAACCGCTCTGTGCGGCTTCGCCGGAGGAACCACGGGAAACGGGGAGATACACCTGTCGGGCCGGGTTACGGGCTTCAACGGGGCCGGGGCGGACATCCCCTTCAGTATGGACATGGCCCGGGGCGTCCCGGAGCTGGGACTTTCCGTGGACCTGTCCGGAGTCGGTCCCCAATTCACGGAACTCCTGTCCCGGGTTTCCCGTGGAACCGCCGCGGCGGTGGGGCCCGGGGGCACCCTGACCCTTTCTTCCCGGGGCGGCGACACCCTGGCTTTTTCCTTCGACCTGGAAGTGGAGGAGATGGTGCTGGCGAACCCGTCCATCGCCCCGGACACCATCAGGGTGAGCTGCGGCGGGACCGGGTCCGGCATCCTTGTCCCCGGAGACGGGGTGCTGAGAATAGACTCGGGAACGGTCACCGTAGGGGAAGCCTGGTGCCGTTACGAGCTTCTCGGGCGGTGGGGCGCCGCAAGGAACCTCCGGGTGCGGGTTTGGAACGATTCCCTTCCCGGCGGCGCCCTGTGTTCTTCGCTTCCCGGGCCGGTCATGGGAAGGCTGGCGGGGCTGAGACTGTCCGGCAGCCTCTCCTTCGACATAGCGCTTTTTCTGGACTGGGACAGGCCCGACAGCTGCGACATCTTGGTGGAAGTGGACCCGTCGTTCCTTGTGGTGGATTACAGCCCGGTGACCGTGCACCATCTGAGCCGCCCCTCCGGAGCGACCGTCCTCATGAGGGACAGTTGGGGAAACAGCCGCCTGATAGGGCTGGATTCGCTGGCTTCCGGGGATTTCACGCCCCTGGAGGACTTCCCCCCCTACCTGGAACCTTTGCTGTGTGCCGCCGAGGACGGAACCTTCAGGAGGCACCGGGGGTTCAGCGAATTTCACCTCAGGAATTCGATCAGGGCGGACATGGGCAGGGGCGGATTCGTCCGCGGGGGCTCGACCCTGACCATGCAACTGGCGAAAAACCTGTTCCTTGGCCGGGAGAAAACCCTGGCGAGAAAGCTTCAGGAGGTTTTCCTCACCTGGCGGGTGGAAGACGGCCTGAGCAAGGACAGGATTCTGGAACTGTACGTGAACGTGGTGGAGCTGGGCCCCGACGTTTTCGGTTTCAGGGAAGCCGCCCGGTATTACTTCGGGTCGTCACCCGGGGACCTGACGGTGCGTGAGACCGCCTTTCTCGTGTCCATTCTGCCGGGGCCGGGGCTCTACCACAGGTATGCGGTTTCGGGGGCGGTGCCGGACTACTGGAACCGTTACCTCGACCGGCTCATCCGGGCCGCCGAGAACAGGACGGGACTCCCATCCTGCGATGCGGAGGCGGGGCTTGCTGACAGCCTGATCTTCGACGGGTTTTCCCGGCTGCCGTTCTAATTATGTTTATTTGTCCGGCGGTGCCGGGGTTTCCGGAACGGGAGGGGTTCTCATGGCGGAAAGCGGGGCGTACGAACTGGAGCACCGGGGAACGATACACCGGGCTTCGGGCTTTGATGTTCTTATCAGATGGGCCGAGGATCTGAGGGTGGATGAGGCCGATAGGTTCAGGCCCGCCGGTTCCGACGAGTGGACGCCGGTGATGGAGGAACCCAGGCTCAGGGCGTTGCTCTCCCCGGAGAACCACTGGAAGGTCCGGATGGCCTCCGGAGAGTTCACCGCAGGCAGTTTCGAGATCGTGGTACGATGGGCCCAGGAGGGCAGGCTCTCCACCGACGCTGTGGTGGAGGGGCCAAGGACCCCCCCGGGGGGGGTTCAGGCGTCGGCGCTGCCGGTCCTGGCCCGCCGGCTGGTGGAGCCCCGTTCCGGGGACGACGAACTGCCCCGGCTGAACATAGACGGCCGGATATACCCCGCCCCGGACGTCGAGACCGTAAGCCGCTGGATCAGCGAGTCCCGGGTTCCGCTGGACGCCTCCATCTCCCTGGCCGGAGGTCCCTGGGAACCGGTCGCCAGCTGCGGTCTCTTCGATCTTGAGAAGTGGCCCCATGCGGCCCTGGAGGATACCGGTGAGCCCGGGGAAGAGGAGGGGAAAACATCGCCCGGGCCGACCTCCGGCCCGGAGGCGGAGGCCCGGATCCGCCCCGAAACCTTCAGGATAGTTTCCGCCGTCGAAAAGACCGAACCGGCAACGGCGGCGGGCGGCGCCGGAAGCCGGGGAGCGGTCCTGTCCGCCGGGGCAAAGCCGGAGCCAGCGGCCGACGGGGAAGCGGAGGGGAAGAAAGGGCAGGAGTCTTCCAGGGTCATCACCGGGTCCGGCGTCGAACACTCGGACAAGGAACCCGACGAGCTGCTTTCGATGATCAGGAAGAGGGAAATCGCGAGGAGGCGGAGCCGTCGAACGGGCTGGAGGATAGCCGCAGTGGTGGTGCTCCTGGCGGTCGGGGCCTACCTGGCGGACACACTGGGTTGGATCAGCTTGCCGTGGCTTCCGTAACGGACATCCTGAAGGCGAAGAGGGACGGACGGGAGGTGTCCCGGGAGGATCTCCGCCGTTTCGCCGCCGCCGCCGTTTCCGGGGAAGCGGCCCCGTACCAGGTTTCCGCCTTTCTCATGGCCGCCTACATCCGGGGCATGACCCCGGATGAGACCGAGGGCCTTACCCTGGCCATCCGGGACAGCGGCAGGGTTCTGGACTGGCCCGGTCGCCTGTCGCCCCTTGGCGACAAGCACAGCACCGGCGGGGTGGGCGACAAGGTGTCCCTCATCCTGGCGCCCCTGGCGGCGGCGATGGGCATCAGGGTGCCCATGATCAGCGGCAGGAGCCTGGGGCACACCGGAGGAACCCTGGACAAGCTCCGGAGCATTCCCGGTTTCAGGACGGAACTTTCGGTCGAGGAGTTCCAGCGGGTGGTGGAGGAGGTCGGGGTCTGCATGATCGGCCAGACCCGGGAGATAGCCCCGGCGGACGGGGTCTTCTACGCTCTGCGGGACGCGACCTCCACGGTGACCTCCATCCCCCTGATATGCGCCAGCATCCTTGGAAAGAAGCTGGCGGAGAACCCCGATCTGCTGGTCTTCGATGTGAAGTGCGGCTCCGGGGCTTTCATGAAGACCAGGGAGGAGGCCGACGAACTGGCCCGCACCCTGGTGGAAACCGCCCGACGGGCCGGCAAGCGGGCCGCCGCCCTTGTGATGCCGATGAATCAGCCCACCGGCCTTGCCTCGGGCAACGCACTGGAGGTCGCCGAGGCCCTTGACGTCCTCTCCGGAAGGGGTCCCCTGGACACCAGGGAGACCACCCTGCTCCTGGCCGGGGCCATGGGTGAACTGGCGGGCATCCCCGGGCCCTTGGAACTGGCCGCGGAGAAACTGGATTCGGGGAAGGCCATGGGGTTCTTCAAAAGGATGGTGGAGGCCCAGGGAGGGCGGCTGGAGGAGTTCCGGAGACTTCCCGGGGCTCCGGTGAGGGTCGAGGTGAAGGCCTCCCGCTCGGGGTACTGGAAGGGGCCCTCGGCCCTGGCGGTGGGGGAGGCGGTGCGGGGGCTCGGGGGCGGCAGGTTCAGAGTTGAAGACGTCATTGACCCGTCGGTGGGATGGGTTCAGGAGGTGCCCTGCGGCTCGCCGGTGGAGGCGGGGAGCCTTCTGGGAACGGTCCACGGGAACAGCGCCGAATCCGCGGAAGCGGCAGCCGCGGCCATAGAGGCGTCATTCCAGTGGGATTCCCCTTCGGATCCCCTGCCCCTTGGGAGGTTCGATTGATGCGACGGCTGGAGCCCGACAAGATTCCCGCCGCCCTCCTGCGGGACGGGCTTATAACCCGGGCCGCCCTGGAGAGGTACGAGAGGCTGGCCGCCGGCGATTCCGGGGACCCCATGGCCCTGCTGGTGAAGAGCGGAATCATAGGAGAGGAAAGGCTCTACAGGTACGCGGCCGAACTGCTGGAACTCCCCTACAAGGAGCTGGACCCTCTGGAGCTGGACTACGATACGGTCACCAGCAGTCTCCCCGGGAAGTTCGCCCAGGCTCACGGCATGGTGGCCTTCATGAGGGAGGACAACACCCTTCACGTTGCGACCAGCAGTGTCGCAAGGGGCGATCTGGAAGCCGACATGGAACTGATGCTCGGTTTGGAGATCGTCTATTACATCGCCAGACCGTCGGAGATCGAGAGGGTGATCCGGCAGTTCTACGGTCTCCACAGTTCCATCGTGGCGGCGGTGAAGCAACTGAACGACGAGGACGGGGTGGATCTCGGCAACCTCGAAAGGTACGTTAGCAGCGAGACCTCCGAGAGCATAGAGCCCACGGAAAAGCCCGTGGTCAACGCCGTGAACCACCTGTTTCAGTACGCCTTCGAGGAACGGGCCAGCGACATCCACCTGGAGCCCCACCGTGAGAACACCATCGTCAGGCTGAGGATAGACGGGCTGCTGCACACCATATACAGAATACCCAAAAGGCTGCACCTGCCGATCAGCAGCAGGATCAAGATGATTTCCGGGCTGAACATCGCCGAGAAGAGAAGACCCCAGGACGGGAGGATCCGAACCCATTTCGACGGGAAACCCGTGGAGATACGGTGCTCCACGGTTCCCATGGCCTTCGGGGAGAAAACGGTCCTCAGAATCCAGGACCCCCAGATACTGATGCAGGATATAGCCGGCCTGGGCTTCGAGAAGGACGACCTGGAGCGCTACGAGCGGATGCTCAAACAGCCCAACGGCCTCATCCTGGTCACCGGCCCCACCGGCAGCGGCAAAACCACGACCCTGTACTCCTCCCTCACCGCCGTATCCCGGGAGACGGTGAACATCACCACCATCGAGGACCCGGTGGAGTTCGTCACCGACGAGTTCAACCAGATTTCGGTTCAGAGCGCCGTGGACCTCACCTTCACCACGGCCCTGAGGCACATCCTGCGGCAGGACCCGGACATCATAATGGTGGGGGAGATACGGGATGTGGAAACCGCGGTGAGCACCATGCGGAGCGCCCTCACCGGGCATCTCGTCCTCAGCACCCTGCACACCAACGACACCGCTACCACCGCGGTCCGGCTCATGGACATGGGGGTGGCGCCCTTCCTCCTCATGAGCACCCTCCGGGGCATAGCGGCCCAGAGGCTGGTGAGGAAGATCTGCCCGGAGTGTTCGGAGGAGTGGGTCCCGGAGGATGCCCTTGCCGATTCCATAGAGATTCCAAGGGGGTCCACGCTTCGTCGGGGGAATGGTTGCAGGGCCTGCAGGAACACCGGATACAAGGGGCGCACGGGTGTGTTCGAGGTCATGGACGTGGGGGAGGAGATGAGGGCCGCCCTGGCCGGGAGGGTCGGTGTGGACGATATTCGGAGGCTGGCGGTGAGTCAGGGTATGCGCACCATGAGAGACTCCGCCAGGCTCAAGGTGTTGGCGGGGGTCACCACCCCCGAGGAGATGCTGAAGGTTGATCTGGGGGGCGAATGAAAAGAACCCTGCTCCTCGGCTTTGCGGTTCTCTGTCTTGCAATTCCGACTCTGACGGGGTGCGGTGCCGGAGAGGGGCCCGCCGGAGGCGGCGCCGCTCAGCCGGATACCCTGGTGCGGGTCATTCCCAGAACCCCCATCGAAACCGGGCTGCTGTTCAGCAACGCGCTGCTCATGAACGACCCGGCCTGCATGGAATGCCTTACCCCGGAACTCAGGGATTCGCTGTCGAAACCGGGCCTGTCCCCCTGGGAGGTATTCGGGAGGTGGCGGGCCTTCGACTCCAACGGAAGGCTCACCGAAATCGTCCGGCTCGCCGATGGTGGGGCCGCCACCAGCTACTACTGCGCCATAGCCAGGCTCGATGAGCTTCCGCCGGTGGTCAGGATGGACTTCACCCTTCACGAGGGGCAGTGGCTCATCTCCGGGTTCGGCTACGAAACCATGGCCGGCCAGGCGGACTCCGCCGCCCTGGAACGCCGGGTCTCCGTGATTCTGTCGGACCCGGTGCTCCGCAGGGAAATGCGGATGGCCAGGATGCTCCTTGACGACATCCGGTTCGACGCCTCCTGGAACTGGTCCTCCTGGGAGGCGGCCCGGGAGGCGGGGGAGGGCTTCCCGGGGTACATCCTGGGGCTTTCCCAGGAGAGTTACGACCTTCTGGCCAAAAGCAACATAAGGCAGGCCGGCAAGTTGCAGATAATCCAGGACAGGGCCACCTTCCAGGTGGCCTCCCCGCCCCTGGAACTCCGGGAACTGGTGGCGGCCTGGAGAGAAATGGCCTACCTCAGCAAGGCCGTACTCAGGGCCAGACACGAGGCCATGCAGAACCTCAGGCAGACCGGGGTCTGGATGGAGCCCGAACTGGAGCAGGAAGACCTCAGGGTACGGTACCTCGAGAGTATCTTCCTGCAGGTGAGCGACCTGGTGGAATCCCGGGACACCCTTTCCCGAACCTACCCGGCGGTACTTACCACCGGTTCAGGGGAACCCCTGGAAGCCCTGGCGGTGGAGCTGGACCCCCGGGTACTGGAGCAGAGAACCGAGAACGACATCGGCGTACCCATCTGGAGGGCTCTGGGAGTGGACATGAACGGCGACCCCGACCCGGAGAGGATGGTGTACTGGGCCGGCGACCTGTTCCTCTTCCTTGGCACCCCCACCGGATACCGGCTGGTGTTCAGGACCTATCACGGCTACGACAGCGATTATCACGGGCAGTTCGGAACCGTACCGAGCCCCTCGGGGCACAGCGGCGTGACCCTCATAGGCAACCGGCGCGACGCCGAGTACTGCCTCTTCCTGGACGGCTCAATCCCCAGATTCACCGCCGTTCCCATTGAAAGCGGCGGCGACAGGGATTTGCGCTCGTACCCCGACCAGGTCATACCGGAGGACTGGTGAGCAGGCTCATTGCAAGGGCGGCGCTGTGGGCGGTTCTGACGGCGGTGGTCTGCGGGGCCTTCGGTGCGGGCTTCTTCTACCGGGTGTGGCACGACAGCGCCGGCGCCTTCCGGGAATCCCACGGCAGCCTTCTGGTCGCCTCCCTCAGGGGGCATGAGCCCGCCAGCGCCACCCGGATCTACGACATGTACGGAGACCAGCTGGCGGTTGCCTTCGTGGAGAACAGGTATCCCGTCACCCTGGATCAGGTGAGCCCATGGGTTATCCACGGCTTCATAGCCACGGAGGACAGGAACTTCTACACCCACCGGGGGCTGGATGTGCGGGGCATCGTCCGCTCCGTGGTGCACAACATCAGAACCGGCTCCAGGCATGGGGGGAGCACCATCACCCAGCAGCTCGCAAGGACCCTCTTCCTGGTGCCGGACCAGACGATCCAGAGAAAGATCCAGGAAGCCTTCATCGCCCTGGAGATAGAAAGGCAGTTCAGCAAGCAGGACATCCTCGAGATGTACCTGAATCAGATCTACTTCGGCGCCGGCGCCCACGGGATAGAGGCCGCGGCCAGAACCTACTTCGGCGGGATCACCGCGGCGGAACTGACCCTCAACCAGGCGGCCCTGCTGGTGAGGATGGTGAAGAACCCCTCGGGTTTCAACCCCGTGAACAACCCCGAGAGGGCGCTGAACCAGAGGAACACCGCCCTTTCCATGATGAGCGATTACGGGGTGATCAGCCCGGAACAGAGGGACCAGGTGATGCGGGACCCCATCGGGGTCGATGTTCATCGCCCGGAACTGGAACAGGACTGGAACTACTTCACCGAATACGTCCGTCAGTACCTGGTGGCCCGGTACGGCTGGTCCGCGGTGTACGAGCAGGGTCTTCTGGTTTACACCACCCTGGACCCGGACATGCAGGCCGCCGCGGAATCCGCCGTGGACAGCGTTCTGACCGCCAAGGAGCCGGTGTGGGACCCGGAGACGGGGGAGTGGCTTCCGGACGGGCAGAGGCTTCGATACCAGAGTTCCCGGGCCCGCTGGCAGATGGCCAGGGACACCACCTCCGGCGCGCCGGATTACATCCAGGGCGCCCTGGTGGCGGTGGACCCGAGGAACGGCTTCATCCGGGCCATGGTTGGGGGGAGGGACTTCCGGGACAGCGAGTTCAACCGTGCGGTACAGACCAGGAGGCAGCCCGGCAGCTCCTTCAAACCCTTCGTGTTCGCCGAGGCGGTGGAGCAGGGATGGTCCCCCGGGAACGTGGTCCTGGACCAGCCGGTGGTGGTGGACCTGAATCCGGGGCAGTGGCGGCCCAGGAACTATGACATGCAGTTCCACGGGATGGTGACCCTCAGGGAAGCCCTGGCCCGGTCGTTCAACGTGGCGACGGTCAGGCTCGGTCTGGCGGTGGGGATCGAGGCGGTGGCGGCCCGGGCGGCCTCCATGGGGATAAGGTCCCGGCTCCCCATAGTGAATTCCCTCCCCCTGGGCAGCTGCATGGTGAACCCGCTGGAAATGGCCGGAGCCTACATCCCCTTTGCCACGGGAGGGCTGGCCAGGAACACGACCGCCATCCTGAGGGTGGAGGACAGGTACGGAAACCTCCTCGAGAGCAACGAGCAGCCGGACCTCGGCAGGCGTGTGCTGAGTCGGACCGGGGCTTATCTGATGAACGGCATGCTCCAGTCTGTGTTCCGGGCCGGAACCGCCTCATCGGCCCGCTGGTACTGGGGAGGCCCCTTCGCCGGCCGGGAGGCGGCGGGCAAGACCGGAACCACCAGCGATTACGCCGACGCCTGGTTCGTGGGGCTCACCCCGGACCTGGTGACCTCGGTGTGGGTCGGCTACGACAACCATGTCATACGGATGCGCACCAGGAACGGTGCCGGACAGGCCGGGGGGGCCATCGCGCTGCCCATCTGGAACAGCTTCATGAGGAAGGTCTTCGCCGACGCCGATCCGGCCGCCGCCCCCTCTTTCCCGGGGCCGGAGCCGGGGGAAGTGGAGACCGCCGTAGTCTGCGGGCTCACCGGACAGCTGGCGGTGGCCGGCTGCGGGGAACACGCCCGGGAGGAAGCCTTCTGGGCCGGCTCCTCACCCACCGACTTCTGCATGGTGCACACGGACAGCATCGGGTTCGGAGCCGACACCACGATGGGAAGCTTCAGCGACTTCGACCGGCGGTTCCGGGGATTCCCCGAGTTCTGATACGGTATGAGGTACGCCCCCCTGCTCCTGGCCCTTTCTTTCCTGGTCGCCGCGGTGTTTGCGGGAATTCTTGTCGTCAGGTCACCGTTCTGGAAGAGAAGGCAGCTCCGGAAGGCCTCCATGATGGCGGCCCAGGGGCGGATCCGGGAGATGACGGAGTACCTCCGGGCCAACATGGATCCCCGGCGGGTGTCATGTCCCCTGACCAACGCCCTGATTTTCTTCTACATCAGGTCCGGAGACCTGGACGCCGCCGAGAAGATCGTCACCGGGGCGATGGGCCGGGGCGACGACTCCGGCGGGGCGCTGGCGCAACTGGCCTACATCGCCCAGGGCAGGAAGGACTGGGACAACGCCGAAAAGCTCTACCGGCGGGCGATGGAGCTTGAGCCTTCGCTCGAGGCCACCCTGGGGATGAACGTGGCGGGGATGCTGATTCAGAGGAACGTCCGCCTGGAGGAGGCGGAGAAGCTGCTGGAGGCGGCCCTGGACTCCCGGGATGGGCCTTCCAGGAGCGCCGTCCACCTGAACCTCTCCATGCTTCACTCCAGGAAGGGGGATCATTCCAGGGCGAAGGTCCACGCCCTCACCGCCTTCGAGCTTATGCCCGATTCCCCCATCACGGGGCCGGGCCGGGCCCAGGCCTTGGGGCTGGCGGCGGGTTCCTCCAGGCGGATGGGGGACGCCGGGGAAGCATCCCGTCTGGCGGCCAAGGCGCTGAAGGTTCTGGGAGACGTCCCCGGAGCGGACAAGCTCCGCGCCGAACTCTCGGAGCTGGCCGGCGTTTGAGGAAGGTTCTGCCTGTCGTTATCCTTGGGGTGGCCGTGTACACCCTGATAGTGCTGAGGTCGGATCTGGGCCGTGTGGCGGGGGCGGTCCGGGGCATATCCCCTGCGTGGATACCGGTGTTCCTGGCCCTTCCCCTTGTCAATTACCTGCTCCGTTTCGTGAAATGGCACTACTTCCTGCGCAGGATCGGCGTCCGGGTGCCCCTGGGGGAGAGTCTGCCGGTTTTCATCGCCGGTTTTTCCATGACCGTGTCCCCCGGCAAGTTCGGAGAGCTGATCAAGTGCGTCATCCTCAGGAACCGGCGGGGGCTGCCGATGGCCCTGACCAGCCCGGTGGTGGTGGCGGAGCGGATCACCGACCTTATAAGCATGGTGGCCCTGGCGGCGGTCGGTGCGGCCCTTGTCGGGGGCAGGGGCGCCCTGCCGGTTGCGGCGGCGGGGGTGCTCTTCATCGCCGGCGCCATGACGGCCCTGTTCTGGGATCCGGCGTGGAAACTGCTCTCCGGAGTCGCGGAGAAGATACCCTTCGTCGGGAGACGGGCCGGAGCCACGGCCTCCTTCAGGAGGTCCGCCATCAGCCTGCTGGATGCCGGAAGCATGCTGGTTTCCGTTCCGCTGGGCATGGCGGGCTGGGGTGCGGAGGCTCTGGTTCTTTGCGTTGCGGCAAGGTCCGTGGGGGCGTCTCTGCCTCCCGGTGCGGCCATCCTGAGCCACGCCATCGGAACGGTGGCAGGGGCGGTGAGCATGATTCCCGGAGGGCTCGGCCTTACCGAAGTGACCATAGACGGGCTTTTGGGTGGCTACATGACCCCTGCCCGGGCCGCGGTGACGACCCTGCTCATGAGGTTCTGTACGCTGTGGTTCGGGGTTCTTCTGGGGCTGGGCGCCCTGGGGCTTCAGAAAAAGTTCGTCTCCGGGGGGGCCGTTCCTCCGGAGCCTTCCCCGGACGCCCCGGAGACCCGCCTGGTTCCCTGAAACTCCGCCGTCCGCCGCACCCGGCCGCTATGCCTGGTTTGCTTCTGTAATCCGTTTTCCCCGCAGGCGTCCGCTCAGAGGCCGCTGCCGACCCTGCCCGGTGTGAGGAAGCCGCCGGAACCGCTGCCGGAAGAGAGGAAAACACAGACGGTGTTGGGCGTGGAAGGCCCGGCGCTGCAATTGATGGGGGAGAGGAAAACACAGATGGTGTTGGGCGTGGAAGGCCCGGCGCTGCAATTGGGGTCGGTTCCCGGCCCGCCGCCGGTATTGCAGGTAGCACTCCAGCCCATACCCTCCGCTCCGGCCAGGCTCGTCAAGGACGGTTTGCTGTACTTCTCCGGAAACGCGTGCATTGACTCTCCTTGTCAAATCAAAGGCAATCTAATGCCAACGGGTTCTCCTGGCAATGGCACAGTGCCACCTGACGATGCACACCGGTACCGCGCCGGCCCAGCTCCTTTTAGGAGGCACCTTGCGGTACCTCCCCCGCACCAGCACCCCCGTTACTACCGCTACGAGGCCTTCCGGTTCCACCGTCGAGGGCCTGTCCGGTCCGGACCTGTCCCCCGCGGTGAAGAGCACGGTTCCTCCGGAAGGGGCCCGGCGCACTCCGGTGACCCGGTGGACCACCGGGAAACCCGATTTCCTGCCCAGAACCGCCACCTGCCCGGCTTCCAGCCGGTCGGCGGGGACTTCCCCGGCCCGGAGAATATCGCCGGGGATCAGGGCCGGCCACATTGAGAGCCCCCGGACGTACCCCCTCAGATACTGTTCAGCCATGCCAGCAGCATTTCACCGGAATCCCCGGGGCCGGTCCTGTAAACCGCAACGGGGAAGCTTCGGAGCAGGAAACGGAGGAAAGCCCGGGCCTCCAGAAGGACGCTTCCGGGAACTATATCCCTGGCCATGAGCCATCCCGCCCGTTCCGCCCTGTAGAAGCAGTAGTCCGGCGCCGCCGGCAGCAGCAGTTCCGGGCCCTTCTCAAGGAAGACCACACCCCGGAGGGGCGCCGGGGCTATCCCGAACCGGCCGGTCCGCATCCGGTGGGAGCCGCAGGGAAGGGCTCTCACCACTCCGTCGGTGCCCCGGGCGACCACGACGGAGTCGTCTCCTATGAGCCTCCAGCCCAGGTCCGCGAGTTTGTAGGCCGCGGTGGTCTTCCCTCCGTCGGAGGGGGCCAGCATCAGCAGCGCCCCCTTCCCCCGGGCCACGGCCGCTCCGTGCACCACGACCCCCCGGGGGCTCACCGCCATCAACTGGGCCCTGAGAATGGAACGGGTGTTATCCATGGCGCCTTCCCCCGGGGAACAACCCCAGTTCCCATGCGGTCTCGCAGAACCGGTGCGGCGCCGAAAAGCTCCCGCCCACGGCGTAGTTCTCCATGACGCACTTTCCCCGGCACGACCCCCAGTGAACGCACTTCGAGCAGACGCCCTGCGGAGGTCCATCGAGGCTGCGCCGAAGGCCGCGCAGCAGCGGCGAGCCCTTCCATATCTCCTCCAGCCCGTTCTCCGGGTAAACGCCCATGGAGAGTTCGGGCCTGGAGTAGGCGATTCCGCAGAGGGATACGGTTCCGTCGGGAAGCACTCCCAGCAGGTTGCCCGCCCAGCACCTGCCGGCGTACTTCAGCCTGTCCGCCGGGATGAAGGCCGGGGGGGCGTCCGGTATCACGCCGGGGGGGAATTCGGTGAAGGCCCACTTCAGGAAGGAAACGCATTCGCCGAACTCCTCCCTCCTGCCGAAGTACGCCTTCGCCCCTTCCCCCACCGGGCTGACCAGGTTGATCTTCAGGCTGGACACGGCCCTGCCGGTGAGGAAGGACACCATGTCCCGCACCGCCTGCCGGTCCGGGGAGGCCAGGGACATGATCACCTGGGGGAACACCCCGGACTCCTCAGCCAGCCCGGTGATGAAGTCAACGGTTTTTCCCCAGGCCCCCTCCAGCCCCCTGAACCGGTCGTGGATTCCGGAATGGGCCGAATCGAGGCTGACCGAGACCTGAAACGGGGGTTTTTCCCTGAACAGCCGGAATATCCCCGGGGGGACCAGGGTCCCGTTGGTCTCCACGCACACTTTGGGGAACAGGCGGTGGGCTTCGGAATAGATTTCCCCGAAGCCGTGGTAAAGCAGGGGCTCGCCGCCGGTGAACTTTCCGAAGGCCGCCCCCATCCCCGCCGCCTCCTCCATGAGGTCCACCCAGAGGCGCACGGGCATGGAGGCGGGTGACGCGCCCCGGTTCACCCAGCAGTGGGCGCAATTCAGGTTGCACCCGGGGCCGGGGTTCATGTAGATGTAGGTCAGGGGAGGGACTTCAGGGCTTCCACCAGGATCTTCACGCACGAAAGCTCATCCTTTCCCGGCAGATTTCCGGTCAGGAGCGGGTTCACCGGGCACCCTCCGGAACAGACCGACAGGTATTCGCACCGGGAGCACTCGGCGTTCAACGCCCTGGGCATTGACACTATCTCCTTGAATTCCGAGGCCTTCCGGGAAAGCAGAATCTCGTTCAGCGGCTCGCCGGGAAGGCGGCCTATGACGAAACCGTTCAGGTAGTCACAGGGGATGACCCCCCCGTCGGAGGCGATCACCAGTTTGTTCACGCAACCGCCGCAGCCGAAGGCCCTTCCCCGCTCCCGGGGCAGCCTTTCCGCCAGGGCGTTCTCCGCCAGCCTGTACATCAGCAGCAGCGGGCCGTAAACATGGGCCCCCGCCTCCTCCAGTTCCGCAACGTCCCGTCCCGCGGACAGAAGCATCACCGGGTCACCGTGGAGCCATCCGGGGATGCCGTGCTGGGCCGCCAGGAGGGGTGTGAACTTGGCGGCGGGAGCCCCGGCTTCTTCCAGGGCGTAACGGGCCGTTTCCTTCACCCTGTTCCAGTTCAGCCGGGTCACCGTGCAGTTGGTTATCAACGGGAGGCCGGCCTCGAGCCCGTTCCGGATCCCCGCCGTCGCCCGCTCGAAGGTCCCTTCCCCCCGCAGGGCGTCGTGGGTTTCCGCGTCGGGCCCGTCCAGCCCCGCCATCACCGAGGATAGCCGTCCCCCGGCCGCCGCCAGGGCGCCGGCGTTTTCCGGGGTCATCCACACGGCGTTGGTGTTCAGCGAGAATCGGAACGGCCGGTCGAGAACCAGGCGGAGGAATTCACGGAAATCCTTTCGGAACAGGGGCTCGCCGCCGGTTATCACCAGCTGCGGAACCCTGGCCTCCACCAGCCGGTCCAGGATGGCCTCCCAGACCGAAAGGGGCAGGTCCTCCCGCGGGTTGTCCACCCCGCAATGGCGGCAGGACAGGTTGCACCGTCCGGTGATGATGACGCTGACTTCCCTGGGCGCCAGGGTGATTCGGGTCAAACGATGACCCCGTTTTCCCTGAGCTGGGCCAGGAAGCCGTCCAGGTCGCCGGCCAGGTCGGGCTCTTCGGGGTAGCGCCGCCGGAGTTCGGCGAGAATCTGGTCCCGGGTGGATGATCCGTCTATCATGGAGCATATGCCCACCGCCACCTCCTCGACTATGTGAAGGGCGCCGGTGTCCACATTGAAGAGGATGCCCCCCTCGGGTTCCCGACGGAAGACAATCCCCCTGGCGTACGAAATCTTCACACCACCTCCCGGGAAGGAACATTTGTGTTTCGCCCGTGTATGCGTAATATATAAGGGCATCACAGGGGAGGGCCTCAGCATGAAAGCCTTTGTTTCGGTTCTGGTTCTGTGTTCCGTTTCTCTGTACGCCTACGGCCTCGACGCCGACGCCTTCGATCTGCTCAACCCGCCCTCGGCGGGCGGAACGGGGTTCCATAACCTCCGCAGCACCGCATCCTTCAGCCTGCTTTCCGGCTCCGGCGGCACCTGGGGAACCGGGGCCTACATAGGCTCCATGGACTTCGTCCTTCACCCCAAGGTGACGGCCCTTGTGGATCTGGGCTACGCCCGCACCTTCGATTTCAGCGGGGGGGACCGCTTCGGGCACGTCCTGGGCGGGCTTCAACTGGAATGGAAGCCCACGGGCAGCACCAGTTTCACCCTGCAGTACCGCGGCGCGGTTCCCACGGGGCGTGACGAGGGGTTCTAAGCACGGTTTTCCTGCTTATTCTGCTGACCGCCGGTTCCGGCGGCGACTCCCTCTTCCTTGCGGGAGACCTTCCCGCAGCCCTTACGGCGTACGTTGCGGAGCACCTCGAGTCGCCGGGGCGCTGGTGGCCGGCCTACCGGGCCGCCTGGATACTGAACAGGCTCGACATGCCCGACTCCGCGGTGGTCTGGGCCCGCAGGGCCCTGCAGCTCCGCCCCGGGAGCGCCCCGGTGCTGGGCGAGTTCCTGCGGGCCGGAAGCCGCGAGCCGGACAGCGTTCTGAAGTACTCGTACCTGGTTTCGGGGGGAGGGGTCTGTCGTTTCCGGCTGGCCCAGGCGGAGAGGAGGGCGGGGGTGTCCTTAGGGCACACCGGTTATCTGCTGGAAACCCTCGGCTCGGGGACGGATTCCGCCCGGGCCGACGCCGCCTGCTGGCTCTCGATGCTGATGCCGGACAGTGCGCTGAAGCTGCTGGAGCTGGCGGTGGCCCTGGCTCCGGAAGATCCTTTCTACCGCACGGTGTTTGCCGGGAGGCTGGCGGCGGAGGGGTTTCCCGACCGGGGGCTGGCCGTTCTCGAGCCCCTGGAGCCCGAGGGCTACTACTACTGGCAGGCCGCCGCGGGGTGTCTGGAGGCGTCCGGCCTTACGGAGGCCGCGGCGGAGGCCTACCGGGCCGCCTATGCGGCCAGGCGGTGCCCGGCCGCGGCGGCGGAACTGGGCTGGTTCCTGTACAGGACCGGGCGGAGCATGGTTCGGGAAGACCGGTGCACCGAGGCCCTTCCGTACCTGAGGGAGGCGGCGGGGGTGTGGCATCGGGATTCCGCCTGGGCGAGTGCCGCCGAATCCCTGGCTGCGCTCGCGGGGGAGTTTCTCAGGGCCGGTGCCGGTTGGGAGAGAGTGCGTTGAAGCCTTTTCTCTTCACAAGCGCCGCGGCTTTGCTTATCTTCATGTCGGCGTGCTCCCTCCGGGTGCCGGACGACCGGTGGAGCCACGGCGTGTTCAGCGCCGCGGCGGCCGGGGCCTTGTCGGTTACCATGGAGGACGGGTGTAAAGGGGCTGCCGCCGCGGCGGGCCTGGGGCTTCTGAAGGAACTGTTCGACGCCTTCCGGGGGTCGGGCTTCAGCTTCGGAGACCTTGCGGCGGATCTGGCGGGGAGCGTTGCGGGCGCCGCTGGCGCCGAGGCTGCGATGAAGGGGACGTTTTGCTGGAAAAGGTAGTCAAACTGCTGTTCGGAGACCGGCAGGCCAAGCTCATGAAAAGCCTGGAGGCCCCGGTCGAGCGGATAAACGGTTTTATCGCCGAAATGCAGGGGCTGGACGACCGGGAGATCCAGGGCAAGACCCGGGAGTTCCGGGAGAGGCTGGTCCGGGGGGAAACCCTGGACGACATCATGTGCGAGGCCTTCGCCGTGGTGTCCGAGGCCTGCCGCAGGAACTGCGGAAAGAAGTGGATGGTCACCGGCCACGAGGAGGAGTGGGGCATGGTCCCCTTCCGGGTGCAGTTGAAGGGCGCCATAGTGCTTCATCGCGGGATGATAGCGGAGATGGCCACCGGTGAGGGGAAGACCCTGGTGGCGGTCATGCCGATGTACCTGAACGCCCTGGAACTGAATCCGGACTGGGTGGAAAAGGCCCGGGAGACCTTCGGCGAGGATCCGGCCGAGTGGGCCTTCGAACCCCTGGAGGGGGTTCCGGTGGGCGCCGGGGCCCACCTGGTGACGGTGAACGACTACCTGGCCCGGAGGGACTCCGAGTGGATGGGTCCCATCTACGAGTTCCTCGGCATGACGGTGGGGTGCATACAGGGGGGCATGGAGCCGGACCAGCGGCGGGCCCAGTACAACTGTGACATCACCTACGGCACCAACAACGAGTTCGGGTTCGACTACCTCAGGGACAACATGGCGGTCAGGCTGGAGCACAGGGTGCAGAGGGCCCACCACTACGCCATCGTTGACGAGGTTGACAGCGTACTGATAGACGAGGCCAGAACCCCCCTGATCATCAGCGGCCCCGTCCCCAGGTCCCGGAACAGGTACCGGGAGTTCCGGGATCAGGTCGCCCGGCTGGTGAGCCGCCAGATGGAGCTGGTGAACGTGGTGGTGTCCGAAGCGGATGATCTCTGGGAGCAGGGGGAGACGCACCGGGCGGCCACCATGTTTCTCAAGGCCCGCCGGGGCGCCCCGAAGAACAGGAGGCTCGCCAAGACCCTGAGGGACCCCGACAAGCTCAACGCCATCAAGAGGGTGGAGGCCGAGAGGCTCCGGGACAAGAACGTCCACGAGCTGGACGAGGGCCTGTGCTTCTCCATAGACGAGAGGGAGAGGTCCGTGGCCATGTCCGACCTGGGCAGGAAGATACTCTCCCCCGACAACCCGGATTTCTTCCTGCTCCGGGACATCGGCGACGAGGTGGCGGAGATAGAGGCCCGGGACCTGCCGGAGGAGGAGAAGTTCGAACTCAGGAAGAACGCCTTCGAGGAGCACTCCCGGAAGGCCGAGGCCCTTCACGACATAGACCAGCTGCTCCGGGCATTCCAGCTCTACGAGAAGGATGTGGAATACGTGGTTCAGGACGGCGCCGTCATCATAGTGGACCAGTTCACCGGCAGGCTCATGCCGGGAAGGCGGTTCAGCGACGGCCTCCACGAGGCGCTGGAAGCCAAGGAGAGGGTGGAGATACGGGCGGAGACCCAGACCCTGGCCACCATCACCATTCAGAACTACTTCAGGATGTACGGGAAGCTCTCGGGTATGACGGGAACCGCGGAAACCGAAGCCGAGGAGTTCGAGAGCATCTACGGCCTGGAGACCGCGGTGATTCCGACCAACGTCCCGGTGAGGAGAACCGACCACAACGACAGGGTTTACCGTACCAAGCGGGAGAAGTACGCCGCCATCATCGATGAGGTGCAGCGGTTACACGGCAGGAACCGGCCCGTTCTCGTGGGAACGGTTTCGGTGGATGTCTCGGAGGTTCTGTCGAAACTCCTGAAAGCCAGGAAGATTCCCCATAGCGTTTTGAACGCCAAGCACCACCAGCAGGAGGCGGATATCGTGGCCCGGGCCGGGCAGCCCGGGGCGGTGACCATCGCCACCAACATGGCCGGCCGCGGTACGGACATCAAGCTTTCGCCCCAGGTGAGGGAGCTGGACGACGGCCGGGGAGGAAAAGAGCCCGGGGGATTGTTCGTGATCGGGACCGAGAGGCACGAGTCCCGGCGGATAGACCGGCAGCTCCGGGGCCGGAGCGGGCGCCAGGGCGACCCGGGGGCGAGCCGGTTCTACATGTCCCTGGAGGACGACCTGTTCAGGCTTTTCGCCAGCGAGAAGATGATTGACTTCCTGAAGAAGAACCAGGAAAAGGACGGGGAACCCATCGAGCACCCCCTGTTGAACCGCTCCATTCAGCAGGCCCAGAAGAGGGTGGAACAGTACAACTTCGGCATCAGGAAACACCTCCTCGAGTACGACGACGTCACCAACCGGCAGAGGGAGGTCGTTTACGGCCTCAGGCACCGCTCCCTCACCGGAGAGGGGCTTCGGGACGAGGTCCGGGACATGATCGCCTCGGTGGTCACCGGGGATGTGGAGAGCGCCGTCGCCGACGGGGCCGAACCCCACGAGTGGAACATGGAAAGGGCGGCGCTGGTCCTGCGGGACCTGGCCGGGGCGGTCTTCGACCTGCGGGGAACGGCGGAGAAGCACCGGGAACCCGCCTCCCTGAGAAGCGCCCTGGCGGACATGGTCCTGGCTTACTACGACGAAAAGGAGAGGAAGCTGGGGGAGACGCTCATGGTGGACCTGGAGAAGTGGTCCGTCCTGAGTTCCATAGATTCCCTGTGGAGGGAACACCTCTACTCCCTCGACCACCTGAAGACCGGCATCGGCCTCAGGTCCATCGGACAGAGGGACCCTCTGGTGGAGTTCAAGAAGGAGGCCTTCGAGCTCTTCGAGGAACTCCAGGAGAACATTGACAGGCAGTCCGTCAGGAAGGTTCTCAGCCTCTGGCCCGCGGGAATGCTGAAGAGGGCCGAGCTGCCTACGGGGCAGGCCGTGAGGCCCGGCATACAAGGGCCCGTTCCGGCCCCCGGAGGGGGCGCCCCCGCCGACTCCTCCCCCGGGCGTCCGCAGACGGTGAAACGAAATGACCCCAAGGTGGGGAGAAACGATCCCTGCCCCTGCGGCAGCGGAAAGAAATACAAGAAGTGTTGCGGGGCCCAAACATGAAGGGAGACGGTTATGTCGGAGCACAGAGGGAAAGGTGAGTTCTGGGCCTTTTTCGCCGGAGTCATCGCGGGAGGCGTAGCGGCGCTGCTGCTGGCCCCGGCCAAGGGCGAGGAGACCCGCAGGAAAATCGCCTCCACCGCGGGCGAACTCTGCGACAAGGGTGGGCAGATCTACCACCAGGGCGTCGAGAAGGCCGGTGATCTCATCGAAGCCGGCAAGGGCAAGGCCGGGGAGCTGAAGAACCGGGTCGAGGACGCGGTTGAAACTCTGAAGAAGAAGAAGTCGGAGAGTCAGGCCTGACATCGTGCCCGTGGTCATAATGGGCGACGGCGCCGTAGGGTCCGGCCTTGCCGTCGCCCTGTCCCTTTCCGGACGGGAAGTCTTCCTTGCGGGTCCCCCGGGAACCCCTGCGGGGAGCAGGGAAATCGTCGCGGAGGGCTTCATTGGGGGCCGTGGGAGGGTTTCCGTCGGAGACGCCTTTGCCGCCCCCAGGGGGGCGGTCATGGTCTGCGCCCTGAAGGCGTACCACCTGGCGGGCGCCCTCGAGGGGATTGCCGCCGGGGCTCCCGCCCGGCTGGTCAACGTGTCCAACGGGCTCTTCGAGGCCGGTGAGTGGGGAGGTTTTACGCCGGAGCCGGCGGTGCTCACCGCCGGTTTCCGCCTGGAAAACCGGGTGGTTCTGACCGCCTCCGGGGAGCTGACGGTCGTCCGGAAGGGCGTCGCGGAAGAGCTGTTCCGGGGCACCAGCCTTCCGGTGAGACCGGTGGAGGACATTCAGCTTCAAGTTCAGGCGAAGTGGCTGGTGAACAGCATCGTCAACCCCCTGGGGGCGATCACCGGCCTGCCCAACAACGGCCTTCTTCCCGCCGGACTGTCGGAGCTGGCGGAAACCCTGTTCCGGGAACTGGCGCCCGCGGTGCGGGACGACTGCCGGAACGCCTCCCGGGCGATGCTCCGGGCCGTTCTGGAGAAGTCGGAGAACCTCTGCAGCATGCTTCAGGATGTGAGGGAGGGAAGGCCCACGGAGCTGCCCTGGCTCACGGAGTACGCCCTGCGGAGGCTCGGCCCGGACCGGTGCCCGGCGGCGGCGGCGGTCTGCGCTCTGGCGGTGGCGGCGGCTTCAGGGGCCCGCCCGGACCGGTGACGCCGGACGATGCCGCTCCGTCGGAGGGCCGGGACGTACCCCGGCCGGCCGCATGAATAAAAAACTGAAGCTCCACATCGGGCTTGCGATGCCGATCATGCTTGTGATCCAGGCATTGGGCCTGACCTTCATAAATCCGATAAGCATGGATTCGTTGGAATACATCGCCCTGAGCCGTTCCCTCCGTCACGATGGCGGGTATTCCGCCCCCCCCGGCTTGCGGGCTTCGACCGGTTCCCCGGCGAGGATCCCACAAGGATGCGCCAACCGGTGTATCCGCTCTTTCTGCTGGTTTTCCACCAGTTGTCCGGAGAGCGGATATTCGTGGTTCAGTTGATTCAGGTGATCATGAACATGCTGACGATATGGATACTGGCGCTCGTCGCACACCGGCTCCTTGGAGACGGGCTCATTCCCAGCTCCATCCTGTTCCCCGCTATGTACTTCCCTTGGCTTGTAATGGCCGGCAGGGTACTGACTGAGACGATGTACGGCCTTCTGCTGTGGATATCCGTGCTTGTGCTTGTTAAGTCGTTGGATTCCGGTAAAAACGGTTTTACGTTTTTATTTGGCCTCATATCGGGAATAATGACCCTTCTGAGGCCCGAAGGGATCCTTGTATGGGCGCTTTCACTCCCGCTCGCACCGGCAATCGTTCAGGGAAGGAAAGCCATTGTTCACTGGCTCTTATCCGGAGCGGGCGTTCTTGTCTGTATTCTTCCCTGGGCTGTGAGAAACCGATCGGCTCTCGGCGAATTCACCCCGTTCCCGACAACCTCCGGCTACAACCTATGGGTCGCCGTCAGACCGGTCGGCAGTGAAGTGTGGAGTGAATCGGACGAGTTCTCCCTGGCGACCGATTCCGGGAGGCGATACTACATTGACCGGGAGGCCTCCCGGAAGTTCACGGAGCTGGCGGTGGAAAACTTCCGAAGAGACGGGGTTCCGGTTGTTGTCGCGAGGGCTTTGCAGAGAACGGCGCTCGCCTGGACCCGTTTTCCCGGTACCGGTGAGGCGGCCGGGTGGAACCCTGGGTTTCTGCTTCTCACCACCGTCCACGTCTCGATGCTCGGCTTCGCGGTGTCGGGTTTCGTCGGGCTGAAGACCGGGAGGGCATGGCTTCTGGTCTTTCCCCTGTTCGTCCTTTCCCTGTCGCTGCCGGTATCCAAGGGGCTGACAAGGTATCTGCTGCCGGGCATGCCGGCGGTGGCTCTCCTTGCGGGCCAAGGGTTGCTATCGTTTTTATCGAAAATAAAGGGGAGCAAGTTACCTGAAGTCGGCAAGGCGGCCGGTTCGTCCGCCAAGGGGGGGTGAAACCGTTCACCCCTGTTTGGGGCGCGCATTTCCGAAGGCATGCCGGGGCGGCGACGTGCGGCCCGGGGGCTACTCCTCTTCCGGCTCCCCCATGTAAACGTCCTTCTCGAGGATCTGCCAGGCCGGCTTGCCGGTCAGCTCACCCAGGTCCTCCAGGACATCGTGCTGCGACTGGTCGAGGATGAGGGACTGGCGGAACATCTCCACGGCCTCCTCCTCCTGCCCCTGGACCATGTAGAGCCTGCCGAGGGCGTTCAGCGCCTGGGTCACCTCGGGATCGAGTTCAACGGCTCTTTCCAGGAAGTCTATGGCCTTCTCCAGCATCTCTTCCTCGTCGTGGTCCTTGTCCCAGAGATCGGTCGGGGGGATGTTCTCCAGAATGGCGCGGCCCCAGGCCAGCCCCAGCCCCAGAAACGCCTCGGCGTTTTCCGGATCTATGTTGAGAACCTCATCGTAGTGGGGCATGGCCTCAGCCGGTTTGCTATCCTCCATATACATGGCCGCCAGGCTGATTCTGGCGTCGATGTCCTTCGGGTCATCGGCTACCGCTTTTTTCAACTGCTCGTAAAGGGCTCGGCGCTCTGTCATACCAGTGAAACCTCCGGTTAGCTGGCCTCAGGGTATCGGCGTCAATTATACATACCCCAGGTGTCCGTCAAGCCCCCCGGGAGGCCCATGAAACTGGACGATCAGGTGCGCTGGCTCAGGGGGGTCGGGCCCGCCAGGGCCGACCTGCTGAAGAAGCTGGGCATCGAGCTGCTGGGAGAGCTTCTCCTGCACCTGCCCAGGGCCTGGCTCGACCGCAGAACCGTTGTCCCCGTGGCTTCCGCCGTGCCGGGGGAAACCCTGACCGTGGCCGGAACCGTTCTGTCGCTGAACCGGAGGCGCGCCGCGGGGGGCAGGGTGATGGTGGAGGCCGTGCTGTCCGACGGCGCCCCGATCAGGCTGGTTTTCTTCAGCGACCGCTATCCCGCGTCCAGGCTGGAAAAGGGGCTTCAACTGGTGGCCTCGGGCACCGTGGAGAATTACCGCGGCCCCGCCATGGTCCATCCGGACCTCCTGTTCCCTCCCGCCGGGGAAGAGCCCGAGGCTCCGGGAATGCTCCCCCTGTACCCTCTCACCGCCGGGCTCACCCAGGGAATGATGCGCAGAATCATCGCCCTGGGGCTCGAGGAACTGTCGTCCCCCTCCCCTCTCCTGCCTGAGGAGGTTATGGCGAAGGCCGGGTTCCCGGACAGGATGGCGCTGCTCAGAGCGGCGCACCGCCCGGAGGACCCCGGGGAGGCGCGCAGGGCCCGGGACACCCTGGCCCTGGAGGAACTGTGCCTTTACCGGTGGGCCCTGAGGATGGTCAGGGCCCGGACGGACAGGGAACCGGGGGTCGCCCTGACCGCCCGGCCGCACACTCCGGGGGAGTTCGCCGCCGGTCTCCCCTGGCCCCTCACGGAAGCCCAGGAAAGGGCCATGGGGGAAACCCTGAACGACCTGTCCCGGCCGGAACCCATGCGAAGGCTGCTGCAGGGGGACGTGGGGTCCGGCAAGACGGTGGTGGCCGCCGCCGCCTGCGCCAGGTGCGTTCTGTCCGGTCACACGGCGGTGCTCATGGCCCCCACCGAGGTGCTGGCGGTTCAGCATCACCGCAGCCTCAGGGGGTTCCTGGAATACCTCGGGGTCCGGGTTCGCCTGCTGACCGGAGGCACCGGCGCCGCCGCGAGAAAGGCCCTGGCCGGGGAGATGGAACAGCGCCCCGACTGTGTGCTGGTCGGAACCCACGCGGTGCTCGAAGACTGGGTTCCTCTGAGCCGGCTCGCCCTGCTGGTGGTGGACGAGCAGCACAGGTTCGGGGTGATGCAGAGGGAAAGGCTCACCGCGGGCAGGGCTCCGAGACCTCACGTTCTCATAATGAGCGCCACGCCGATTCCCAGAACTCTGGCCATGACCCTGTACGGCGACCTGGACCTGTCGGTGATAGACACGATGCCTCCGGGCCGGGGCAGAACCGTGACCAGGATCATAGGCGAAGGCGGGAAGAGGGAGCTGGCGGAGTTCATCCTGGAACGGCTGTCCCTGGGGGAGCAGGTGTTCATGGTGTACCCGCTGAAGGAAGTCTCCGACAACACGCCGACGCTGGATGCGGAAACCGCCTTCGAGCGCATCGTCAGGGGGCCCCTGGGAAAATGGGGGGCGGTGCTTCTTCACGGGGGCATGCCGCCGGGGCGGAAGGTGGAGGCGGTCACCGCATTCGCCACCGGGAAGGTCGGGATTCTGGTGAGCACCACCGTGATCGAGGTCGGGATAGACGTTCCCGGCGCCACCGTGATGGTGATCTCGGGGGCGGGCAGGTTCGGCCTGAGCCAGCTTCACCAGCTCAGGGGCAGGGTGGGCCGCGGAAAGGGCGATTCATGGTGTTTCCTGGTGCACGAGGAGGGCGACTCACCCCAGGCCATGGCAAGGCTGAACGCCCTGGCCGGCACTTCGGACGGCTTCCGGGTCGCTTCCAAGGATCTGGAACTCCGGGGACCCGGGCAGGTGCTTGGAACCAGGCAGCACGGCATCCCCGAGTTCAGGGTGGCCGACCTCGCCGGGGATACCGGGCTGATGAAAGAATCGGAAAATATTCCAGCGCCGGGAGATGCGGAACTGGAGCGGCTCGTCCGGGAGGAGGCGTGGCGCTTCGGAGGCCTGTCCTTCCCCGGGATATAGCGTACATCATCACGGATTACCGGGCCTCCGTCGGAGGGGGTTGACATGGATGACTATAGTGTTACCAATTAGGGATTCTGGAAAGTGTGGGTCGGTACCGGGGGGTGCCGGGTATTTCGAGTGTATTCACCTCTGTTTGCGGGAGGGGAAATGGCTTCACCAGGGATGAAGAAGCGGGCGGAACAGCTTGTGGCCCGGGCCGGTGAACTGGCGAGGGCGGGCGACAGGGAAAAGGCGCTTCTCGCCCTTCAGAGAGCCGCCGAACTGGATCCCGAGAACATTGAAATCCAGAGAAGAATCACCGAGCTGGAGCGGGAACAGACCGCCATGCGCAATTTCAGCAAGAGCAGGTCGGCCAGGGTCCACGCCGACATAGGCCGGGCCGCTGCCCAGGAAGACTTCGTATCGGAGTGCATGAAACGGTCCGACGCCGCCCTTGCCGAGGGCGACGAGGTCAGGGCCCTGCAGGAACTGGAACGGGCTCATCGCCATGACCCCGAGAACAGCGACGTGAAGCGGAAGGTCAATGTCCTGCGTCGCCGGATAAAGGTAAATGGCCTGGCGGACAAGGCTATGGCCCGTCTCGAGGCGGGGAGGCCGGCGGAGGCGGTGGCCGCCATCCGCCAGATCTTCGAGGTCTGGTCCATGGCCCCCGTCCTTCCGTCCCTGATTGCCCGGATGGAATCCTGGACGCCGGAAACCGGGAAACCGGCCCCCCCCGCCGTTCCCCGGAGGGCGAAGCCCGAAGTGGAAGCCAGGGTTGTTCCGGCGGCGCCCCCCGAGCCCGAAGAGGAAGCCGAGGCAGCCCCATCGGTTCCGGCGGCGCCCCCCGAACCCGAAGAGGAAGCCGAGGCGGCCCCATCGGTTCCGGCGGTGCCCCCCGAGAGCGTAATTGTGGCTTCAATCCGGGGCAGGATCGCCAGGAGCGCTTACAGGGAGGCTTACCAGGAAGCCCTGGAAGCCCGGGAGAAGTATCCCGAGAACGAAACCGTGAAGGAGTTCATCGCCGGTCTGGAAAAGATCCTGGGCAAGGAGCCGGAGGAGCCCGGGGCCCGGGAACCGGTGACGGCGGCCCTGCCGCCGGTTTCGGAAAAGCCGTCCGGGGAGGTGAAGAAAACCCGGAAGAAAGGCTTTCCCCCCGGTATCGCCGCCATCGCCGCCGTTCTGCTGGTGGCGGTGGTAATACTGATTTTCAAACCCTTCTCCGGTCCCCGGGAGGAGGTTCCCGAGGGCCCGGCCCCCTACAGTATTTCCTTCGACGTGACCGGGGCCGAGAACCCGACGGTGAGTCTCGGCGGCCGCTCGCTGAGCCCCGACCCGGCCACCGGGCTCTACACCTTCAGCGACACGGTTCCGGGGCCGCTGACCCTGGAGATCAGGGCGGCGGGCTACGAAACCCTTTCCCGCATCATCGAGCCCTCTTTCGGAGACTCTTCCGCCTTTGCATTCACCCTCGACACCCTGGGAACCCACAGGGTCACGGTGGAGTTCACCCCGGTCATGCCCGAGGGGCGGCCGGAACCGGAGCCGGGGCAGGTTACCTACATGCTGGACGGCGTTCCGGTGCAGCCTCCCCTGGAGGTGCCCACCGGCCTTCACGTCTTCCAGCCGGTGATGGAGGGGTACAACTCCCTGGCGGAATCCATACTGGTTGACTACTCCACTACCCCCCAGAACCTGACCTTGGCCCTTCTTTCCCGGCAGGAGTCCCAGGTGGCCCTCTCCCTGGCGGCGGACGTGCCCGGGACGGCCAACTTCGACATAGACGGCGAAAGGGTGGGAACCGGGGTGAGAAGGGTCACCAGTGTGCTTCCCCTGGGAACCCACACCCTCAGGGTGACCATGGAGAACAGGGAGCCCTGGGTTGAAACCATCACCCTGACCGAGAACGGTTACACCCGGACGGTCTCTCCGGTGGAAACGGTCCGGACCGGAAGGCTTCTCATCGGCCCTGAACCCTGGGCCGACGTCTATGTGAACGGCGAGGCGGTGGGCCAGACCCCTATGCCGCCCCTGGAACTGGAGGAGGGCGCCTATACCGTGCGGCTCTCCAACCCCGACTACGAGGACCAGGTTTCCACCGTGACCATCACCGCCGGAGAGGACACCAGCATCAGATACACCGCGTCGCCGGTCGAGCCCGAGGTGATTGAGTCCCCCTCCGCGTCGCCGGTGATTCCGCCGTTCCCCATCTCCCAGACCGCCCCGGTCACCCCCGACCTGGCCCAGCGGCGGGGTGATGTGCATGGATTCGTGACCCTCGAGGCCCGGGTGGGAACCGACGGCCGGGTCAGGGACGTGTCCGTCATCAGCGACCAGGTCGGCCTCGGGTGCGGCCAGGCGGCGATGGACGCGGTGAGGCAGTGGGTGTTCAGCCCCGCGACCCAGGACGGCGTTCCGGTGGAGGTGACCACTACGGTTCAGATCCGATTCGATGTGGAGTGACATTGTACGGCATCGGCAAAGGCATCTGGACCCCCTTGGTGGACGTGTACGAAGGAGAGTGTCAAACCGTTGTGGTGGTGGAACTCCCCGGGGTTGATCCGGAACAGACCCACCTGGAAGTGACCCCGTCAACCCTGACGCTGGGCGGAGTCCGGAAGAGCCTGTCCTACCAGGGGTTTTCGCCCATGGGCATGGAAATCCCCTCCGGTCAGTTCGAGCGGGTCGTCCACCTTCCCTCCAGGGTGGATACCGGCGCCGTTGAAGCCGTCCTGGAGAACGGCCTCCTGATAGTGACCCTCCGTCACTCCCGTCCGGCCGCGGTCTCGATCCCGGTCCGGGAGTCCGGCAAGGCAGAATGAACAGGGAAGGCAAACTGCTGCTGCCCATCTACGTGCTTCCCGAGGGGATTCTCATGCCCGGCATCACCCTGTCCCTCACCGTAACCGACCCCGACCAGATAAGGATGGTTGACTTCGCGGTCAGGGACGAGAAGATGGTGGGGGTGCTGGCGGTGGACCCGGACACCGGCAGGGGCTTCAAGGTGGGAACCGCTGCGGGGATAATGAAGCTCTACCGCTTCCCGGGGGACGTGGTCCGGCTCAGCCTCAGGGGGCTCTTCAGGTTCCGGGTGTTGGAGAGCGCCCCCGGATGGCCCTTCGAGATGGCCAGAGCCGAGAGGATGGAGACCACCTATCCCGACGATCCCGACGAGATAGAGGCGTGGCGCAAGGCGGTGGAGGTCCAGCTCAGGCGGATCATGGAGCTGACGCCGGGGGTTCCCGATGAACTCCAGATGGTCGCCCTGTTCCGGGACCCGGAAAAACTGGGCTTTGTGGCGGCGGGGGGGCTTGAAGCTCCCGTCAGCGAGAAACAGAGGCTTCTGGAGGAAAACGACATCGTCCGGAGGCTCCGGATACTCCGGGACATGATGTCCCACGAGATCCAGGTGCTCAAGCTCAGGGACATGATCCAGTCCCAGGTCCGTTCGGAGATGGACAAGGACCAGAGGGAGTACTACCTCAAGGAACAGATGAAGGTGATCCAGAAGGAACTCGGAGACGAGGGCGAGAACCCCGAGGCCGTGGAACTGATGGAGCGTCTTCAGAATGCCGTGCTGCCGGACCATGCCCGGGAGGCCGCCGAGGAGGAGATCCGAAGGCTCGGCAGGATGCACCCGGGAGTTCCGGAGGCGGCGGTCACCAGGAATTATGTGGAGTGGATACTTCAGCTTCCCTGGGAGGTCCACACCCGGGACAGGCTCGATATGGACCGGGCCCGGAAGATACTCGACACGGATCACTTCGATCTGAACGACGTGAAACAGAGGGTGCTGGAGTTTCTGGCCGTGCGCCGCCTGAACCCTTCCGGCAAGGCCCCCATCATCTGTTTCGTGGGTCCGCCGGGGGTGGGCAAGACCAGCATGGGAAAGAGCATCGCCCGGGCTTTGGGCAGGAAGTTCTACCGGCTGAGCCTCGGTGGAATGCACGACGAGGCGGAGATACGGGGGCACCGGCGGACCTACATAGGCTCCATGCCCGGCCGGATCATACAGGGGATCCGGGAATGCGGAACCGGCAATCCGGTGTTCATGCTGGACGAGGTTGACAAACTGGGAAGGGATTTCCGGGGCGACCCCACCTCGGCGTTGCTGGAGGTACTGGACCCCGAGCAGAACAACACCTTCCGGGACAACTACCTGAACATTCCCTTCGATCTTAGCCGGGTGAAGTTCATCACCACCGCCAACACCCTGGACACGATTCCAGGGCCTCTTCTTGACCGGATGGAGATTATCCGGATACCGGGGTACACCGAGGACGACAAACTCCAGATCGCCCGGCGCTACCTTGTGGGGAGGCAGCTGCGGGAAAGCGGCCTTACCGGGCGGAACATCAGGTTCACCTCGAACGGCCTTCGGACCATCATAAAGAGGTACACCAGGGAGGCCGGGGTCAGGGAGCTGGAGCGGAGCATCGGAAGCATCTGCCGGAAGACCGCGGTGAAGGTCGCCCGGGGGGACGACTCCCTGGTGGTGGTGTCGGGGAAGCGGGTTCCCGAGTGGCTCGGCCAGTGGAAGTTTCTCCACGAACCGGCCCTTGCCGAGCCCCAGATCGGCGTCTGCACCGGGCTCGCCTGGACTCCGCACGGCGGAGAGATTCTTTTCATCGAAACCCTTCTCTCCCCCGGAACCGGTAAGCTCGTTCTCACCGGGCAACTGGGCGACGTGATGAAGGA
>JAKPTG010000063.1 GCA_029571005.1 Candidatus Fermentibacterota bacterium
GACGCCGGCGACACCGGTGATTCTGTGCTCCCGGAGAAAAACGGCTATCTGGGTCTCGTAATCGAGTTTTTCTTCCGGCCCGAGGGTCCCGTAGAAGGAAACCCTCTCCTCCAGCACCTCCCGGTACTCCCGGAGAAGCCCGTCCCTCTCGATGCCGAGCCGTATCGCCCTGCGGGTTCGATACTTCCGGAGAAAGAGAAGAAACGCCCCGACCCCTGCGGCCCACACCGGGGGGATGAGCCACAGGGCCCTTCCACGGATGAGAGGGGGCAGGGAAAGGAGAAGGCAGAGCCCTGACACCGCCAGAGCCCTGCCCCTGATCCTTCCGCGGGGATATATCTCCACGGAGCTACCCGTTTACGAAGGCCCGCTCCACCATTATGCGTTTGAGTTCGGCCTTGAAGATGTCACGGTCCGTAAGCTCGCTGGAGAGTTCCTCCTCGGCCCGCCTAAGCCGGCGCTTCTCCAGCCTGAAGGTTCTGAAAGCCTTGCTGTAGGCATTCCGGGCCGCGGCAAGGGCTTCGTTATCGGCCTTGTCGTCGGCCTGGAGTTGTTCCAGGGCTTCCCGGGCCTGCTGGAAGGCGCTTCGGGCGGCCTCGGCCTCCCGGGTCTCCTCGGACACCTCCTGGCGGAACCGGCTGATCTCCTCGTCGCTGAACTTCATCTCATCCCTTATCCTGGCCTCGAGTTCGTCCAGCACCGGAACCAGATACTCCCTCAGCCCGTTCACGTAGTCGCCGTACCTGGCGACGGTTTCCGCCAGTTTCCCCGCCTTCCGGACGTTTCTCAGCCCATGGAGCCTGTTCTGCCAGGTGTTGAGCATACCGAGGCTTCTGCTGAGTTCAGCCCTGAGAGCGTTTTTCATGTGGATATCGGTCTTGAGCCGTCGTTCTTCGGCGGTGTGGTCGTTCATTCCGTCCTCTTTCCGGGGGTTGCTCAATTTTATCGTAATAACAACAGGCAAGCGGTTTTATGCCAATCCGAAGCCGTTTCGTCAAGACCGGTCGCCTCCGATCAGGGAGGGGTAACCCTGGACGAGCCCCTGCCCGGGCGTGAACCCCAGTTCTGCGGCGGCGGTCAGCACCACCTCCGGGCTGCCGCCCTCCAGCTCCAGAAAAAACCCGGTCCGGAGTTCGTCCAGGCACGCCGTCACACCGCAGGGGAGTCGCCAGGAACGCCGGTGCTTCCGATAGCGGAAGGTCTCCCCGTAGCCCAGGGCCGCCAGCATGGCCGCCACCTCCCGGTAGCCCGCACCGGGCCGGAACTCGTGCTCCCTCCGGCCCTTGACCCCGACGCACTCCAGGGGCTCCTTCACCGTGAGCAGAACCCCGCGGGGCTCCTCCCGGAGCCTCAGCAGCACCCCCCGGGCCTTCAGAGCGCCGTCGGGGGTATCGAAAATATGGTTCGTCTCGTAGCCTTCCCCGAGAAACTCCGCCCCGGCGGCGGCCAACGCTTCGATCAGAGCGTCCGGGGAGTCGAGCCGGAACTTGATCTCGTACTCATCCTTCATCACGTTCTCCGAACCTTTGACCGCCGCAGCGCCGAGGGGTAGATTCTCAGGGCGCGGAGGACTAGTCTAATCGGTAAGGCAGCGGACTTGAAATCCGCCGGGCTATGCCCATCGGGGTTCGAGTCCCCGGTCCTCCGCCAATAATCCTGCGGGAGGAATATGTCCGGTTCCATGTACATCGGCGACAAACGGTTATTCCTGACCGGGGACAGGGTGCTCGTGAGCCCCCCCACTCCGGGAATGCGCACCGATTCCGGCCTCTACCTGCCGGACTCGGCCCAGGACAGCAGGAAGGTCTCCGGCGGCTGGGTGGAGGCGGTTGGGCCGGGCTACCCCCTGGCACCGGGGGGCGACCCTTCGGACTCGGAGCCCTGGAAGCCGGTGAAGGCTTCGGAGGTCCGCTTCATGCCGCTGCAGGTGGAAAAGGGCGACTTCGTGCTGTACGTGCTCGGCGCCGCCTTCGAGATTCAGCTGGAGGGCTCCAAATACTTCGTGGTGCCCAACGGCTCAATCCTGGCGATCCTCAGAAACCCCCTGGACCTGGAAACCTCCAGGAACTGATTCCTACCCGGGGCTTCAGAAAAGCATCCTCAGGAGAGAGGTATCGGCGATCCTCCAGCAGCCGTCTTCCCAGATCATTCTGAAGGAGACGGAACCACCTCCGGGGTAGTCAAGCACCACCGAGGCGTCCCGGCCCTCCAGCAGGACGTGCTCCCGTTCGGGCTCGCCCGGATGGGTGAAGGCCGAAGCCTCCAGCAGCCGCCCCAGCAGCTCCTCCTCCGTGAGCGATGCGATGTCGCCGGTGGTGATTCCGCCCCGTAACCTTGAAAGGGCCGCTTCCAGCATCTCCGGATTTTCCGCCTCCAGCATGCGGAGCTGTGCGAATATCTCTCTGAACCTCATGTCGAGGCTCTCCGACAGCATTTCCGATACCCGCGCCCCGTCATGCCGGGCCAGGGCGTCCATGAAGTCTCCGGCCGTGTCCAGGGGGTCGGCCCGGACTACCGCAAGAACCAGGGCCATCAGCCCCAGAGCCGTTCTCATACCACGCCTCCCTCAGCCAGGGAACAGGTTATCCACGTCACGCCCCGGCGGTAAACTTCCAGGTGCAAAGGCCCCGGCGGCACCCTCAAGCGGTGCAGCCCCGGGCCGAGAAGCCGGGTGTGCACCGGCGGGGCGGCCTTCGCAAAAACGGATATCCACCCCTCCCCGGGAAGTTCCACAAGCAGGGTGTCCGATGCGACCCGGGCCCGGAACCCCCTGGCGTCACCGACCACGGCGTTGCTGATGAAGCAGCGCCGTCGGCGCAGGGCGTCCTCCATCTGCTCCGGCCGGACGAGGGGGCTGTCCAGGAGCAGGTGGGTCCTCACCCTGGCGAAGAGAAAATCGTAGGGGAAGACCCCTTTGAAGAGAATCCTGTGGCCGTGGGCGTCGGCGCCGCCCACGGCGCACCCCCCCACCCTGAACCAGAGTTCCACCGCCCCGGGGCAGCAGTGCCGGACGTACAGGTCAGGCCGGGTAATCCGGCGGTGGAGGGTCAGGGGCGTCACGCCCCCCTTCCAGTAACTCATCCAGTTCCAGACCTCCACCCCATCCAGAAGAGGGTGTTCACCGAACCCCCAGGGGTAGCCGCCCAGAAACGGAATCAGGGGTCTGGTCTCCCGGGGGTGGGCCACCACCGCCAGGGCTCCCCGGGCCTTCAGCGATTCCAGTTGGGAGAGTATGTGCCCACGGGGGGGCAGGCTTTCGGCGCCGAAGACCAGGAGATGGCTCTTCCGGTCCCGGTGCTGCAGTTCGGCGCCCACCAGGGAAAGGACCCCGCCGTGCCTTTTCCCGTGCCAGCCCCGGTCCGCCAGCTCCAGGGTGTTGTGGTCGTTGAAGCAGAGGTAGTCCAGCCCCGCCCGGTCCGCCATGTCCAGTATCTCCCCGGGGCCGAGCTTTCCGTCGGAGCAGGTGGTGTGCACATGCAATACGCCGACCGCCTCGAAGATCGGGGCGGCCGGCGTGTTCCCGGAATCGACGTCAGCCTCGGCGACGCTTGATTTCATTTATCAGGGCGGGTATCACCTCGAACAGATCGCCCACGAACCCGTGGTTCGCGAAGGTGAACACCGGAGCGTCCGGGTCCCGGTTCACCGCGAATATCTCGTCCGACGACTGCATCCCCACCCGGTGCTGCACCGCCCCGCTTATCCCGACCGCGATGTACTTCCTGGGCTGGACGGTTTTACCGGTCTGTCCCACCTGCCGGGGATAGGGTATCCACCCGGAATCCACCGCGGCCCTGCTGGCCCCGACGCTGCCTCCCAGCAGCTCCGCCAGCTCATGGAGCATCCCGTAGTTCTCGGGCCCCTTCATGCCCCGGCCGCCGGACACGATCACCTCCGACTCCGTGAGGTCAATCTCGTTGCCGACGGAGGGAATGAACTCCAGGAGGGTCGAGCGCCCGGCGACCATGCCGTCATCCACCGGCAGCCGTTCCACCAGGACCCGGCGGGAGTCGTCCGGTTCGAGCCTCTTCATCACCCCGGGCCTCACGGTGGACATCTGGGGCCTGGTCCTGTCGCAGACGATGGTGGCCATGATGTTACCCCCGAAGGCGGGCCTGGTCTGCATCAACTGGTTCGTGTCCGGGTCTATCCGGAGTTCCGTGCAGTCCGCGGTAAGGCCGGTTTCCAGGGTTTTCGCCACCCTCGGCATCAGGTCGCGGCCCTGGGTAGTGGCGGCGGCCAGCACTATCTCCGGTTTGTCCGCCCTGATGGCGGCGGCCAGCACCGCCGTGAAGGGTTCGGTGAGGTAATGCTCCAGGCCGGGATGCACCGCCGCCAGAACCCGGTCGGCCCCGTATCGGGTCAGTTCCGATGGAATGTCGCCGGGCTCGGCGCAGATCAGAAGGGCGGTCACCCTCCGGGCGCCTCCGGACAGTCTGCGGGCTTCCCCCAGGAGTTCCAGGGTGCTGCGGTCGGGCCTTCCGTCCCGGAGTTCCACCGCCACCATGATCCCGGAATAGCCCTCCAGCCCCGCTCCACCGCCCGTGACGTGATGGAGGACGATGGCGTCCACCGGACAGGACTTGATGCACATTCCGCAGAGGTTGCACGCATCGGAGACCACCGCCTTCTTCTCCACGATGGACAAGGCGTCCACCGGGCAGGACCGAAGGCAGGCCCCGCAGCCCACGCATTTCTCCCGGATGATTTCCAGCCTTCCGGTCATGACCGGGCCTCCTTTCCCAGAAGAAGGTCCGCCATGATCACGGCCAGTTCCTCGGGGGTTCCACGGTGAATCTCTCCGCCGTGCCTCGCCTCGGGGGTGGCGGTGGTGACCACCCTGGTGGGGGAGCCGGAAAGACCGGTCTCCTCCGGAGACAGCCCGAGGTCGGCGGCGCTCCAGAGCACCGGTTTGAAGGTTCTGGCCTTCATCTTGCCCCTGAGGGAGGGCACCCGGGGGGTGTTGGCGTCCTTGAGAATCGTCAGCACCGCCGGAAGCCGGGTGTCGAGCACCTGGACCCCGTTCTCCACATACCTCTCACAGATCACGTGCTCTTCGGTCATCTCCCGCACACGCCCCACGAAGGTCACCTGGGGCCAGTCGAGGGAAGCGGCGACTCCGGGACCCGTCTGGGCGGTGTCGCCGTCTATGGCCTGCTTGCCGCAGAACACCACGTCCACCGCCCCTACCTTCCTTACGGCTTCGGCGATGGCTTGACTGGTGGCCCGGGTGTCGCTTCCGGCGAAGGCCCGGTCCGTCAGGAGTATGCCCTCGTCGGCCCCCATCGAGATCGCCTCCGTGAGCACCGCTTCCGCCTGGGGAGGGCCCATGGTTATCACCGTCACGGTGCCGCCCAGGGAATCCCTCCAGCGGAGGGCCTCCTCCAGGGCATAGGTGTCGAAAGGGTTCAGAATGCTGGGAACCCCGTCCCTGATCAGGGTTCCCTTCTCATGGTCTATCCGCACCTCGGCGGTGTCAGGAACCTGTTTGACCGCCACTACGAACTTCAACGGCTACCTCATTCCCGCAGCGGTTTCCCGGATCAGGGCGGCGGCGATGACCAGCCGCTGGATCTGGTTCGTGCCTTCGTAGATCTGGGTTATCTTAGCGTCCCGCATCATCTTTTCCACCGGGTACTCCTTCATGTATCCGTAGCCTCCAAGGATCTGAACGGCGTCGGTGGTGACCTGCATGGCCACGTCGCTGGCGAACACCTTGGCCATGGCCGATTCCTTCTCGAACCGGGGCGACCCGGCGTCCATCATCCGGGCCACCGCGTAGGTCAGAGCCCTGGCGGCCTCGATGGAGGTGGCCATGTCGGCCAGCATGAACTGGACACCCTGGAAGCTGTCTATCCTCTGGCCGAACTGGCGCCGCTGGGAAGCGTAGGCAAGGGCCTCGTCCAGGGCCCCCTGGGCGATTCCCACCGCCTGGGCCGCCACTCCGGGACGACTGTTGTCCAGGGTCTTCATGGCCACCATGAAGCCCATTCCCTCCCGGGCGATGAGGTTCTCGGCGGGCACCCTGCAGTCCTCGAACACCAGTTCCCGGGTGGCGCTGGCCCTGATCCCCATCTTGTCTTCCTTCTTGCCGTAACTGAAGCCCGGCGTACCCTCCTCCACGATGAAGGCGCTGGCTCCCCGGGCCCCCCGGGTCGGGTCGCTCATGGCTATCACGGTGTAGATCTGGGCTTCTCCGCCGTTGGTGATCCACTGTTTCGTGCCGTTCAGGATATAGTGGTCGCCGTCCCGGACCGCCCGGGTCTTTATCCCCGCCGCGTCACTGCCGGCCTCGGGCTCGGTGAGGGCGAAGGCACACAGCTTTTCCCCCGCGGCCAGGGGGGGGAGGTACTTACTCTTCTGGTCTTCGGAACCGAAGAGCAGGATGGGCATTGCCCCTAAGGCGTTGGCGGCGTAGGACACCGCAACGCCTCCGCAGGCCCGGCTCAGTTCCTCCGTGGCCACGCAGAGGGCCAGGCTTCCCATTCCCGTGCCTCCGTAGGCCTCGGGAATGTATATGGAGAAAAGGTCGCTCCGGGCCAGGATATCCATTATCTCCCGGGGAAAACGGTTCTCCTCGTCCAGGGCCGCCCTCACCGGGCGGATGTGCTTCTCGGCGATCTCACCGCAGATATCCCGGATCGCCTTCAGGTCATCGCTGAGCATGTAATCCATAAGTTCATCCTCCGAATTCAGGCTTCATCGCCGGCCGACCCGGAAGAGCGCCCCCTCAGTCGCCGGTGTACTTCCTGAAGGCCAGGGTCACGTTGTGTCCGCCGAATCCAAGGGAGTTGCTCAGGGCGACCTTGACAGGGACCTCCCTGGCGGCCCCGGGGACATAGTCGAGAACGCAGCCTTCGCCGGGGTTTTCGTGGTTCACCGTGGGGGGAACCACCCCGTGCTTCAGGGCCAGACATGTCAGGGCGGCTTCCATGGAGCCGGCGGCGCCGAGCATGTGGCCGTGGACGGATTTCGTGGAGGAAACCATCACCTTCCGGGCGTTGTCGGCGCCCAGGGCCTCGATGACCGCGATGGTCTCGCTGATGTCGTTCAACTGGGTGGAGGTGCCGTGGGCGTTGATGTAATCCACTTCCTCCGGGTTGATTCCGCCGTCTTTCATGGCTTCGAGCATGGCACGGCGACTCCCCTCGCCGCCTTCGGCTGGCGCGGTGATGTGAAACGCGTCGCTGGTCATACCGGCACCCACCAGTTCCGCCAGGATTTCGGCGCCCCTCGCCCTGGCGTGTTCCATCGCTTCCAGGACGAGCACGGCGCCGCCCTCGGCTATGACGAAACCGTCCCTGTCCCGGTCGAAGGGCCTGCAGGCCTGGGTCGGACGGTCGTTGAACCCGGTGGAAAGGGCCTTCAGGGAACAGAACCCCCCCAGGGCCATGAAGGTTATGGGGGCTTCGCTGCCGCCGGCCAGAACCACGTCCGCCCTGCCCAGCCGGATGGCGTCCAGGGCCGCCGCCATTGCATGGCCGCCGCTTGCGCACGCGGTCACGGTGCAGTAGTTGAGACCCCTGGCGTTCAGGTCTATGGCCACATGGCCGCAAGCCATGTTGGATATCATCATGGGGACGAAAAAAGGGCTGATCCGTCTGGGACCCCGTTCCATGGCCGTTTTCATCTGTTCCTGGAAGGTGCCGATCCCCCCCACTCCGCTTCCTACGATAACCCCGACCCTTTCGGGGACCGGGCCGAAGGATTCGAGGCCGGAGTTCCTCCATGCGTCCAGGGCCGCGGCTCTGGCGAACTGGGCGAACCTGTCGCATTTCCTGGCATCCGCCGCCCCGAAGAGCGCTGCAGGGTCGAAGTCCTTCACTTCCCCGGCTATCTGGCTGGTGAAGTCGGACGGATCGAAGCAGGCGATGCGGCCGATACCGCTTCTTCCATTGACGGCGTTGTCCCAAACCTCCTCAGGGGTCGAGCCTATGGGGCTTCGCACACCGATTCCGGTAACAGCTACTCTCCTATGGGACAAAATTGGTCTCCTCCGCTGTACTCAGCCCGGCGCCGCTCCCGGGAGCGGCGCCGGAACCGTCCGCCGGCAAAGGCTCCCTGTTATACGGAAATACCCTTGGACTCCAGGAAACCAATGACCGCCCCCACGGTCTGGAGCTTGCTCGCCTCTTCATCGGAGATCTTGAGGTCGAAGGCGTCTTCGAAGTCCATCATCAGCTCCACCTGGTCCAGGGAATCGGCCCCGAGGTCGGTGACGAAGTGAGCTTCGGGGGTAACCTCTTCGGCCTTTACGCCAAGTTTATTTACGATGATTTCAGTTACACGATTTTCAAGTGACATTTCATATCCTTTCTACGTTGTAAGGCCGCCGTCAACCGGAAGAACCACACCGGTAATATACTTGGAGGAAGGGCCCGCAAGGAAGGCGACGGCATCGGCCACATCCTCCGGGAGGCCCAGGGCGCCCATGGGTATCCGGCTGAGGTAATTCCTCCGGACTTCCTCCGGAAGCGAAGCGGTCATCTCCGTTTCGATGAACCCCGGGGCGACCGCATTCACCCTGACCCCCCTGGAAGCGACTTCCCTTCCGAGGGCCTTGGTGAACCCGATGAGCCCGGCCTTGCTGGCGGCGTAGTTGGTCTGACCCGGAGCGCCCATGATGCCCACCACCGAGCTGATGTTCACTATCGAAGAGTTCCTCGCCCTGAGGAGTGTTCTGAGAAGGGCCTTCGTCACGTTCATGGCTCCGGTCAGGTTCACCGCGAGAACCGCGTCCCAGCCCGCCTGGTCCATCCTCAGAAGAAGGTTGTCCCGGGTGATGCCGGCGTTGTTCACCAGGCAGGAAATGCCGTCCTGGGAATCGGTTATCTGCGTCACCGCGGCAGCGACGCTCTCCGGGTCGGCCACGTTCATCACGAATCCGGAGAACCCGGACCCCAGCTCCGCCACCGCTTCTTCAAGGGCTTCCTTGGAGATGTCGCAGCCGGCCACTCTCCAGCCGTCGGCCATGAGCCTTTTCGATATCAGCATCCCGATTCCCCGTGCGGCTCCGGTGACCACGGCGGTGCGGACCTCTGCCTTCACTTCCATTTCAGAACCATCCCTCCCCATGTGAGCCCGGCGCCGAAGGCCGCCAGAACCACGTTCATCCCCGGTTTCACGATTCCATCCCTCACCACCTCGTCCAGAGCGATGGGGATGGAGGCGCTGGACGTGTTCCCGTACTTGTGGATGTTCACGAACACCTTTTCAGGGGGAAGATTCAGGGCCTTGGCGGTGGAGTCTATTATCCTGAGGTTGGCCTGGTGGGATATGAGAAGGTGAACGTCCTCCCGGCGGAGCCCCTCCTTTTCCAGAGCCATAAGCGCCGAATCTCGCATGGCACGGACGGCATTCTTGAATATCTCGCTGCCTTCCATGTATATGGTGTTCCTTTTTCCGTCGAGGGCCTCATGGGAAATCGGCTCCCTGGAGCCCCCGGCGGGCTGCACGAGGCTGGGCCCCATGGAGCCGTCCGCCCCCCAGTGCCATCCGCCCAGAACCCCTCCCGGACCCCGGCTGTCAATCGCCGCCGCCCCCGCACCGTCGCCGAAGAGCACGCAGGTGGCCCTGTCTTCCCAGTTCACGATCCTGGAAAGGGTTTCGGCTCCTATGACCAGAACTCTGTCGAGGGTTTCCGACAGAATCATTGCCCTGGCCTGAATAAGCCCGTAGATGAACCCGGAACAGCCCGCTTCGAAATCGTAGCACGGAACCGTGGGAAGCCCGAGCCGGTGGGCAACGATGGCGGCGGTGCAGGGAAAGGCGTGGTCGGGGGTCACGGTGCCCACGATGACCGCCTCTACGTCTCCCGGCTCCCAGCCTGCGGCTTCCATGGCCCTCCGGGCCGCTTCCAGACACAGGTCGGAGGTGGCTTCCTCAGGGGACGCGATGCGCCTCTCCTTTATACCGGAACGGGTGGTGATCCATTCATCGCTGGTATCCACCATCCGTTCGAGATCGGCATTCGTGAGAACGCGCGAGGGAACGTAATGGCCGGTCCCCACAATGAAAGCTTGCCTATTGTCCACTTGCCTTTTCCTTTGCGATGAGTTCAGCCATGCTGCTTCTTATCCTTTCGACGGCCCCCAGCCGGTGGAAGTCCAGTGCAACCTTCAGCGCATTCTTTATGGCGTGGGAGCCGGAGCTGCCGTGGGCCACGATGGAAACCCCGTTGAGCCCGAGAAGGGGAGCCCCCCCGTACTCCGCCGTATCCAGTTTTTTCCAGAGCTGGTTGAACGACGGCTTCATGAAGAGGTATCCGAGCCTGGAGGCCCAATTACGCTTCATCTCGAGGTAAAGGGTACCGCCCACCAGGGAGGTCAGCGACTCGGTGAACTTCAGAAGCACGTTTCCCACGAAACCGTCGCAAACCACCACATCCGCCTCACCCTTGAGAATGCCGTCGCCCTCCAGGTTCCCCACGAAGTTCAGGGGCGAGGCGGACAGCCGCTCGTAGGCGCTCTGTACCGCCGGAGTACCCTTGCCCGGCTCCGCTCCGACGTTCAGAAGCGCAACCCTGGGGTTTTTCACCCCGAACACGTCCCGGCTGTAGATGCTGCCCATGTAGGCGAAGCGCAGCAGTTGCTCGGGCTTGCAATCCACGTTGGCGCCCAGGTCCAGGAGTATGGAGGGGTTGGTCATCGTGGGAAGGGACCCGGCGATGGCCGGGCGCTGAATCCCGGGAATGGTTCCAAGGGCGAAGACGCTGTGGGCCATCATGGCACCGGTGTTTCCGGGGCTCACCATACACTGGGCCGTCCCGGACTTCTGAAGCCCCGCCATCACCGCCAGACTGCTGTCGGGCTTGTTACGCATGGCACTGGACGGGTGCTCGTCCATGCCCACCACCTGGGAGGCGTGATGAATGGAAATCGGAAGTTTGTGCCCTCCGGCCCGGGTCAGAAACCTCGCAAGGGTGTCCCGGTCTCCGGTGAGGATAACCGACACCCCCTGCTTCACCGGCTTCGGTGTCTCGTCGAAAAACCGGACGGCACCCTCCACCACTACACCGGGGCCGTGGTCACTGCCCATCGCGTCCAGGGCGATGACCACATTTTCGCTCAACTTGGGGCCTCCAACAACGGGGGACCCACTACTCTTCTGCGGGTTTTATCACCATGCGGCCGTCGTAGAAGCCGCAATGCCTGCATACACGGTGGGGAAGACGGGGCTCCCCGCACTGGGGGCAGTTGCTCACGGAACCGGCCACCAGCTTCCAGTTGGCCCTGCGTTTGTCCCTCCGTGTGACGGAGGTTCTTCTCTTCGGTACGGGCATTCGTTCACTCCTTGCGGTCGAAGGCGGGGTTCAGAGCCGGTGGCCGCAGTCGCCCCCGTTCAGGTCGGCCCCGCACAAGCTGCACAGGCCCCGGCACCCCGGCTTGCAGAGGGGCGCCATGGGCATGGCGAGAATAACGGACTCGCGAACAGCCTCGAATATACTAATCCATCCGTCCCCGCGTAAAATGGGTTCAACCTCCGGGTCGTCGCACAGTTCGGGGTCGTCGCTGTAAACCCTTCTGACCCGGCCCCGGAGCCGGAGCCGGGCGGGCTGAAGACACCGGGAGCATCGGGCGATGAAAAGCCCCGCAAAAACCCCCTCCACCAGGACCGAACTCCCGGAGAAGGCCGCCTCCAGAGCCAGGCGCCCGGGCTCGTCCCCGGGGACTCCCTCCGGCAGGTTCCAGTCGAAACGGTCCAGGGGAACCGTGTACTCTCCGGCGCTTCTCTTTCCCCTCTCCAGAGAGTCCGTGAAGAGAGCGAGCCTGAGCGGATCGAAGATCACCGCAGGACTCCCAGTTCCCGGGCCATGTCACCGGCCAGTTCCTCGTTTTCCCCTCCGGAGGAGGACTGGATGTAAACCCGCGCCAGGGGCTCCGTCCCGGAGAGCCTGATCAGCACCCATGTGTCCGGCCCCAGGACGAGCCTGACGCCGTCGGTTCTGTCAACCTCCAGCACGGGCCTGCCGGCGACACTCCCGGGGTCCGTTTCCAGCCATTCCCGCCGTACCCTCTCACGGATTTCAGGGGAAAGGGGAAGGTCCAGCCTGGTGTTGCACAGCCGGCCGTGGG
>JAKPTG010000067.1 GCA_029571005.1 Candidatus Fermentibacterota bacterium
GCCTTCGTGGCGGGAGTGAACGGCATCATGATGCGGCAGAAGCCCGCCACCAACTTTTTCCTTGGCATGTTCTGGGCCGAGAGCCTGATCCTTGCGGAGACCGGCTCCCTCTCCGGGGCGATCCAGATAGCCGGCACCGACGCGGTGACCCAGCTTCCCTTCTTCATAACCACCTGCGACTACACCCTCATCGGCGAGGAACTCTACGCCGCCAGCGCCTACCTCAGCCGTGAGCCCATGCAGATGGGTTCCGTCAAGAGCCTGGACGCCTGCAAGGTAATCATCATGACCTTGATCGTACTCGGAGTGCTGGCGTTTATGACGGACCTCCTGGCGGGGACTGAACTGCAGCCTTGGCTGCGGGGTTTGATAACCACCCCCGACGGTTTGTGAAAAGCGAAAACCATGGCGACGCCCGAAGGTAACCCGGTGTCGCCGTCCCCCGGGAGCGGCCTTCGGAACGGTGCGGACGCCGTGGCGGATTCCCGGTAGGCGCTGCAGTGGCCCCTTACATGTTTCCCGTCAGCCGCAGTGAAATGCGGGCCCTCGGCTGGGATCGTCCCGACATCCTGCTGGTGACGGGCGACGCCTTCGTTGACCATCCTTCCTTCGGAGTGGCGGTGATCGCCAGGGTGCTCCAGGGGGCTGGCTACCGGGTGGCGGTTCTGGCGCAGCCGGACCCCGGAAACCCCGGCGCATTCATGGAAATGGGAATCCCCAGGCTGTTCGCGGGGATCACCCCCGGGAACATGGACAGCATGGTGAACCACTACACCAGCCTCAACCGGCTCAGGTCCGACGACTCCTACTCCCCCGGAGGCCTGCCCGGAAAAAGGCCCGACCGCGCCGAACTCAAGTACGCCAACGTGCTCCAGAGGGTGATGAAGGGGGTTCCCCTGGTGCTGGGGGGGCTGGGGCCCTCCACCCGCAGGGTGAGCCACTACGATTTCTGGAGCGACCGGGTGCGGAAGAGTGTTCTTCTGGACGCCAAGGCGGACATTCTCGTGTATGGCATGGCGGAGAACACCATGCTGGAAGTGGCCCGACGGCTGGATGCCGGCGAGGCCCTTTCGGGGATCCGTGGAACATGCCGGTTCGCCTCGGTGGTGCGGCCCCTGCCCGGGGACGTGGAGTTGCCGTCCCACGAGGAGGCGGCTTCATCGCCGGAGGCTTTTCTCCGTATGACCAGGCTTCTGGAGGAAAACCAGAATCCCTGGAACGCCGCCAGGCTCCTGCAGCGGGCGGACACGAGGACCCTGGTGGTGGAACCCCCGGCCTTTCCCCTCACCGGCGGGGAACTGGACGGGGTTTACGCTCTGCCGTTCACCGGGAAACCTCACCCGTCAACCGGAGGGGACATCCCGGCCTGGCGGGTGATCCGGCACTCCATCACCGTGGTGAGGGGCTGCCCCGGGGGGTGCACCTTCTGCGCCCTTGGCTTCCATCAGGGAAAGTTCGTCACCTCGAGGAGCGAAAGGTCGGTTCTGGAGGAAGCGAAGCGGAAGGTTCGGGAGAATCCCGGCGGCCTGGTCATCAGCGACCTTGGCGGCCCCACCGCCAACGTTTACGGCCTGGGCTGCCGCAACCGGGACGCCATGCGGGCGTGCCGGCGTCCATCGTGCCTGTATCCCGAAATCTGCCGGTGGTTCGAAACCGATCAGAGCCGGTACGTGCGGCTCCTTGGCGCGGTGTCGGCCCTTCCCGGGGTTGCCGGGGTGTTCGTGTCCAGCGGTGTGAGGTACGATCTGGCCCTCCTGGACCCCGGTTTCATGAGGGCCCTGGCGGAGAGGCATGTGCCCGGACACCTGAAGATCGCCCCGGAACACACCGAGGATGAGGTCCTGAAGCTCATGCGCAAGCCGGCCGGGGAGACATGGTCCCGGTTCTGCCGTGAGTTCAGGGCCCTCTCCGCCGAAGCCGGGAAGGAGCAGTACATCCTCCCCTACATCATAGCGGCCTTCCCGGGGTGTACCATGGAGCACATGAGGCGTTGCCGGGGAAAGCTTGAAGCGACGGGCGCGTTGCCGAGGCAGGTGCAGATTTTCCTGCCCACCCCCATGACCATAGCGGCGGCCATGTATCACACCGGGCTGAACTACTTCACGGGGGAACCCCTGAAGGTTCCCAGGAGACCCTCGGAGAAAAACGCCCAGAAGGGGGCGGTGCTGGGGGTCAATTCCAGTTCAGCACGGCGAATGCTGCGAGGGCGCAGTGAAAACCCGCGTCGGCGGCAAGGCGGGCCCGGATTCCGAGCCGCCGAAGAGGGAGCAGCGAGACGGCGCGGAAAAGCCCCTCAGCGGCGAAAACCGTGAAGAAAAGCATCGCCCGGGGATTGTTGGGAGGGTCTTGCAGCCTTCCGGAATGCAACAGCGTCAACGCGTCCCTGGTGAGGCCGCAGAAAAGACATGGCTCCCCGGTAAGGGCCAGACGCCTGCACACCGTGAGTTCCGGGCACAACCGGGACACCGTCGGAGCCACCGTGGGCACGATAAGACAGTATGCGACGAGCCCCGCGATGGTGACGTTGAAAACCCTGTAGGCCCTCAGTATTTCAACAGTCCCGAAGTCAAGTCCCCCGCGGCGAATATCAGCGTGTACCCGGCTATGAACAGGATCGCTACACCGTTCAGTATGATGCCCGCCAAGGCGACACCGGTGGGCTGATTGCTCCCCTTCTTCTGATTGAAGCAGACGATGCCCAGTACCAGCCCCAGTATCGCCGGTGCCAGAGCCAGCCAGCTGCAGCACGGGATGAACCCGAGAATCGCCGCAACCACACCGATGATCAATGATGCCACGTCCATATCCTGCCTCCTCCCGTCAAAGTTTTTCCCTGCCCCCGATACCCATCCCGTCGAGGGTCTTTCCGTTCGCAGCCACGCATACAACCGCTTCGCGGGCCCCCTTCGCCACGGTTTCCGACGCCCGGCGCAGCGAATCAGCGTTCACTTCCAGCAGCCTTTTCCACGCCTTCCTGCGGTACTCCCGGTCGCTTCCGATGAAGAAGGACGCCGTCGCCGCCAGGGGGGCCCGGGCCGGTCTTACCAGGGGGTCCACCTTCTGCAGGGTTGAGAATACTGCTCCCCGGACGGCCTTCTCGTCAAGGTCGAGATGTCTCTCCGGATCACCAAAGATCTCCAGGGCCGCCGAAAGGCTTTCGGACGGCGACGGATCGCGGTAGGTGCTGAACGCCAGCAGGCCGGGACCCGCCCAGGATGAAACACCGTACGCCCCTATCCTTTCCCTGATCCGTTGCCACAGCGGGCCGTTCCCCAGGGAGGCCATCAGCACCATAAACGGTTCGTACATGGGATCGTCGGGCTCTTTTCCCGGGAATGCACCGGCCAGGGCGGCGACCTCGGAATGGGTGACGATTCCGCGGTATTCCGACCGGACATCCCTTCGGAGGGAGACGGGAGCGAAGGGACGCCGGGTTCCCGGCAGCCCATCCAGGAAGTCCATCACGGCCCCTGCGGCCTTTTCGGGCCCGGTCCAGGCCAGGGCCGCCGGGGCCTCCAGCCTCAACCTGTCCCAGATTCCGGCGAGCCTGCGGGACATGTGTGACGGGTTTCCGGCGGCGAGCCTGCAGGTCGCCCGGGCCATGGGCATCCCCTTGAGCAGTCGGACCGTCTCGATGCCGCCGCGGAGTTCCGACATGGCCTCCAGCCCCGCGAACCCTCCGACGCTTTCCACGAACCTGGCCCTGAGCCCGCCCTCGACCTCCCGGCCCAGCTCCGTCACCCGGTCCACGTCGTCCAGGGCCGGAGAGACGATCCTGTCCCTCAGCAGCGCCAGGAGTTCCGGAAGGTCTCCCTCGAGGCACGAAACGTTGAAGAACGCCACGGGGATGGTCATTCCGCCGGTTCCCAGGGGCTCGTAGACGGAAACACCGGCGGCGATTCCCCCGGAACACGCGGTTTCCCGTCTGGAAGCCTCCTGGTACGACAGCCCCCCCGCACCGGTTCCGGTGATGGTTTCCACCGCAAGCTGCACCAGGGGAAGGTCGTCCGGGGGAAGAGCGCCCACACCGAGGGAAAGGTTGAGGTGACACACGCCGTTGGTGAACCCGGGCACGCTTATCAGGTGTACCCCGGGGGCGCGTTCTTCGTGGGTGTAGTCGAGGTACGATGGTTCCCGGGGAATGTCCGAGATGCTGAGCGACGGCAGGGATGCCGCCGCTTCCGGGGAATCCGGGGTTTCCTGGCGGACCTTGAGGGAGAGCGACTGGAGTTTCAGGGATTCCAGGCCCGCCGGGCCGAGCTTTTCCCCTTCCCTCTCGGCGGCTTTCTCCCTTCTCCTGCCCTGTCGTCGGAAGCGGCCCGGGTCGGGGTAGAACACCGCATCCACCCGTCCGGCGTTTTCCAGCAGGTAGCGCCGGATCATTTCCTCCATGTAGCGGGGGTTCCGGTCCAGCAGCAGCCGGAGGCCGGCGAGATGGCTTTCCTCGTCCAGTTCGTCCAGGGGGTTTCTGCCGTGGGCCCAGGCCTTGGCGGCGACCCCCATGATTCCATGGGCCCACCCCTGGCCTATCCTCCGCAGCACCAGCTCCTTCCTGTGAAGGAAGTTTCTGGTGTCCTTGGGGTCCATTCCCTCCGCGCAACGGCGGAGGGTTGTGTCCACAAGCCGGAAGACATCCTCGGCCTTCTCCCGCTTCACCCCCCTGAGCCCCGCGGTGAAAGTGGGGGCGGCGGTGTCGCAGTCGTAGCCGGACGGGGCGAGGCCGGTTCCCAGGCCGCTGCCCGTCAGGGCGTCCTTCAGGGGCGCCGCATCACCCTCCAGGAGCACATCGTCCAGCAGTGACACCGCCAGCGACTCCACCGGGTCGTCCCCCCCGTCCATGTGCCACGCCCTGATCACGGTGCAGCCGTCTTTTCCCGAGCCCGGCGCCGGGTACTCACCCCTGACGGGGCCCGCGAAGCCGGGCTCCGTGACTATCCGGGCGGGTGACGGGGAGGGGGCGAAGCCCTCCAGCCTTTCCCCAAGAAATCCGGTTATCTCCTCCTCGGGGATGTCCGCCATCGCCAGCAGGCAGCAGTTCCCCGGGTGGTAGTACTTTTTGTGAAAGCCGACGAAGGCCTCGTAGGTCAGGTCGGGGATCCGGTCCGGTTCTCCTCCGGAGCAGTGGCCGTAGGTGCCGCCGGGGAAGAGCAGGCACCTCAGCCTTCGCTCCATGTAGTCGTCGGGATCCGAGTACGCCCCCCGCATCTCGTTGTACACAACCCCCATCCTGGCGGTGCGGCCGTCTTCCAGAAAGTCCAGCCGGTGGCCTTCCTGAAGGAAGGACGACCGGTCCAGCAGGGGGTGGAACGCCGCATCCATGTAAACGTCCACCAGGTTGAAGAAGTCTTTCGTTACGAGGCTGGCGCAGGGGTACATAGTCCTGTCATCGTAGGTCACGGCGTTGATGTAGGTGGCCATGCTGGTTTTCACGAGTTCCATGAACGGATCCTTCATCGGGAACCTGGCGGAGCCGCATAGCACGCAGTGCTCCAGGATGTGGGGCACCCCGGTGCTGTCCTCCGGCGGGGTTCTGAAAACCGCGGCGAACAGCTTTTCCCTGTCTCCCGGACATCTGAAGAAGGTCAGTTCAGCCCCGGAGGGTTCATGGACGGCCCGGAGCGCACTGCTGCGGATGCCGGGCATGAAGCGCCGCTCCAGAAGCCGGAAGCCTCCCGTCAGGCCGGTATCCGTTTCGCTGATCATGGCGCCGCCTTTCCCGGTGCGGTGGCAAGGAACGAATATAGCCCGGGGTCCCGCAGGGTGGATAACGGGGACGGCGGGAGTTAGATTGCCGCAGGGTCGTCGAAATGGAAACTAAACACATTGCCGTCTCCGCCTCGCAGAGAAACGCCGGCAAGACCATGCTTGCCCAGGGGCTTGTCCGGTACGCCTCCGCCGCGGGCCTGGTGTGCGGATACGTAAAACTGAGACGGAGGGCCTCTTCCTCGCCGGTTTTGCATACCGGCCCCGGCCGGCCCGGTTCCGACACCCACCGATGCTTCTCCCGGGGGGCCTCCTTCACCGCCCTGGCGGAGTACGGGTCGCCGGATATGCTGGAGAAGATCGTTCCGGAGTGGCTCGACCGGTGTGACCTTGTGGTCTGGGAAACCAACAGTGCCGTTGAGTTCCTGGCCCCGGACGTTCTGGTGTTCCTGGAAATGGCGGGCCCGGAGCCCGGTAAGAATCCGGAACTGGTCCTCAGCGCCGATCTGGTGGTGGAGGCCCCCCTGTCGGAGGAACCGGGGGATGTCCTCTGCCGCCTTGTGCTGGAATCGGCGGGCTTTCCCGGGGTCAGGGCCGTGAACGCCGGGCTGAAATGCCGGCTTTGCACTGAGGAGGGCCCCGTCCTTGGCTCGGACGTCGCCCGGCTTCTGAACCTCATCGCCGCCTCCGGCGGCATAGGTTCCGGCTCCAGGCTGGCGGGGATTCCTTACGGAAGGGCGCGGACCCTGCTTTCCAGGGCGGAAGCCAACCTTGGGGCCCGGCTGGTGACCCGGACCAGGGGGGGCAGGGGCCGCGGCGGCAGCAAGCTGACGCTGCTGGCGAAGCGTCTCGTCAGGGATTTCGAAGCACTCGAGGGGGCGCTTCAGGAGACCCGCAGAAGAGTGGAGGAAAAGTGATACCCTTTGAGGAGGCCCTTGAAACCGTGCTGGCCCGGTCCATGAGCCCGGGGCGGGAGGAGGTGGAGCTGTCCGCCGCCGTGGGAAGGGTGTCGGCGGAGGAGATCACCTCGGACATTGCCATGCCCCCCTTCGACAGGAGCGCCGTTGACGGTTTCGCCCTGTCCGGCGACGGAAGGGTTTTCCGCCTGGCGGAGGAGATCAGCGCCGGCCCCGGAACTCCGCCTTCCCTGGCTTTCGGGAATGCGGCGCCCATCATGACCGGGGCTCCGGTCCCGGAGGGGGCCGACCGGGTCGTCATGCTCGAGGACACGGATGTCGGGGCCGACGGGATGAGGGTGCGCAAGCCGGTTCCCCGGGGGGCCAACGTATGCCTCCGCGGCGAGGACCTTCCGGCGGGGGGCAGGGTTCTGGCCCCCGGTGACCGGATCACCCCCGCCGCCGCCGGCGTGTGCGCCATGGCGGGAAGAACGCGGCTGACGGTGTTCCGTGGCCCCTCGGTGGCCCTGGTAACCACCGGTGACGAGGTCATAGAGCCTTCCATGGTTCCCGGCCCGGGCCAGGTACGGAACGCCAACGCCGTCCTGGGGGCCTCGGTCCTGTCCTCCGTGGGGTTCGGCCCGGTCCGCACCCTCCACTCCGCCGACTCCCCCGACGCCCTGGAAGCTGTGGTGAAAGAGGCCCTCGGCGGCGCCGACCTCCTGCTGGCGGCGGGGGGGGTGTCCATGGGCTCCCGGGATAATGTCCCGGGTGTCATGGAGAAAGCCGGTTTCAGGTTTCTCTTCCGGAAGGTGGCCCAGAAACCGGGCAAGCCCCTTTGTTTCGCCGTCGGCGACGGGAAGGCCTTCTTCGGCCTTCCCGGGAATCCGGTCAGCGTTATGGTGTCCCTGGAACTCTTCGTGATACCGTACCTCAGGAAATCCTCGGGGTTCTCCCGCTTCATGAACACGGTGTACACAGGCGTTCTCGCGAACGATATAAGGTGCAAGCCCGGAAGGGCGAACATCCTCAGGGCGGTATGCCGCCGGGGGCCGGACGGCTTCCTTCTGACCATTCCCCGGAGCCGGGGCTCCGGCGATCTCATGAGCGCCGCCGGGGCCGACTGTCTGGTTCGGCTTCCGGCGGACTCCACCGGGGCGGCCCGGGGGGACACGGTCGCCTTTACCTTCATGGCGTCGGTTCCGGAGGCATCGCTTTTCTCGTGATCACGGAGGACGGAAGGCGGCCCGATTACCTGCGCCTCTCGGTTACGGACCGGTGCAACCTCCGGTGCATCTACTGCATGCCGCCGGACGGAGTGCCCCGGGTGGGGCACGACGATCTCCTGACCCTGGAACAGACCGCCCGGTTGGTGGGGGACATTCACTCCATCCTCGGTCTCAGGAGAATAAGGATCACCGGGGGCGAGCCGCTGGTGAGGAAAGGGGTGGCGGGCCTGATTTCCATTCTTCCCCCGGGCCCGGAGATCACCATGACCACCAACGGGCTGCTGCTGTGTGAAACCGCGGCGGAGTTGGCAAGGAACGGCCTTTCCAGGGTCAATATCAGTCTCGACAGCCTCAGGGACGACGTTCTTCGGGCGGTCACCCGGCGGGAGACGAGTCTGGGGGCGGTGGAGCGGGGTATCCGGTGCGCCGTCGAGGCGGGCCTCGGGCCGGTGAAGGTGAATTGCGTGGTTCTCAGAGGTGTAAACGACGACGAGCTTTCCCGGATGGTGGAATGGGGGGCCGGAATGGGGGTTCATGTGAGGTTCATCGAGCACATGCCCCTGGCGGACGGCAACCCCGTCCGGGAAACCGTGCTCCGGGACGAGATAGCCGGGCTGGCGGGGGGAGGGAGCCCCGGAAGGGTCATCGGCACGGAGGAAACCTGGACCAGGGGGGACGGGCTGAGCTTCGGCATCATCGCGCCGGTCTCGGGGAACCTCTGCCGGGACTGCCGGAGGGTGAGGCTCACCGCCCGTGGCGTTTTCATGCCCTGCCTTTCCGGTGTCGGGAAGGTTGACCTGAGGCCTCTGGTCCTTTCCGGCGCCGGGCGGGAGGATATAGTAAGGAGGGTGATCGGAGCGGTGAACCTGAAGCCTGAGCGGGGGGACTGCCGCTCCCTCCCCATGTGGAGGATAGGAGGGTGAGCATGGCGGAGAACGGGCTGCACTTCGACAGGGCCGGCAACCCCAGGATGGTGGATGTGACCGGAAAGGCCCTTACCGCCCGGACCGCTTCCGCCCGGGGCGAGATACTCCTGGGTCCGGCGGCGATGGAGGCCCTTGGAGCCCCGGCAAAGGGGCCGGTGGAGGCGACGGCGGTGATAGCCGGCATACAGGCCGCCAAGAGAACCTGGGAACTCGTTCCCCTCTGTCATCCCCTTCCCCTGGACGGGGTTGATGTGAGTTTTCACGAAAAGGAGGGGGCGCTGGAGTGTACATGTACGGTAAGGGGGCGGGCCGGAACCGGTTACGAGATGGAAGCCCTCACGGGTGTTTCCGTGGCGCTTCTGACGGTGTACGACATGCTGAAGGCCGTGGATCGGGGCATGGTGATCAGGGATATCCGGCTGATCTCCAAGACCGGCGGCAAGAGCGGAGACTGGAGCCGTCCCCGGTGAGCCGGCGGCCCGGCGTCTCCTTCTCGGTGCTCACCGTGAGCGATTCCTGCTCTGCGGGTGAGAGGGAGGACCTCAGCGGTCCGGAGATAGTTCGCCTCCTTTCCGCCGCCGGCTATTCACCGGTGGAACTTGTGGTGGTCCCGGACGGAGTGAAACCGGTGTCCGAGGCCCTGGCCCGGCTTTGCGAAGGCGCCTCCCTGGTGCTCACCACCGGCGGTACGGGCCTTTCCCCCAGGGATTTCACCCCCGAAGCCACCGCGGCGGTGTGTGAACGGCTCGTCCCCGGCATCCCCGAGATGCTCCGGGCCCGGTCCGCCCGCACGGCCCCCGCCGCCTGGCTCGGGCGCGGCTGCGCCGGCATCAGGGGGTCAGCCCTGGTGATCAACCTTCCGGGCGGTCTGAAGGCGGTGGGGGAATGTGTGGAGTTTCTGCTTCCCCTGCTGCCCCACGCCCTGGAGGTTCTCCGGGGCGAAGCGGGCCGTTGCGGCGGATAGAGATAGTTGCGTTTCGCCTCTAAGGGTTGCATGTATTTGTTTCTGTATGGGTTGTAACCAAACGGAGGAAGACGGTGGCCGGTATGCTGAGCGTGGTGCTTCGTCTGCTGCTTGTTGCTGGAATTCACAGGGTATCCAACAATTGGATGGAGCTTGTCCTCAGCGACGGCCGCTCCCCGGGCACCCCGGGGTCGGTTTTGTCACTGGTGGACCTGACCTCCGGTGTGAACCTGGTGACACCAGGCGAGGAGTTTTCGGCGGTGATGCTGGGCGACGGCCGACTCATGCCGGGCGAGGTTTTCTTAACCGATTCCTCGGCGGTCTTCGTATCCCCGGGGATCACGGGGTCCTCGGGGGACCTGCCGATTTTCGTCACCATCTCGTACACCCTCGCGGGGAGAGGGCTGGAGATTGTTTACGGGCTTCGGTTTCTGCAGGAGGTGGAACTGCCGGAACCTCTGGAGGCCGTCTTCAGCGTTGATGGGTGGGGGCAGGTTTCCATCGAGAACCAGACCGGTCCGGACGATTCCTTCCCCCTGGACGGAAGCACGGGCTTTCAGCGCTTCAGCGGAAGCCAGATCGTCCGGCTTTCCGGGGGGGAGAAGCCCGGGGCCATGTTTCTGTTCCCCATTGTACCCAAGGGCATTTTCCGCGTGGAAGACTCCGGATCTCCCGAGATAGGCCTCCTCTTCTTTGACACGGACATACCCAGGGAAAACTGCCGGGGCCCCCTGCTCCATTCGCTGGTGCCCAGAGGCGAAACCAGGGAGTACTACGCAAGAATCACCCTTGATTCGTTGTTCCGGCCGGTCTTCGTTGGAAACCACCCGGACGGGCTCGAACGGACGGCGGCCTGGATGATGGACGAACTGCCCCTCATTCATCCGGAGCAGGGCTACATCTGGGGCTACTCCGAGACCTCGGACGGCCCCGAGCCGGTTTCCGCCGCCATGATAAGGCTGCTCGAGGAGCACCCGGGGCTGAAGATGGACTGGCTCATCCTCCCCGACGCTATCCTGACGGCCAACCGCGATTCCGTCTGGGCGGAGCCCGGCATGGAAGACAGCTGGTCTCACTGGCACTGCACCTGGAGGATTTCCACCGAGGCTACCCCGGAGTACCTGCAGTGGCTTCGGAACATTCAGAACCATGTGTACCCATGGTCCAAGAGGATCACCATGGGATGCCACGGGTACCACCATACTCCCAATGCGGACTCGTCCTTCGGACAGTTCCACGAGTTCATAACCTACGAGCCCACGGAGCACCAGGAGAGGTTGACCATGGCCATGGCGGACATCGCCGCGATGGGGTTGGACCCGGGCCTTGTGAACGTGATCCGCTTCCCCGGCCACAGGACGTCCCTCAGCGGGCTCCGGGCGGTTATAGATCATGGTTTTGTCTTCTACTGCAACGGTTTCCGGCCATACGACTCCTTTGCCGGCCGGCAGTTCTGGAATCAGTGGCTCACCATGTTCGAGACCCCTGCGGGCAGAATCTGGGGTTCGAACACCGTCTGGTGGGCCGACCTCGGGCAACCCTACCTTTACGATTTCCTCAGCGTCGTCATGGATCGGGGGAAGTTCGGCCTTCTTGGAGCGCACCCCATCGGTATGCTGGGCGGTGGAGAGGATCCGGCGGCCTATCATCGGATAGACAGCGTCCTGACCTCCCTGGAGGAGGATTACCCGCATTTCGGATGGCTGTTTCCCATCGAGTACGCGTCGCATATCGAGGCATGTTACAACCTCGCGGTCCTGAGTGTCCGCGACTGCGACGAAACCCTCAGAATGGCCATCGAAGGCGAAATCCCTTCGGGCCTTACCTTCTGCGCTCTGCTGGATCCCGCGGACCGGGTTGAAAAAGTCGTCCTGGACGGCTTGCCGCTGGAGTGGGAGGTGAGGGATGGGCACCGCCTTTTCGCCGTGTCCAGATGGAGGGAGCCGGGGCGCCATCTGCTGGAGGTCCGCATGAAGCCCGCCAGGCAACCCGGGCCCGACAGCACGGCCGTTTTCCTGCGTCCGGTGAACCCCTCCGTTTCGGGGAACCTGGAGGTGGTCGTATTCGGCGGATATCCGTCGGAACCGGTGCCTGTAGTGGTTTACGATCTGGCGGGCAGGGTGGTGTTCAACGGCGACGTGGACATGAGTTCGGGCAAGGCGACCATCCGGGTTCCCGGAGGGCTTCCCTCCGGAGTTTACTGGATCAGGGCGGTGGTGGACGGCAGGCACTTCAGTGTTGCTGCCGTCCTCCTGCGTTAGCCTCGGCCGCCCTCCATATCCTTCCACGCCGTCGCCGGGCCGTCTCCCCCGGGGGTGACGTTCCAGCGCCTGTTCGCCAGCAGGCGCGTCGCCCAGTCGTCGAGGGACCGGGCTTCCATCCTTTTGATTCCCCGGTCTGCGGCCACCCTCTCGCAGAAGCTCGTGAGGGTTTCCCCGAGACCTCCGTCCCGCCACGGGTCGCACACCAGCACCGTGTATTCGGCGGTTTCCGCCCCGGGACGCTCCGTCAGCCTGCCGACGCCAAGGAGTTTTCTGACGCCGTTTCGCTCCAGCTCGGCCACAATGGCAAGCTCCCGGTCATAGTCCGTGCGGCAGTGTCTCGCCGCCTCCTCCTGGCCGGCCCGGCCGGGGCGTGACCCGAATCCGGGGGGGATGGACTCCCGGGGGCACGACTCCAGCAGTTCCAGCCACATCGGTTCGTCCTCCGGTCGTACGGGCCTCAGGAGCACCCGGGTTCCGTCCTCCATGACGACGGTTTCCACGCACTCCTCCGGGTAGGGGCGGAGGGCCAGATGGCCGAAGGGGGTGTCGGGCACGGCGCCGGGGTCCACCAGTATCCTGGCGTCCAGGGCGATGACACCGTTTTCACCGACAAGCAGGGGGTTTATGTCCATTTCCATGATCGCCGGCTGGTCGCAGGCGATGTGCGAAAGCCTCATGACCGTGGTGACCAGCACGTCCATGTCCACCCCCGGTCGGCCCCGGTAGCCCTTCAGCAGCGGCATTATCCGAAGCCGCTCCAGCATCCGCATCACCTGAGCCTCGTTCAGCGGCGGGAGGCCGAGGGCCTTGTCCTCAAGGATTTCCGCATTGACTCCCCCGGCGCCCAGCATGACAACCGACCCGAACACCGGGTCCCGCTTGAAGCCCGCTATCATCTCGACGCCACGGGAGATCGAAGCCATCTTCTGCACCGTCACCCCCCGGATCAGGGCTCCCGGCTTCCATTGCGCCGCCTTTTTCACGATCCTGTCGAAGGCCGCCCTGACCTGAGGGCCGTCCTCGATATTCAGTTCCACGCCGCCCGCCTCGGTTTTGTGGGAGATGTCCGGGGAATCGAGTTTCAGCACCACCGGGTATCCGGTTTTCTCCGCCGCCTCCACCGCGGCGTCAGGGTCTCCCGCCGGTGACGGGAGGGTGGTGGACACCCCGTAGAACTCGAGGATGCGCTTTGAATCGGTCTCGGAAAGCATCCCTCCGCCCTGCGCGGACACTTCCTCCAGCAGGAGCCGGGTCTTGCCCCGGCCTTCGGAGAGGTCGAGCCTGATGTCCCTGGGGGGGCGGCAAAGAGACTCAAGGTTGCGGGAATAGTCCACCAGGGTCATGAACGCCTCTACCGCCTGTTCCGGGGTGTCGTACACCGGAATGCCGCTCTCCGCCAGTATTTCAGCTCCGCAGCCGACCGTCTCCCCCCCCAGCCAGGCTGCAAGGATCGGTTTTTGGGTGTTTTCGGCGAGTTTGCCGATACGTCTTGCAACGCCGTCGGGTTTCGTCATGGCCTGGGGCGTGAGGATGACCAGCAGCGCATCCACCCCCTCATCCGCCAGAACCAGGGATGAAGCCTTTTCGTACCGCTTGGTGTTGGCGTCCCCCAGGATGTCAACCGGGTTTCCCCCGGACCAGAAACCCGGCAGGTACCCGTCCAGGGCGGAGACGGTTTCCCCGGACAACTCCGCCAGCACCCCTTTCCCCGCCGTGAGGGCGTCCACCGCCATGACGGCGGGACCGCCGGCATTGGATACGATAGCCAGCCTCGGCCCGCCGGGAATCTTCTTCCTTCCCATCAATTGGGCGCACCCGAATATCCCGCCCAGGTTCGGCACCCGTACCATGCCCGCCCGGGAGAAGGCGACGTCGTAAACCGCGTCCTCCGAGACCATGGCTCCCGTATGGGAGGCGGCCACGGCGGCGGATACCGGGAAACGGCCCGCCTTGTACACGATGAGGGGCTTGGTTTCAGCGAAGGCGCCGGCGGCGGACATGAACCTTCTCGCGTCGGTCACCGATTCCACGTAGAGGATGATTGACTCGGTGGCCTCGTCCTCGTTGAAGTAGTCAATCAGGTCGGCGAAGCCGACATCCATGGCGTTTCCCACGGATATGAAGGCGGAGAAGCCGATTTTTTCCCGCCTTGCCCAGTCCATGAGCGACGTGCACAATGCGCCGGACTGGCTGATGAAGGCTACGCTTCCCTTGTCGGGCATCACCGGTGCGAAACTGGCGTTCAGGCCGGCCGACGGGACCGTTACCCCGAGACAGTTGGGCCCCAGTACCCTCATTTCGGGGTGTTCCTTGATGATGGCTTTCAGGTTCCTCTGCATCGCGGCCCCTTCGGGCCCCGATTCACCGAAGCCGGCGGACATGATGATCACCCCTCCGACTCCCGTCTCGGCGCACTCCCTCAGGATCCCCTCCACCTCTTCCGCCGGGGAACACACCGCCACCAGGTCGGGAACCCTGGGGAGGGAGGCGATGGAGGGGTAGCAGGGCACCCCCAGAACCGCCTCGCTGCCGGGGTTGACCGGGTACACCGCCCCTCGGAAGGAGCCTCCGACCAGGTTCCTCAAGACCCTTCCGCCGACGCTGTTGGGGTTTATGGTCACTCCGGCGATGGCTATCCTCTTCGGCTTCAGAATGCTGTCCAGACCGTGAACGTTCATGATTACTGCCTCCGGTGGAGTGGATGGGTTCCGTTTTCGGGCGCTCCCGCCTTCTGAAATATGTTCACATCCGCCCTACGGGGAAGACATGCCGCGGAAACGGCGCCCCCCGGGGGTGCGGAATGGCGCCGGGGATGCGGGGTGCGGCCGATGTCGGCGGCGCCGTACCGGCCCGGGCCTCCGTCATTGACCGTAGCCGCCGGCGGTCTTATTCATGCCTGAAGCACCGGGAGGCCGACCTTTGAAACTGCTCTGCACCGCCGATCTTCATCTGGGAAGAAGCATGCCCTTTCCCGAGTATGTGTCCCAGGACGCCCACGGTCCGTCCCGGGCGTGGAGGCTCATCTGCGACCTCGCCGTGGAGGAGGGGGTGGACGGCCTTCTGATAGCCGGCGACGCCATAGACTCCGAGAAGAGTTACGTCGAAGGCATGGCCATATTCCGGCAGGGTCTCAGGAAGCTTCAGGCGGCGGGCATACCGGTGATCCTCACCGCCGGCAACCATGACTGGAATCTCCTGGCGGAAGCGGCCATGGGGTTCCCCGGGGTCGTTCCCCTGGGCCTTTCCGGGCGCTGGGAGACCCATTCGCTGGGAGACGTGACCATCATCGGATGGTCTTTCCCCGGGAGACACCACCGGGAATCCCCCCTGGTCGGCTTTCCGGAGACCCTTCCGGCGAGGGCCGTCGGCCTTCTCCACTGCGACCTCGCCGGGGGTGAAAGCCTGTATGCACCGGTCGGGCGGGGAGAGCTGGAAGCCGTGCCCGTGGCGAAATGGGTGCTCGGGCACATGCACTCCCCCATGGACACCGACAGGTTTTTCTATCCCGGGTCACCCCTTGGTCTCAATGCCGGGGAAACGGGGCCGAGAAGCGTGGTGATGCTGGACACCGAAGGGATGACCTGCCGGAGGATTCCCCTGGCGGTGCTGGAGTGGAAGCTCGTTTCCATCACCGAGGACGATCTTCTGGATCCCGGGGAGAGGATCGCCTCCGCCGTGGAGAGGGTTCTGGGCGCTGAATCGGAGTCGGAGCTGACCGGATTCAGGGTGCTGTTCCAGGGCAGAACAGCCAGAAGCAGGGATTTCAGGAACGCCGCAGCCGTCCTGGACAACACCGACTTTCCCGGTTTTTTCATTCAGCAGGCCATTGATGAAACGAAACCCCTGTTGGATATCGAGGCCCTGGCGAAGGGGAAAAAGATGAGTTCCCTGCTGGCGGTGGAGTTGCTGGCCATGGATTCCGGAAGTGAGGACTATTCGGTGGGAATCGAACTGCTGGAGGAACTCCTGGAGCGGGAGCAGGGGCTTGAGGATTAGAAGCCTGCGTATCGCCGTCATGCCCGGTTTCCCCTCGAACGGGCCGGTACTCGAGGATCTCGACAGGGGCATGAACGTGGTGATCGGAGCCAACG